>NZ_CAJLNI010000066.1 GCF_905207935.1 uncultured Haemophilus sp.
TTTTATGCCAGATTTCCTGATAATCTTGTAATCCTAATTGACGGACAATTAAATCAGTCTTGTTCATCTTAGAGAACCATTTTGACGCCTTCAACTTTTGCAAGTTCTTTGTAAAGTGTTTCTACTTGCTCAAAGTTTTGCGCGACGATATCAATCGAAACTGAATTATAAGTGCCTTTACTACTGCATTTTTCCTTTGGAATATAATCACCCGGTAAATATTTTTGTATCACTGCTACGATGTCTTGCGCTAAACCTTCACGGTTAACACCTGCGACTTTAAATGTCATTGCAGCAGGGAATTCCATTACTTCTTTTAGTTTTTCATAATCGTTTTCGGTTGCCATGTTGTTTCCTTAATTTAAGAATAAGGTGCGTGAATCAGTTAAATTCATACACCTTACGGATTTATTGATGTGATATAAATGGGGAAGTGCGGTTAATTTTCAAGGTGTTTAGTCAAATAATCCTTTAACTGTTAATACTAACCAGTCCCAACCTTTACCTAAGAAACCGCCTTCTTGTACATCTTCTAATGCTTGAAGATTTACGGTAGCGACATCTTTGCCGTCTAATTGATAAACGATTTTACCTACCACTTGGCCTTTTGCTAAAGGTGCTTGTAAGTATTTGTTATCTAATTCATAACGTGCTTTTAAGTCAGTTTGTTTACCTTTTGGCACAGTGATAAAGCCATCTTCTAAGACACCAAGTTTAACGTCACCTTTATCACCGTAGTAAACAGATTGTTTTGAAATTTCTTCACCTGCTTTTTGAGTTTTTAAGGTTTCAAAGTTAGCAAAACCCCATTGTAAGAGTTTTTTACTTTCTACTTCACGACCTTTATAGGTTGGTACACCCATTACAACAGAAATTAAACGCATATTGTTTGGACTTGTTGCTGATGCGACAAGGTTATAACCTGCTTGGCTTGTGTGACCGGTTTTCATACCATCCACGTTAATGGTTTTATCCCATAATAAGCCATTACGGTTAGGTTGTTTGATTTTGTTGAAAGTAAAGTCTTTTTCTGCGTAGATTTTATATTCTTCCGGTAAATCACGAATAATATGCGCACCAATAATCGCCATATCACGTGCAGTCGAATATTGGTTTGGATCATCTAAACCATGTGGTGTGGTGAAGTTAGTATTTTTTAAGCCAAATTGTTGAACGTATTTATTCATGGTATCAACGAAGTTAGCTACTGTGCCCGAAATATGTTCAGCCACTGCCACACAAGCGTCATTACCAGAAACAATGATAATCCCTTTGTTTAAATCACCTACAGACACTTGTTGATTTAAATTTAAGAACATTTTTGACGAATCAGGGAAATTTCTACCCCAAGCGGTTTCGCTAATCGTCACCATATCTTCATTGTGGATTTTACCTTGTTTTAATGCCGCACCAACCACGTAGCTAGTCATCATTTTTGTTAATGAAGCAGGGTATTGGTGTTGGTCTGGGTTAAGTGATGCAAGTACTGCACCAGAATTGTAATCCATTAAAACATAAGTTTGTGCATTCACTTCCGGTACTGCGATACCGTATTGAATATCTTCAGCGGCAGCAAATGTTGATGCAGCCATTAATCCCGAGCAGAGTACAATTTTTTTCAATTTTGCAGATTGTTTTAACATAGCATTTCCTTTAATAGCTTATTGGTTTTTATAAGTATAAACGATAACGGGTTGCCCATTGATCGTTTTTTGTAATTTTGTTTTTAATTGATTAATATCCGCTTGATCCACAATTGGACCAAAATGGATTTCGTAGTTTCGTCCATTTTGGTTAATTTCGGTTTTTATGTCATCTAATGCGAGCTTTGTGATGATGCTTTCTGCTTGATTTTTTGACGACAGCGCGAGTAGTTTTAGCTTGAAGACAGTTTTTGCATCGCTTGTGCTGTCTGAGTTCTGATTTTTTTTTTCGCTATTTTTATTGATGGCTAAACGATCACTGGCTTCTTGCGTTTTAGCATGCTTAGCGAGTGTTTTAGCTCCTGCACCTGAAATTTGACCTTGATTATCTACATGTAAGGCTTCAATTCTAACATGTCCCGTTCCACGAGCAATAATCCCCAATTCTTTAGCTGCAGAATGCGATAAGTCGATGATACGTTTCTCACTAAACGGACCTCGATCATTAATCCGTACAATCACTTTACGATTATTGTGTAAGTTTGTGACAACCGCATAAGAGTTTAAAGGCAATGTTTTATGTGCAGCTGTGAAAAGTGATGAATCGTAGCGTTCACCATTGGCTGTTTTTCTTCCATTAAATTTATTGTGATAATAACTTGCGGCGCCTTCTTTTGAATAGTTTTTTGATTCATCTCCTTGTGTAGTATAAGTTTTGCCGTTTACTTCATAACTTTGTGGTGTAGGAATAGTTGTTTTTATAGATAAAGAATCCCCTTGGATGCCATACATTTTTTGGGTATCAGCAAAGCTAGATAAACTAAATCCCATAATTAATGTGAAAAGTGCGGTCGTTTTTAAGATGTTTTTTAATTTCATACTTATTACTGTCAATATTATTGCTGTATTCCTATAAGAAAGCCAAAAAGGAAATTAGTTCCCTTTCATAAAGCGAGGTTTGTGAGTATGAATGGACATCACTAAACCAAAGCTCGCCATGATAGCGACATAAGAGGTGCCCCCATAGCTAAAAAGAGGCAAAGGCACACCAACCACGGGCAAAATACCGCTCACCATACCAATATTTACGAAAACATAAACGAAGAATATCAGTGTGGTAGCACCAGCAAGAATACGCCCGAAAGAGGTTTCTGCATTTACCGCAATTATTAAGCCACGGATAATAATAAACAAATAAATTGCCATCAGAATAAGAAAACCGACCATTCCATGTTCTTCACTCATCACGGCAAAAATAAAATCAGTGTGTGGTTCAGGCAAAAATTCTAATTGGGATTGTGTCCCTTGCATCCATCCTTTGCCAGATATACCGCCTGAACCGATAGCAATTTTGGATTGCAAAATATGATAACCCGCCCCAAGAGGATCTTTCTCTGGGTCAAGTAAGGTTAATACACGCATGCGTTGGTAGTCATGCATTAAATACATCCACATGATAGGAATAAATGCCGCTAAGCCAACTACTGCAGCAAGAATAAGCCACCAACTCATTCCTGCTAAGAATACCACGAATAAGCCCGATGCACTAACCAGAATTGATGTACCCAAGTCAGGTTGAATAGCCACAAGTAAAGTTGGCACCATAATCATAGCGATAGCAATAAAGGTTTCGCTCATTTTAGGGGGTAATGGGCGATTACCTAAATACACCGCCACCATTAATGGCACTGCGAGTTTGACAATTTCAGACGGCTGAAAGCGAATAAAACCAAGATCTAACCAACGCTGTGCTCCTTTACTGGTTGTACCGAAGGCATCAACTAAAATCAGCATAATAAAACCAACCAAATATAAATAAGGGGAGAGACGCTGATAAAATTTAGGGGGAAGCTGTGCCATAATCATCATGACAGCAAAACCTAATGTGACCTGAATGATACGGTTTTGGAACATGACTTCACTGGCGCCTGATGCACTATAAAGCACAAGCATACCATAGGCTGTAATGGCAGCTAAACCAATAAATAATAAGAAATCAATATGTAAGCGTTGCCATAATCGTAAACATAGAGGGATTTTTTCTTCCATTATTCATTCTCACCTGGTTGAGATTCTAGTGGGGGCATTTGTAAGTCAGGTTGTTGGACTGCCTTTTCTTCTGTATTTTGTTGATGTTCAATCTGAGGTAAACGTTTATTTAAATAGAAATCCATAATTTGTCTTGCAATTGGTGCCGCATTACTTGAACCACCGCCCGCATTTTCTAAAATAATGGTGACAACTAATTTGGGATCTTCATAAGGTGCATAAGCAGTGAACCAAGCATGGTCATGCAATTCTTTTTTCAATCCTGCAGCATTATATTTTTGGTTTTCTTTTAAGCTGAAAACCTGCGCAGTACCGGATTTCCCTGCTACATGGTAATTCGTGCCGATAAAGGCTTTTCGTCCAGTCCCCGCACCTGAATTCACCACATTGAACATACCTCGCTTAGCTGCGTCCCAATAAGCTTGTTTAGGATCGGTAATATCTTCATATAAAAGTGGGTCTTGATAGGGCTCAATGGTGGCACCTTCAACTGATTTCATTAAATGTGGTGTATGAATTTTACCGTTATTGACTACAATAGAGGTCGCTTTTGCTACTTGTAATGGTGTCGCTGTCCAATAACCCTGACCAATACCTACTGAGATTGTATCGCCTTGTACCCAAGGTCTTTTATAACGTTTTTGTTTCCACTCTTTACTCGGCATATTGGCTGTGGCTTCTTCTTGAATTTCAATACCTGTAGGCATACCAAATCCAAAACGTTTCATCCACATAGAGAAACGATCAATACCTAAATTAAAGGCGGTTTGATAGAAGAAGGTATCCGATGATTCAGTAATGGCTTTGTTTAAATCCGTATAACCATGCCCTGTTTTTTTCCAATCTCGGAAGCGTTTTGTTGAGTTTGGTAATGTCCAGTAACCAGGGTCAAAAATCGTGGTATTAGGTGTAATCACCCCTTCAGTTAGTGCTGCAACAGCAACGAATGGTTTTACAGTGGAGGCTGGTGGATAGACCCCTTGTGTCGCACGACTATAAAGCGGTCGAGTAGGGTCTTCTAGTAAACGTTTGTAATCGCTAGAAGAAATACCATCGACGAATAAATTATTATCATAGCTTGGTGTTGAAACCATAGCTAATACGCTGTTATCTTTCGGGTCAAGCACAACGACAGCACCTTTTTGACCTGAAAGGAGCGACATAATGTAGCGTTGAAGGGTGAAATCGATAGTCAGATGAATACTTTTGCCCGCTGTGGCTGGTTGCTCACGTAATTTACGGATAACTTTCCCGCGGTTATTGATTTCCACTTCTTCAAAACCTGTCGTACCGTGGAGTTGCTCTTCGTAATAGCGTTCAATACCCAATTTCCCCATATCTGTGGAACCTGAGTAGTTAGCAAATTTCTCTTCTTTTTTTAGGCGTTCAACATCTCGGTCATTAATGCGTCCCACATAACCCAAAATATGTGTCATGGCTTCGCCATATAGGTAATTTCGTTTGAAATAAGGGCGAACATCAAGACTTGGATATTTATATTGGTTCACTGCAAAACGGGCAATTTGTTCTTCCGTTAAGTTTGGTTTGAGTAAAATAGGTGTATAACGTGTGCCGCGGCGACGTTCTTTTTTGAAATGGTCAATGTCTTCATCTGTGAGCCCCACAACATAGCGTAACTCATCAAAAGTGCGGTCTAAATTTTCGGTTTTTTCCGGCACGATATATAAACCGAAAAAGGTGAGGTTTTCAGCCAGTAATTCGCCGTAACGGTCGTAAATTAATCCGCGAGTAGGAGGAAGCGGAAGCAATTTAATACGGTTACCATTCGAGCGAGTTTGGTACATGTCGTAATTCACCACCTGGAGATGGTAAATATTGGCAAATAATACGCCACTTAAGGCCAAAATACCGATGAATGCTACTAATGTTCGACGCGCAAACAAGTTCCGCTCCGCTTTTTTATCGCGGATTGGTTCGTTGTTTGGGGCAGCAAAGAATTTCTTTAAATTCATTGGTAATGTAACGCGTTATTCTCTGTGATAAGGATGATTTGTGGTTAGTGACCAGGCACGGTATAAGCTTTCTGCCACTACAACACGCACTAATGGATGGGGCATTGTGAGCGGAGAAAGTGACCAGCTTTGTTCTGCCGCAGCTTTGCATTCAGGGGATAAGCCTTCAGGTCCGCCAATGAGTAAGCACACATCACGACCATCGTTTTTCCAACTCTCTAATTGTTCAGCAAGTTGTGGCGTTGTCCAAGGTTTGCCTGGAATATCTAATGTCACCACTTTGCCTTTTCCGCAAGCGGCAAGCATCGCTTTACCTTCTTGTTCTAAGATGCGTTTAATATCCGCATTTTTTCCACGCTTGCCTGCTGGAATTTCAATGAGTTCAAAAGGCATATCTTTAGGAAAACGACGTTGGTATTCTTCAAATCCAGTTGTCACCCAAGCTGGCATTTTTGTGCCCACAGCGATTAATGTGATTTTCATCCTTTTCCCTTTTAAAACACAATCAAAATTGACCGCACTTTATGCCCAAAGTTTTTCTAACTGATACATCTCACGCGCATCACGCTGCATAATATGTACGATAGCTTGACCGAGATCGACCACGATCCAATCAGCCGTATTACGACCTTCTTCACCAAAGGTTTCATAACCGGCTTTTTTACATTCCGCAATAAGGTTATCGGCCATAGCAGAGACTTGACGGCTAGATGTGCCGGTACAAATAATCATATTTTCAGTAATCGATGATTTGCCTTTTACATCAAAATGCACAATTTCGGTGCCTTTTAAATCATCGAGTTTATCAATTACAAATTCAACTAATGACATTTCTTTTCCTGTTTAAATAAAGCGATGAATTCTATCATTGAATGAGGGAAAGGGGTAGGCTTAGGGCGGATTTTATTTGAATTGTTTTATGATTGTAATGGTGCTTAGCATAAATATTGGGGCAGTTATTCTGCCCCAAGTTTGAGAGGGTATTAAACCCATAAAAGAATGGCTAATAATTGCGGTGAAATGATCCGTAAGAACATTGTAAGTGGATAGACTGTCGCATAGGAGAGTGCAGCAGCACCACTTCCTTCTTTCAGTTCATTGGCGAAAGCAAGCGCAGGAGGATCCGTCATCGAACCAGCTAACAGACCACAAAGTGAAAGGTAGTTTAATTTAGCATATAAACGCGCAATAACACCGACAGTGATTAATGGAATAAGCGTGATGAAAATACCATATCCCATCCATTCAAGACCAGAACCATGAGTGAGTGTGTCCACAAAGCTACCGCCAGATTTTAAACCGACTACAGCGAGGAAGAGCACAATACCAATTTCGCGTAAAGCTAAGTTAGCACTTGGCGGCATAAACCAATAGAGTTTACCGATAGAGCCAATTCGAGCTAGGATTAACGCGACAACTAATGGTCCACCAGCAAGACCTAATTTTAATGCCACAGGGAAACCTGGAATATAGAAAGGAATGGAGCCGAGTAATACCCCTAACCCAATCCCAATAAATACTGGCAACATTTGTACTTGTAGCAGTTTCTGTTTGGCGTTTCCAATAACTGAAATGGCTTGATTGAGAATGTCGGTTTTGCCAACCATATGCAATACGTCACCAAATTGAAGTGTTGTATGTGCAGTTGGTACCAGTTCCACACCCGCACGATTTAAACGTGAAATCACTACACCGTATTTTTGATGAATGCCAAGATGACGAATTTGTTTTCCGAGTACTTTTTCATTGGTGACGACCACGCGCTCAGAACGAATTTCGCCACTCAAGCTTGCTACCGGGATATCAACTTCTTCCCCAATGATAAGGTGCATTTTTTTCAAGCCTTCAGGATTGCCGACCAAATGTAAAATATCCCCAAGTTGAACATCGGTATCCGCTTTTGGCACAATAACAAGCTCACCCCGTTTCAAGCGAGAGCAGACGACATCTTCATCATCAAAACCTGGGATTTCAATTAAATGGATACCATTGAGATTAGTATTGGTGACTTTCAGAGACATGCTTTTGAGTGCTTCTTTGTCATGACCACTTTCTTTTTCAAAATTTGCTGCTTCCTCATCTACTTTAATTTTAAAGAAAAGACGAATAAGCCACATAGAAAGTAAAATGCCACAAATTCCAAAAGGATAAGCCATTGCATAGGCCATCCCCATGTTAGATGTCGTTTGCGACATGCCTAATTCAGAAAGAATTTGCTGACCCGCACCGAGAGATGGGGTATTGGTGACCGCACCGGAGTAAATACCAAGCGCGACATCAAGAGGAATATCCGCAAGCTTATAAATGAGAATTGTCACTACTGCACCAAGCGCAACGATTAAAATGCCTAACCCATTTAAGGTTAAGCCTGATTTTCGTAAGGAAGCAAAAAAGCCCGGTCCTACTTGAATACCAATTGTATAAACAAACAGAATTAAGCCGAACTCTTGCACGAAATGTAATGTATGGCTATCTAATTTAATGCCATATTGGGTGGTAAAATGGGCAACTAAAATCCCACCAAATAGCACGCCCCCAATACCCAGGCCTACACCTTTAATTTTAAAATGCCCGATCCATAGGCCAATCACGGCGACGAGGGCAAGCAAACTAATGGTAATCGCAGTTTCACTCATACCGACCTCTAATTTATTAAAAATTTAACTATTTTGGATTATATCAATTAGATTTCTTACCCGCTTGTGACAAAGTCAAAAAATGTTATCTCCATCACATTTTTTCTTGCTTAAAAATAAACACCGCCTAAAATGACCGCACTTTTTTGATTTTATAGGTTGATTATGGATTACGCTCAAGAGGCCATTAATTCGCTTTTATGGATAGTAAAAACACTAGCGATGACGGCTGTCGTGTTTAGCTTTGGTATTTTCTTATTAGTCCGTTTTACCCACTGGGGTAAACAATTTTGGCAATTTGCGGGTGGGTATCTTTCACCACGTCGAAGTATTAAACCTTTGCTATTTTTCTTATTAATTGTAGCGATGACATTAGTCAGTGTGCGTATTAGCTTGGTCCATTCTGAGTGGTATAACAATATGTACACATCCTTGCAGGAATTTAATGAACCTGTGTTTTGGGATCAAATGGTGCTGTTTTGTGTGATTGCGACAAGCTCAGTGATTGCTGCATTGCTAAGTTATTATTTAGAGCAACGTTTTTCTATTGATTGGATCGAATGGTTGAATGGTCAGCTAGTGGATAAATGGATGAATAATCGCGCGTACTATAAAACGCAGTATGTTTCCGCTAACTTAGATAACCCCGATCAACGTATTCAACAAGATGTGCAATCCTATGTGCGAACCACGCTCTCTTTAAGTACTGGGGTGATAGATGCCGTCACCTCCATGATTTCTTATACGATCTTATTGTGGGGATTAGCGGGACCAATGATGGTATTTGGTACTGAAATTCCACGCATGATGGTGTTCTTAGTATTTGCTTATGTGATTATCACTACCGCGATTGCATTCCGTTTAGGGCGTCCGTTAATTATGTTGAATTTTGTAAACGAACGCTTAAACGCTAACTATCGTTATTCTTTAATTCGTATCAAAGAATATGCGGAGAGTGTGGCATTTTATGCGGGTGAGAAAGTTGAGAGCAGCCAACTTTATAAACAATTCGGCTCGGTGATCAATAACATGTGGGATATTGTTTATCGAACTTTAAAATTCTCTGGTTTTAACTTAGTGGTCAGCCAAGTTTCCGTTGTGTTCCCTCTGCTCATTCAAGTGGGACGTTATTTCGAGAAACAAATCAAATTGGGCGATTTAATGCAAACGCTACAAGTATTTGGTAAGTTGCATTCAAATCTTTCGTTCTTCCGTAATTCTTACGATGGTTTTGCCGGATACAAAGCTACATTAGATCGTTTAACGGGCTTTAGTTATGCGATTGATATGGCAAATCGTCAATCTACTTCTCATTTACACGAACATGAAACTGACGTGATCTTTAAGAATTTAAGCATCAGTAATCCATTTGGAAAAACCTTAATTGAGAATTTAAATTTGACGTTGCTACAAGGTTCAACTCTATTAATTCAAGGTAACTCAGGCGTGGGTAAAACTACGTTGTTGAGAACAGTGGCAGGGCTTTGGGCTTATTCTGAAGGGGATGTGTATTGTCCTACCCATCAGCTTTTCTTATCGCAAAAACCTTATTTACCACAAGGCAGCTTATTGACTGCGCTGGCTTATCCGAATGAAGAAAAGGCCTTTAATCGTGATGAGATGATTGAGGTATTAAAACAAGTGTCTTTAGGGCATTTAGAAGATCGTTTAGAACAAGAGCAAGATTGGACACGTATCCTTTCTCTTGGTGAACAACAACGTTTAGCTTTTGCTCGTTTGCTATTACACAAACCGAAAGTCGCATTCCTGGATGAAGCCACGGCGAGTATGGATGAAGGTTTAGAAGATTCGATGTATCGTCTGTTAAAAGAACGCTTACCTCATACAACGGTTATTAGCGTAGGGCATCGTTCAACCTTACAAGCTTTCCATCAGCAACAATTGATGATTTTAGGTCACGGTAAGTGGCAATTCACTGATCGAAATCAGGTATAAAATACCACTAAAATTGACCGCACTTACCTTGTTAGAAAAAATAGCGAGGTAAGTGTAGAGGATTAAGGCAAAAAATCCTGTTATCAAGCTCGATTTTTTGGTACATTTAGCACAATTTTTTTCTATGCTCAGAAATGAGTAATTTTT
>NZ_CAJLNI010000067.1 GCF_905207935.1 uncultured Haemophilus sp.
GCCCAACAAGCTGGCTGGTTAAACTAAAATAATTGAGATAATTACCGCACTTTAGTTTTAAAGTGCGGTAATTTTTTTGAAAGTTTTTAGCAGAAAAGGTATGATGCTGCCCATTCTCAATTATGTAGATGACGAGCTTGAAATATAAAAATAATCAATCGGTTCTCGTGGTAATTTATGCGGAAAGCACGCATCGTGTTCTTATGCTTCAACGTCAAGATGATTCCACTTTTTGGCAATCTGTTACGGGGACATTAGAAACCAATGAAACACCAAGAGAAACAGCAATTCGAGAAGTTTGGGAAGAAGTTGGATTAAAAATAGAAGAAAATTCGACCGCACTTTTTGATTGCAAAGAGAGCATAGAATTTGAAATTTTCCCGCATTTCCGCTATAAATACGCACCGAATGTGACTCACTGTCATGAACATTGGTTTTTATTGGCAGTTGAGCAGGAATTTGAACCGATATTAAGTGAGCATTTGGCGTATCAATGGGTTTTACCAGAAGATGCGATCCAAATGACGAAATCACCGAATAATGCCGAGGCCATCAAAAAATATTTGATGAACGGCTTTCCTCTGTAGAAAAGAGGATATAATTTACAAACGTTTTTAAGATAAGAAGGAAAACAACATGGCAGGCCATAGTAAGTGGGCAAATATTAAACACCGTAAAGCAGCACAAGATGCGCAACGCGGTAAAATTTTTACAAAATTAATTCGTGAATTAGTCACTGCTGCAAAAATTGGTGGCGGTGATGTCAGTGCGAACCCGCGTTTACGTGCGGCAGTAGATAAAGCCTTATCGAGCAACATGACTCGCGACACCATTAACCGTGCGATTGAACGCGGTGTGGGAGGTGGTGATGACACCAATATGGAAACAAGAATTTACGAAGGTTATGGTCCGGGTGGAACTGCTGTGATGGTTGAGTGTCTAAGTGACAACGCAAACCGAACCATCTCACAGGTTCGCCCAAGTTTCACTAAATGTGGTGGTAACTTAGGGACTGAAGGTTCTGTGGGCTACTTATTCAGCAAAAAAGGCTTGATTTTAATTAGCCAAGGTGAAGAAGATGCGTTAATGGAGGCGGCAATTGAAGCCGGTGCAGATGATGTTCAACCACAAGATGATGGTTCATTTGAAATCTATACTGCGTGGGAAGATTTAGGTTCTGTGCGCGATGCAATCGAAGCAGCAGGATTTAAAATTGATAACGCAGAAGTGACAATGATTCCATCAACAACAGTTGATCTTGATCTTGAAACTGCGCCTAAATTGTTGCGTTTAATTGACATGTTAGAAGACTGTGACGATGTACAAAACGTATATCATAACGGTGAAATTAGTGATGAAGTTGCAGCTCAGCTGTAATTTTAAGGAGATTTAGAATGAAATTAGCTAAAGTATTACCTGCAATGGCCGCTCTTGTTGTTTTATCAGCTTGTGCAAGCGAAGCACCAAAAGTAGAAAACAAAGCAGAGCAAACTGCAGCACCAACTGTAACGGATAAAACAGTTGTTTATACTTGTAACAAGAAAACTGTAACTGCAGTTTATCAATTCGAAAACCAAGAGCCAACAGCGGCAATGGTAATGGTAGGCAACAAAGTTGTTGCGAAAGATTTCGCTCGTGATGCAGCTCAAAAAGACTTCACTTCATTTACTTCAGGCAAATATGTTTGGAACGTAGATAGTGGTTTAACTTTAGATAAATTTGATTCTGTTGTGCCAGTAAATCTTTTAATTAAAGGCAAAAAAGCAGACAAAATTGTTGTGAAAAACTGTGATGTAGATGCAAAAGCAACTGCAAAAGCAAATCAATAATTAACGCTAAAAAACGGCCGGCATTGACCGGCCGTTTATTTTTGAGAATTTATGAGTATTATTTTAGGCATTGACCCAGGTTCTCGTGTAACGGGCTATGGTGTGATTAGACAAAATGGTCGCCAATTAGAATATCTCGGCAGTGGAGCAATCCGTACGCAGGTAGAAGATTTACCTACACGATTAAAACGAATTTATGCCGGTGTGACAGAAATCATCACGCAATTTCAGCCGGATATGTTTGCCATTGAACAAGTGTTTATGGCTAAAAATGCAGATTCCGCTTTAAAACTGGGGCAAGCACGTGGTACGGCAATTGTGGCAGCGGTGAATCACGATTTACCTGTATTTGAATATGCCGCTCGTTTGGTGAAACAGACTGTCGTTGGGATTGGTTCTGCAGATAAAGTTCAAGTACAAGATATGGTGACACGAATTTTGAAGCTCTCAGATAAACCACAAGCTGATGCGGCAGATGCTTTAGCCATTGCGATTACCCATGCCCACACCATTCAACATTCTTTGCATATTGCAGGCTCGGTCAAAACCACAGAAACACACGAAAAAATGACCGCACTTTTAAAAACAAGGTACAGCCGAGGTCGATTTAGATTAAAAATTTAACTGGATTAATATCCAGTTTTATTTTATTCTATGCAAAATTTTTTTACATGGAAATCTTATGATCGGTCGTTTAAAAGGCATCTTATTAGAAAAACAACCTCCTGAAATTTTGCTTGATGTGCAAGGCGTAGGTTACGAATTATTGTTACCAATGACCAGTTTTTATGACTTACCTGAAATCGGGCAAGAAACCACTTTATTTACCCATCTTGTTGTGCGTGAAGATGCTCATCTTCTTTTTGGATTTGCCCAAAAAACTGACCGCACTTTATTCCGTGAATTAATTAAAACCAATGGTGTTGGTCCTAAATTGGCACTCGCAATTTTATCTGCAATGTCCGTAGAGCAATTTGCTTATGCTATTGAACGAGAAGAACTGTCAAAATTAGTTAAAATTCCTGGTGTGGGCAAGAAAACGGCTGAACGTTTATTGGTAGAGTTAAAAGGGAAGTTTAAAGATGTTCGCCAAAGTGATTTCTTTGTGGAGAGCAAGCATATTCCTTCAACGTCAGAATTACGCCAAGCTGAAAGCTCTACAGATGAAGCGATTGCTGCATTGGTTGCATTAGGTTATAAACCAACCGATGCTGAAAAAATGGTGAAAAAAGTCGCTAAAGCGGATTTAAGCAGTGAGCAATTAATTCGCGAAGCCTTAAAAGCCGCATTATAAAGATTAAACAGATATGATCGAAGCAGATAGAATTATTAGCAGTCAGGCAAAGATGGATGAAGATGTCATCGATCGTGCGATTCGTCCAAAGCTTTTAGCGGACTATGTGGGGCAGCCACAAGTGCGAGAGCAGATGGATATTTTCATTAAGGCGGCAAAATTGCGTCAAGATGCCTTAGATCATCTTTTGATCTTCGGCCCTCCAGGTTTAGGAAAAACGACGCTAGCTAATATTGTGGCAAATGAAATGGGTGTGAATATTCGCACAACATCAGGGCCTGTGCTTGAAAAAGCCGGCGATTTAGCGGCAATGCTGACAAATCTTGAACCCCATGATGTGTTGTTTATTGATGAAATTCATCGTCTTTCCCCTGCGATTGAAGAAGTGCTTTATCCAGCAATGGAAGATTATCAGCTGGATATTATGATCGGTGAAGGCCCTGCTGCACGCTCAATTAAATTAGATTTGCCACCTTTCACATTAATTGGTGCAACAACTCGAGCGGGTTCTTTAACTTCGCCACTACGTGATCGTTTTGGTATTGTTCAGCGTTTAGAATTTTATTCCGTTGAAGATTTAACTTCTATTGTGACAAGAAGTGCCTCTTGCTTAAATCTGGAATTAGAAGATAAAGCCGCTTTTGAAGTGGCTCGTCGTTCACGTGGCACGCCTCGCATTGCAAACCGTTTATTGCGTCGCGTTCGAGATTTTGCTGATGTACGTAATGATGGCATTATTTCGGCAGACATTGCGAAACAAGCGCTTTCAATGTTAGATGTAGATGATGCGGGCTTTGATTACTTAGATAGAAAATTGCTTACCGCAGTGATTGAACGTTTTGATGGTGGACCAGTTGGATTAGATAACTTGGCAGCAGCAATAGGTGAAGAACGAGACACTATCGAGGATGTTTTAGAACCTTACTTGATTCAACAAGGATTTTTACAGCGAACCCCTCGAGGCCGAATTGCGACTTCGTTAACTTATCGACACTTCGGACTTCAGAAGCCGTCAGAATAAGAGATAGAAAAAAGGACATATTGATATCAATCTGTCCTTTCTTTTTGAAACCTGCTTAGTTAGTTCCTTCAGTTCCTTCAGTATAGCTCTTCATACTATTTAATCTTGCTAAACCCACATCACAGCTTTTTTGTTGAGTCGCTAATTCCATTTCAAGAATTTGCTGTTTGCTTTGATTAAGTTTACTTTTGATTTTACCTACTTGAGTATGAGTGCCAGGCTGTTTTTCTGCTTGAGCAATCAAATTTTCTGTTTCTTTAAATAACTGTGTACATTGTTGTGGAAGAGCAGCTTTGTTTTCTGTAAGAGGTGCTGCGGTAGCAGATAATGCCATAGAACCGAAAAGTGCGGTCAAAATTACGCAAATTTTTTTCATTGTAAATCCCTACAAATCTCTCCAAATATTATTAGGCTAAAAAATAGCAAAATCTTGCAGCCCTGTCTAGTGATTATTTTGTCCATTTTTTTTAAATAAAGTTTCCTTGTGATAGATAAATTTTTCCATTTTGAGCAAAAAATACAGAATTTGATGTGGATCAATTTTGTCATTGTTATGCAAAATAGGGTATTTTGTAACTTATATCAAAAAATGTGATCAAGATAACGGTTTTTTCTGTTTTTTATCCTCATAAATAGTAGTAGAATAGGGCAAATTTTTGAATATTTACACTGTAATTGGTTACTGTATTCTGTTTTGAGAATAGAAAAGGCAATTATTACGTAAATAATTCAATATTTCTTAACAATTTCTGTTGAGTAGTTTGGGGTGGTTATTTGGGGTTATCCTTGGTAATCATAAAGTGAAAATCTTGTAGATTTATACAAGGAGTTGAGATGTTAGACGTTGTTGATCTCTCACGCTTGCAGTTTGCATTAACTGCGTTATATCACTTCATTTTTGTACCATTAACATTAGGTTTATCTTTCGTTCTTGTGATCATGGAAACCATTTATGTTAAAACGGGCAAAGAAGTATATAAAGATATGACAAAATTCTGGGGTAAGTTATTTGGTATTAACTTTGCTCTAGGGGTGACGACCGGTATTATCATGGAGTTCCAATTCGGGACAAACTGGTCTTATTATTCTCACTATGTAGGTGATATTTTCGGTGCGCCATTAGCAATCGAAGCATTACTTGCGTTCTTCTTAGAGTCCACTTTCGTGGGTCTATTCTTCTTCGGTTGGGATCGTTTAACTAAAGGTAAACACTTACTCGCAACTTACTGCGTAGCCTTTGGTTCAAACCTTTCTGCGATGTGGATTTTAGTCGCGAATGGTTGGATGCAACATCCGGTAGCGGCAGAGTTTAACTTTGAAACCATTCGTATGGAAATGACCAGCTTCTTAGATCTTTGGTTAAATCCAGTTGCGCAAGGTAAATTCTTACACACATTAACAGCAGGTTATACAACCGGTGCAATGTTTGTATTAGGTATCAGTGCATTCTATTTATTAAAAGGCCGCGATATTGGTTTTGCTAAACGTTCATTCTCTGTAGCGGCAACTTTTGGTTTTATCGCTGCATCAGCTGTATTAATTATGGGGGATGAATCAGGTTATGAAATTGGTAAAGCACAACCTGTGAAATTGGCTGCAATGGAAGCTGAGTTTGATACTCATGCAGCACCAGCACCATTCCATCCAGTTGCGATTCCAAATACCGCCGAAATGAAAAATGATTTTGCGATTGATATCCCTTACTTAGGTGGTTTAATTGCAACGCGTTCTTTAGACACTGAAATTGTTGGTTTGAAAGACATTCAAGCGAAAAATGAAGGTCGTGTTCGTAACGGTATGGTTGCTTATGATTTATTCACGCAATTAAAAGCAGAGAAAAAATCAGCAGGCCAAGTAAATCCTGAAACTAAAGCAAAATTTGATGAAGTTAAAGGTGATTTAGGTTTCGGTTTATTATTAAAACGTTACACAGATAAAGTTGTTGATGCAACGGATGAACAAATTAAACAAGCAGCACGTGATACTATTCCAAACGTAGGTCCTAACTTCTGGGCATTCCGTGGTATGTTAGCTGCAGGTGGTTTAATTATTTTACTGACCTTTGGTGCATTTGTTCAAAATTTACGTAACAAAGTGACTTCTTCTCGCTTATTACTTAAAGCATTGCTTTGGGGTATCCCATTGCCAATTTTAGCGATTGAATTTGGTTGGTTCTTAGCTGAATTTGGTCGTCAACCATGGGCGATTTATGAAGTATTACCGGTAGGTGTGTCTGCCTCTAACTTGAGTGTAGGTGACTTATGGTTCTCTATTGGTTTAATTTGTGTACTTTACTTCTTCTTCATTATTGCGGAAATGTATTTGATGTTTAAATATGCACGTTTAGGTCCAAGTGCATTGAAAACCGGCAAATACTATTTTGAGCAATCATCTAAATAAGCAGGAGATGGATTATGCTTGATTATGAAATTCTACGTATTATTTGGTGGGTGCTAGTTGTTGTATTGCTTATCGGTTTCTCTGTAACAGATGGATTCGATATGGGCGTGACCGCACTTTTACCCGTAGCAGGTAAGAAAGAAGTAGAAAAACGAATTATGATTAACTCTATTGCTCCACACTGGGATGGTAACCAAGTTTGGTTATTAACTGCTGGTGGTGCAATCTTTGCGGCATGGCCGATTGTTTACTCTGTGGCGTTTTCAGGCTTCTATATTGCCTTATTCCTCGTGTTAGCCGCGTTATTCTTCCGTCCAATCGGTTTTGAATATCGTGCGAAAATTGATAATCCAACATGGCGTGCTGTGTGGGATTGGGGCTTGTTTGCGGGTGGTTTTGTACCTGCATTAGTATTCGGTGTGGCATTTGGTAATTTATTACAAGGTGTACCATTCGAATTAAATGAGCTTTCACAAGCAACTTACACAGGTTCTTTCTTTGCATTATTAAACCCATTCGCATTACTTTGCGGTGTGTTAAGTCTTGCAATGTTAGTGACTCACGGTGCGAACTGGTTACAAATGAAAACCACTGCAGCATTGCGTGATCGCGCAAGAGCAATTACACAAATTGGTGCATTAGTGACATTAATTACTTTTGTACTTGCAGGTGTATGGCTTTCTTTCAAAGACGGTTATGTGGTGACTAGCGCGATTGATCACTTTGCAGCATCAGCGCCAGCTTCAGGTAAACAAGTGGCAGTTGAAGCAGGTGCATGGTTTAAAAACTTCAATGAAAATCCAGCTTTATGGGCATTCCCAGCATTAGCAGTAGTTGGTGCATTATTGAATGTGGTTGCATCTAAAGCAAATCGTTGCGGTTTCGCGTTCTTATTCTCAGTATTAACAATGGCTGGTGTGATTATCACTGCGGCAGTATCAATGTTCCCATTTGTAATGCCTTCAAGTACTCATCCAGAACAAAGCTTGTTAATGTGGGATGCAACATCAAGTCAATTAACATTAAACTTAATGTTCTACTTGGCATTAGTATTCGTTACCATCTCATTGCTTTACACCATTTGGTCATACTACAAAATGTTTGGTCGCTTGGATGAAAGCTTTGTTGAAGACAACAAAAACTCATTATACTAAGGAGAAACAATATGTTATATGCAATTTGGGTAGTGGGTGTGTTGGCTGCAGTTATGGTGAGTGCTAAATTAACCATTGGTAAAGAAAAGTCAGGTAAATTTGACGAGTAATGATGATTAATTCACTCTATCAATTAAGTAATAAGGGTTCCTTGCGAACCCTTTCGTTTATTTTAGCGTTATTTTTAACTGCGGCTTTCTTTCTAAATTTAAGTCAATTTTCGACCGCACTTCGAACAGCACATCCAGTTTGGATTCTTGCGATTTTTTGGGGATTGATTAATTTGTGGATCCACGGCATTGGATTTGAAATTCGTCGAGCAATATGGCAGCTTGTTTTCTTGCCATTTATTGGTTATTTCACCACAATAATCGCCATTGTTCAGCATTGGTTTTTATAAGAACGATAGACAAATATTATTATTTGGATCTTGCACATCTTATGAACAGGTTCTAAAATAAGCGGCTTGTTATGGCTGATAATTTGAGCATTATTTTGAATAACCAATGTTTTACCTTTCCGGTTCGTGTTTATTATGAGGACACGGATGCTGGCGGAGTAGTGTATCACGCACGTTACTTACATTTTTTTGAACGTGCGAGAACAGAATATTTAAGAACGCTTAATTTTTCCCAACAATCATTATTGCAGGAACAACAAGTCGCTTTTGTGGTCAAAACCATGTCTATTGACTATTGTATTCCGGCAAAATTGGATGATTATCTTATTGTCGAAACTGAAATAACGGCAGTGAAAGGGGCGACAATCCTCTTTGAACAGCGGTTAGTTCGTGAGACGGTGGTGTTATCAAAGGCTACTGTTAAGGTAGCCTGTGTTGATCTAGGCAAAATGAAACCTGTCGCAATTCCTGAAGAATTAAAAGCGGCATTTTTAAAGTAAATAACTTTTCGGAGTATGCAATGACTGCAGAATTGAACTTTTTAGATCTTTTTCTAAAAGCGAGTATCGTTGTTCAACTTGTAATTGTGATCTTAATTTCGTTCTCAATTATTTCTTGGGCAATCATCATTCAACGTAGCCGTATTTTGACGAGCGCGTTAAAAGAAGCGAACACTTTTGAAGATCGTTTCTGGTCTGGTGAAGATTTAAATAAACTTTATGATGGTTTATCTAATCGTCGTGAAGTATTAACAGGTAGCGAACAAATTTTCTTTGTCGGATTTAAAGAATTCTCTCGCTTAAAACAAGTGAATGCGAATGCACCAGAAGCCATCATCAAAGGTACGACTCGTGCGATGAACCTTGCGATGAATCGTGAAGTAGAAGCTCTTGAAAGTCGTGTACCTTTCTTAGCAACAGTTGCTTCTGTAAGTCCATATATCGGTTTATTTGGTACCGTTTGGGGGATCATGCACGCATTTATGGCATTAAGTGGTGCGAAACAAGCAACATTACAAATGGTTGCTCCAGGTATCGCAGAAGCCTTGATCGCAACAGCAATCGGTTTGTTTGCGGCGATTCCAGCTGTAATGGCGTATAACCGTTTAAGCTTACGTGTAAATGCGATTGAACAAAATTATGGTAACTTCATTGATGAATTCACCACAATTTTACATCGTCAAGCTTTTGGTAAAGCGCCCCATTAAAAATAAATAAAAAATTGACCGCACTTAATAAATAAAACGAAAAGTGCGGTGGATTTTAGCGAAGTTTTAGAGGAAATTATGGCTCGTCGTCAGCGTAAAGACATTAAATCTGAAATTAACATCGTGCCATTTCTCGATGTTCTTTTAGTTTTAGTGTTAATTTTTATGGCAACCGCGCCGATTATCAGTCAGAGCGTTCAAGTGGAACTCCCTGATTCGGTGCAAAGTCAAAATGTATCAAATGAAGATAAAACACCGGTTATCTTAGAAGTAGCGGGTGTAGGGCAGTATTCGATTTCTATTGGTGGTCAACGCCAAGAAGGCCTTAACGAAGAAATGGTAACCCAATTATCAAAACAAGAATTTGATAAAGACAATAACACAATGTTCTTAGTGGGCGGAGCAAAAGATGTACCTTATGAAGAAGTGATTAAAGCACTGAATTTACTACATCTTGCCGGCATTAAGTCTGTGGGTTTAATGACCAACCCAATTTAAGAATAAGTAGGTAAAACCGTGCAGAATAATCGACGAAAAAAACGTGCAAATGAGTTTGTCATCTCTATTGCGATGCACCTTGCATTGTTTGGTTTGTTGATTTGGAGCTCTCTTTATCAAACCGTTGAAATAATGGGTGGTGGAGAAGGTGAAGGTGATGCCATGGGAGCTGTGATGGTCGATACTGGCAGCGCAGCACAGGAATGGGGACGTATTCAACAACAGAAAAAAGGTCAAACTGATAAACAGAAAAAACCAGAACCTGTAGTCGAAGAGAAAAAACCAGAGCCTGAACCTGAACCAAATCAGCAAGAAATTGCGAAACAAGAAGAGATTAAGCGTCAGCAGGAAATTCAACGTCAAAAAGAACTTGAAAAACAAAAGCAGCAAGAAATTGAAAAGCAAAA
>NZ_CAJLNI010000068.1 GCF_905207935.1 uncultured Haemophilus sp.
CTTGCTCAAAGCTAATGGTTTAGAGAATGCAATTGATCAAGCGATCACTGCAAATTCTGAAGCGCAAAGTGCGGTCGATTCTGACAAAGTTTCTGAAAAAGGTTTTAACTGGGCGTATTTAGGTAGTTTATTTACTAATACAGATTTTTGGAAAGCGGTATTAACGGTTTTAGAACTCAGTACCTTAACGTGGATTTTTGCGATCCTTTGGGGCTTTGTTTTAGCATTGGGTACACAATCTAAAAATCCATTATTTAATAAAGCGGCAAACACCTATATTTGGTTGTTCCGTAGCTTGCCGTTGTTAGTGTTACTGATCTTTATCTATAACGTTCCACAATTCTGGCCTGCAAGTTCAGTGGTATTATCAAATCCGTTTGTGGCAGGTTTGATTTCAATGGTGCTAAGCGAATCAGCCTATATTGCAGAAATTCATCGTGGTGCATTATCAGCTATTCCTAAAGGTCAATATGAAGCGGGTAAAGCCTTGGGAATAGGTTTCTGGGGCGTGCAACGTCATATTGTGATTCCACAAGCATTGAAAGTCGCGTTACCGCCATTAACAAACCAATATATTACGATTGTTAAATTAACGTCATTGGTTTCAGTGATTTCATTAACAGAAATTTTATTAGTAGGCCAACAGCTTTATACACGTAACTTCTTGGTATTAGAAACGTTATTAGCCGTAGCATTCTACTATGTTGTGATTGTGAGCTTGCTTTCTTGGTTATTGAAAAAATTAGAACAACGTTTAGATGTGTCATTACGTCATGAAGAAAGTGAACAACCAGTTAATGTAGAACGTTCAGAACTTGCACCTTACAGCGTGTTAAAAACTGAACACAGCAACAATGCTGAAGCGTTACGCATTGAAAATGTGAAAAAATCCTTTAATCATGTTCAAGTATTAAAAGGTATAGATCTTTCATTGAAATGGGGTGAAGTGCTATCAATTATTGGTTATTCTGGTTCAGGTAAAACGACATTAATTCGTAGCATTAACGGATTAGAAACTTTAGACCAAGGTTCAATTTACTTGGATGGCGAAAGCTTTATTGAAGGTAAACATTTAGCATCGAATGCACAAAATAAAATTGTTAACTTAGGTATGGTATTCCAAAACTATAACTTGTTCCCACACAAAACAGTATTAGAGAACTTATTATTAGCACCAGAATATCATGGTAAACCAGAACAAGAAACTCGCTTGCTTGCATTGGCAATGTTAGATAAAGTAGGTCTATTAGCACATGCGAATAAATATCCGCATCAGCTATCAGGTGGTCAACAACAACGTGTGGCAATTGTACGTGCGTTAGTAATGAAACCGAAAATTATGCTCTTTGATGAACCTACATCAGCATTAGACCCTGAATTAGTGGGCGAAGTATTGTTGGTAATGGAAGAGCTTGCAAAAGAAGATATGACAATGGTGATTGTTACCCATGAAATGCAATTTGCCTTGAAAGTATCAGATAAAATTGCCTTTATGGATGCGGGTGAAATTGCCTTCTTGCAAACACCAGATGAATTAAGAAAAAATGACGATCCTCGTATTCGTAAATTCATCAATAACGAAATTTTAAGAAACGACTTTATTATTTAAGGAAAGCATTATGTCAGTAGATTTTCCAGAATTTATAGAAATTGGAATTCTTCAACAACGTAAAATTGAAGCAGAAATTATCAAGCCAATTTATGAAATTATGAAACGTGAATTTGGTCTTGAAAAGGCTAAAGCAATTATCGAAGAAGCGGTTGCAAATGCAGCTGTGGATGCTGGTAAAGAATATGCGAAACGTGAGCCGGAAGGTACGAGCGTAGAAAGCTTTGTGGCATTGCAATATCTGTGGGAAAAAGATGATGCGCTTCGCATTGAAGTGGTTAATAACGATCATTACCAATATAACTACAACGTCCATCGTTGTCGCTATGCGGAAATGTATCAAGAAATGGGATTAGCTGATATTGGTTTCTTGCTTTCTTGTAACCGTGATAGCAAATTTATTGAAGGCTATGCGCCAAATGTAAAATTAACACGTCCTCATACGGTAATGAATGGTGATGGTTTCTGTGATTTCCGTTACCAACTTCAAGAAGAAACAAAAGCAGAGAAATAATGTATGACAGTACAAATTAATACTGCGAGATTATTAAAACTCATTGATGATTTTGCTCAATTTGGACGGACAGAAAAAGGCGGGGTAACCCGCCTTACTTTAAGTGATGAAGACAAACAAGCTCGTGATTATTTTGTACAAATTGTAAAAGAGGCGGGCTTTTCTGTTCAAGTAGATGGAATTGGTAATATTTTTGTTCGCCGCCTAGGATTGCAACCAAATTTATCACCAATTTTGCTTGGTTCACATGGTGATTCTCAACCGCTTGGTGGTCGCTATGATGGTATCTATGGTGTATTGGCTGGATTAGAAGTTTTACTCTCGCTTAATGATCAAAGAATTGAAACTATGCGTTCGATTGATTTGGTGATGTGGACGAATGAAGAAGGCGCAAGGTTTGCCCCTGCTATGATGGGGGCTGCGGTTTTTACGGGAAAATTGTCCCTTAATGATGCGTTAAAAATCCAAGATAAAGATGGCTTAACGATTAAAGATGAGCTTGAACGCATTGGCTACTTAGGTCAGGCTGATTTTTCACAATATAAAGCTCATGCAGCGTTAGAAGTTCACATTGAGCAAGGTCCAATTTTAGAACGCAATCAAACAGATGTCGGCGTAGTGACTGGGGCATTAGGACAACGTTGGTATCAAATTACATTTGATGGTTTAGCGTCTCATGCAGGGACGACACCGATGAATATGCGTCAAGATGCAGCTGTGGGAATGGCTAAAGCCATTGTGAAATTTAATGAAATTGGATTGCGTGAAGTACTAAATCAAGGTCGTGTAACAGTAGGGTATGTACAACTTACCCCAAATTCGCCAAATGTGATTCCTGGAAAAGCGTATTTTACCCTAGAAGTTCGTCATCCAAGTACAGTGTCTTTAACTCAAATAGATCAAGAAATTCGTCAGATTTTGACAGATATTGCAACTGAAACCAATCTATCAGTGTGCATTAAACAAGTTGTTACATTAGAGCCTCTAGCATTTGATGTTCGCCTGACGGATATTATTCAGAATACCGCGGAAGCATTGAATTATTCATGGGAACGTATTGTATCAGGTGCAGGGCATGATTCTTGTCATTTAAATAGTAAATTTCCAACAGCAATGATTTTTATCCCTTGCATTGATGGTTTGAGTCACAATGAAGAGGAAAATATTACGGATGAATGGTGTGAGTTTGGCGGAAATATGTTGTTAAATGCGACACTTGCTCTGGCGAACGAACACTAAATGATTGAGTCATTTGATAGAATTCTTTTATAATGCACAAAATTTAAAAGATAGGATTTTATTATGGGAATGATTATCACCGTTGATGGTCCAAGTGGGGCAGGGAAAGGAACACTTTGTTACGCATTGGCAGAAAAGTTAGGTTTTACCTTATTAGATAGTGGTGCGATTTATCGCGTGACAGCATTGGCTGCGCTGAAACGTCATGCAGACTTAACCGATGAAGAAGGATTAGCGGAGTTAGCACGTCATTTAGATATTCAGTTCATTCCAAAGAATGGAGAAGTCAATGTGCTTCTTGGTGGGATGGATGTGAGTCATTTGATCCGTACGCAAGAAGTGGCAGAAGCCGCTTCAAAAGTGGCGGTTTTCCCTAAAGTGCGGTCAGCTTTACTGCAACTTCAGCAGGATTTTGGTAAAAATGATGGCCTGATTGCGGATGGGCGAGATATGGGAACCGTGGTTTTCCCAAATGCACAAGTTAAACTGTTTTTAGATGCAAGTGCGGAAGAACGTGCAAAAAGACGCTATAAACAGTTGCAAAATAAGGGAATTAATGGTAACTTTGCACAGATTTTAGCCGAGATACAAGAACGTGATTTTCGTGATAGAAATCGTGAGGTTGCGCCATTGAAACCGGCTGACGATGCTTTATTGTTAGATAGTACAACATTGAGTATTGATGAGGTCATTGCTCAAGCGTTGGATTATATTCAACAAAAAGCGTCAATTTCGATTTAACTGTTTATTCAAGGAAGAATAGACATTTATCCTCAACCCCGCATTTTATGGATCTTAATGTGGATGTTATTAACTTAAATTAAGAAGATTATTTATATGTCAGAATCTTTTGCTCAACTCTTTGAAGAATCATTAAAAGGCCTTGAAACCCGTCAAGGTTCAATCGTTAGCGGTACTGTTGTTGCTATTCAAAAAGGCTTTGTACTTGTTGATGCAGGCTTAAAATCTGAATCTGCAATTCCTGTTGCTGAATTCCAAAACGCTCAAGGTGAACTTGAAGTTAAAGTTGGCGACACAGTAAACGTAGCTTTAGATGCAGTTGAAGATGGTTACGGCGAAACTAAACTTTCTCGTGAGAAAGCAGTTCGTCACGAATCTTGGATTGAATTAGAAAAAGCTTACGAAGAAAAAGCGACCGTTATCGGTTTAATCAACGGTAAAGTGAAAGGCGGTTTCACAGTTGAGTTAAACGGTGTTCGTGCATTCTTACCAGGTTCATTAGTTGATACACGTCCAGCACGTGAAGCTGATCACCTACTTGGTAAAGAATTAGAATTCAAAGTAATCAAATTAGATCAAAAACGTAACAACGTTGTTGTTTCTCGTCGTGCAGTGATCGAATCTGAAAACAGCCAAGAACGTGAACAAATCCTTGAGAACCTAGCTGAAGGTTCAGAAGTTAAAGGTATCGTTAAAAACTTAACTGATTACGGTGCGTTCGTAGATTTAGGTGGCGTTGACGGTTTATTACACATCACTGATATGGCTTGGAAACGTGTTAAACACCCAAGCGAAATCGTGAATGTAGGCGACGAAGTAACTGTTAAAGTATTAAAATTTGACAAAGATCGTACTCGCGTATCTTTAGGCTTAAAACAATTAGGTCAAGATCCTTGGGTTGCTATCGCTGAAAACCACCCAGTAAACAGCAAATTAACTGGTAAAGTAACTAACTTAACTGACTACGGCTGTTTCGTTGAAATCTTAGATGGTGTTGAAGGTTTAGTTCACGTTTCTGAAATGGATTGGACTAACAAAAACATCCACCCATCTAAAGTTGTAAGCTTAGGCGATACAGTTGAAGTGATGGTATTAGAAGTTGACGAAGAACGTCGTCGTATTTCTTTAGGTTTAAAACAATGCAAACCTAACCCATGGACTCAATTCGCTGAAACTCACAACAAAGGCGACAAAGTTACTGGTAAAATCAAATCAATCACTGATTTCGGTATCTTCATCGGTCTTGAAGGTGGTATCGACGGTTTAGTTCACTTATCTGACATTTCTTGGAATGTTGCAGGTGAAGAAGCAGTTCGTAACTACAAAAAAGGTGACGAAGTTTCTGCAGTAGTATTAGCAGTAGATGCAGTGAAAGAACGTATTTCTTTAGGTATCAAACAACTTGAAGATGATCCATTCAACAACTTCGTAGCAATCAACAAAAAAGGTGCAGTAATTTCTGCAACTGTTGTTGAAGCTGACGCTAAAGGTGCTAAAGTTGAATTAGCAGGTGGCGTTGAAGGTTATATCCGTGCAGCAGACTTAACAAACGAAGTTGCAGCAGGTGATGTAGTTGAAGCGAAATACACTGGTGTTGATCGTAAAGCTCGTATCGTTCACTTATCTGTAAAAGCGAAAGATCAAGCTGAAGAAGCCGCTGCAGTTGCAAACGTGAATACCAAACAAGAAGATGTTGCTATTCCAAACGCAATGGCTGAAGCTTTCAAAGCAGCTAAAGGTGAATAATTAATTCACATAAATAAGGCTGGGTCATTGACTCAGCCTTATTACTACCAGCTATAATTAACAAGGATTTAGCGGTAATTTATTATGAACTAATGCATTACCTGTAAGTCTTAATAACAAGTTTAAGTATAAATTTAAAGGAGAGTTGACGATGACTAAATCTGAACTAATTGAAAATCTATCAACAAAGCACCCAACTTTATCCGCAAAAGAAGTAGAAGGTATTGTAAAGGATATTCTTGAACTCATTGCACAATCTTTAGAAGAAGGTAATCGTATTGAAGTACGTGGTTTTGGTAGCTTCTCTTTACACCATCGTCAGCCGAGAGTTGGCCGTAATCCTAAAACCGGTGATTCTGTAAAATTAGATGCTAAATCTGTACCTCACTTTAAAGCGGGTAAAGAATTAAAAGATCGTGTAAATGTTTTTGCTTAAACATTCAATCGATATCAATAAAACGACACTTAGGTGTCGTTTTTTATTACAAATTTTGGCATAATGAATCTATTCTTAACAAGGAGATTGTGATGATTAAATATATTCTCGGACTCATTATTGTGCTAGCTATCGTAATCGTTGCGGTAACTATAGGGGCGAATAATGATCAAGTAATCACCTTTAACTACATTGTTGCTGAAAGCCAATTCCAACTTTCAACGCTAGTCGCGATTTTATTTGGTTTTGGATTAATTTTAGGTTGGTTAATTACTGGATTCTTCTACTTAAAATTAAAATTCAAAAATATGTCGTTAGCGCGTCAAGTTAAACGTCAAACATTACAAATTAACGAATTAACGACTACTCGTGATAAGGCAGTATAATGCTTGAATTACTCTTTCTGCTTCTGCCAATAGCCGCCGCTTACGGTTGGTATATGGGGCATCGGAGTGCTAAGAAAGATCAGGAAGATATTAGTAATAAACTCTCCCGTGATTATGTCACGGGGGTCAATTTTTTGCTTTCTAATCAAACGGATAAAGCCGTTGATTTGTTTCTTGATATGTTGCAAAAACAAGAAACAGAAAATGAAATTGAAAGCAACTCACAATTTGAAGCTGAGCTAACGCTCGGTAATCTTTTCCGTTCTCGAGGCGAAGTGGACCGTGCTTTGCGGATCCATCAAGCACTTGATCGCAGTCCCAATTATTCTTTCGAACAAAAATTATTAGCTAAACAGCAACTTGCCAAAGATTTCATGGCAGTCGGTTTTTATGACCGTGCTGAAGCGCTTTACATCATTATGGTGGATGAACCAGAATTTGCAGAAAATGCACTGCAACAGCTTTTGGTGATTTATCAAAAAACAAAAGAATGGAAAAAAGCCGTTAATATCGCAGAGAAGCTTGCCAAGATCTCATCTAAAGAAAATAATGTGGAATTAGCACAATGTTATTGTGAATATGCCTTAAGCGGTGAACTTGAAAGTGCGGTCGAAAAACGCAGTATTTTACAAAAAGCGCTGAATGTATCTCCAACCAGTGTGAGAGCATCAATGCTGCTTGCTGATTTAGAAATGGCTAATAAAAACTATCGTCAAGCCATTCACTTTTTAGAGAATATTCTTGATCAAAACCCAATTTATATTGGTGAAGTGCTGAAAACGCTCAAATATTGTTATGATGAATTAGGAGAGAGAGATAACTTTGAGTTATTCTTGATTCGAGCCAGTCAGCAGGTTAACAATACGAAAGTAGATTTGATGTTAGCAAGCGTGATTGAAGAGAAAGATGGTAAGAGTGCCGCACAATCAAAACTTTATCAGCAGTTAACAAAACATCCGAGTACGTCTATTTTCCACCGTTTTATTCAATTTCAAATTGATGATGCAGAGGAGGGGCGAGGTAAAGAAAGCTTAATTTTGCTACATAAAATGGTCGGTGAGAGAATTAAGCAAGGCTTTGGTTATCGTTGCTCAAATTGCGGTTATCAAACCCATAAATTAATGTGGAATTGTCCTTCTTGTAAACAGTGGGAATCCATCAAACCAGAACATAATTAATTGACACAGTGAGGTAAAATTATGAATAGCAAAGTAATCGTTGCATTGGATTACGAAACGGAAGCACAAGCGCTATCCCTCGTGGATCAAATTGATCCAAGCTTATGCCGTTTAAAAGTGGGTAAAGAAATGTTTACCACACTAGGAACAAATTTCGTTAAGCAATTACACGAGCGTCAATTTGATGTTTTCCTCGATCTTAAATTTCATGATATTCCGAATACTGTGGCAAGAGCAGTGCGTTCTGCGGCTGATTTAGGGGTATGGATGGTTGATGTCCATGCTAGCGGTGGTCTGAAAATGATGGAAGAGGCGAAGAAAATTCTCGAGCCTTATGGAAAAGATGCGCCTTTATTAATTGCAGTAACCGTATTGACCAGTATGGAAGATTTGGATTTATTACAAATCGGTATTAACTCTTCTCCACTTGAGCATGTTTTACGTCTTGCGCATTTAACCCAGCGAGCAGGATTAGATGGAGTCGTTTGTTCACCACAAGAAGTGGAGATTTTGCGTAATACTTGTGGTCCTGATTTTAAATTAGTCACTCCTGGTATTCGTCCAATAGGAAGTGATTTTGGCGATCAGCGTCGCGTTATGACTCCTGCTGCGGCTATCCGTTCTGGTTCTGATTATTTGGTGATTGGTCGCCCAATTACTCAAGCTGAAAATCCAGCAGAAGTGCTTCGTTCAATTAATTTATCCCTTTCGTAATATGGCAGAGAGTACTTTAGTTTATTCTACCGAAGTAGGTAGAATTAAAGAGCAAAAGCAGCCAGTACAACGCCCTAAAGGTGATGGTGTGGTTCGCATACAGAAACAAACCAGTGGTCGAAAAGGCGCAGGCGTTTCAGTGATTACTGGGCTAGATTTAGCTGATGATGAACTGAAAAAGTTAGCGGCTGAACTTAAAAAACGTTGTGGTTGCGGAGGTTCAGTTAAAGACGGCAATATTGAGATTCAAGGCGAAAAACGTGATTTACTTAAACAACTTTTAGAACAAAAAGGGTTTAAAGTAAAATTAGCCGGTGGTTAAGATAAGACAAAAAATCCATCTTCAATTGAAGATGGATTTTTTTATGTTTAACCTTCCATAAAGTTTGGTTGGTAAGCAAAGAACATAGCACCTAAGAAACTTAACAAGGCAAATGCTAGAAATGCACTGTTTGGATTGACCGCCTTACGACTAAAATATTTAGCCGAGAAGAAGATATAAAGCACAAGCATAACGATTTTCATGATCAGCCAGCTTTGTAACTGATAACCGACCAAGAAGAAAATCGTTAAGCCGCTTGCAATTAAAAGTGTATCAACCAAGTGCGGTAAAATTTTTAGCAATTTAATTGCTCGCCAATCTTTCCCACTTAATTGCATTCCCCCACGGATTAGCAATAATCCTAAACTTAAAAATGCACAAACAATGTGCAAATAAACTAACATAATCACTCCAGATGTAAAAGGAAAAGTGCGGTCAAAAATAACCGCACTTTAATTTCTTATTTTGCAATACGCTTATATTTAATACGATGTGGTTGTGTTGCGGCTTCACCTAAGGTTTTCTTTTTCCACTCTTCGTAGTCAGAGAAGTTACCTTCATAGAAAGTCACTTTACCTTCATCACCGTAATCTAAAATATGAGTCGCAATACGGTCTAAGAACCAACGGTCATGAGATATCACCATGGCACAGCCAGGGAATTCTAAGATCGCATTTTCTAACGCACGCAAGGTTTCAACGTCTAAGTCATTGGTCGGTTCGTCCAATAATAGTACGTTACCACCACGTTGTAGAAGTTTAGCTAAATGTAAACGACCACGCTCACCACCTGATAATTCGCCCACACGTTTTTGTTGATCTACGCCTTTGAAGTTAAAGCGGCCAACATAGGCACGGCTTGGAATTTCAAAGTTACCAATAGTGAGAACATCTTGTCCGTTAGACACTTCTTCCCAAACGGTTTTCTTATCATCCATTGAATCACGGAACTGATCTACTGAGGCAAGTACAACGGTTTCACCCATCGTAATTGAGCCGCTATCGGGTTGTTCTTGGCCTGAAAGCATACGGAATAGGGTTGATTTACCCGCACCATTTGCTCCGATAATCCCCACGATAGCCCCTTTTGGAATGCTAAATGATAAATCATCAATTAGAGTGCGGTCACCGTAAGATTTAGTGAGATGTTCTACCTCAATAACCTTATCACCTAAACGAGGACCAGGTGGAATAAAGAGTTCGTTGGTCTCGTTACGTTTTTGGTATTCGCCAG
>NZ_CAJLNI010000069.1 GCF_905207935.1 uncultured Haemophilus sp.
ATTTTATCCACAGGTGGTGCTGAAGATAATCAATTAGTCATGCCACTCAATGCTGTACAAAAATTACTGGGTTTAGAAGGGAAAATTCAATCAGTTAAAGTTTCTGCGCTGACCGTACCTGAAAATGACCTTTCTCGTAAAGCGCGTGCCAATACCGATGCGTTAGATGCTGAAGAGTACGATCGTTGGTATTGTACGGCTTATGTTTCGTCTATTTCACATCAGTTAGAAGAAGCTATCTCTGGTGCCATTGTTCGCCCAATTTGGCAAGTCGCAGCGTCAGAAGGGGTCGTCATTGGTAAAATCCAATTATTGCTTGCTGTCGTGACTCTCGCCGCTTTAATCGCAGCAGCCATGGGAATTGCCTCATTAATGAGTACAGGGATCATTGAGCGCTCAAAAGAAATTGGTCTAATGAAAGCCTTAGGGGCATATCAATGGCAAATCGCTTTATTATTTTATTGCGAAGCCATTATCAGTGCCTTAATTGGTGGCACTCTTGGTTGTATTGCAGGTTGGGGCTTAGCAAGATTTATTGGTTCAGCGCTATTTGGTGTACCACTGAGTTTCGCTTGGATTGTCATCCCTTGCGTATTGATGCTGTCTATTTTAATTGCTGTCGTGGGCACTTGGTTCCCAGCTCATCGTATTGCCAAACTTTACCCTGTGGAGGTGCTGTATGGCCGCCAATAAAAGTATGTTTTGGCGTTTAATCTTCCAAGCATTACGCCTACGTTTACAACGGGTATTTATTATCTTCTCTGCGTTGACTGTCGGTGCGTCTATTGTGACCGCAATGGCAGCAGTCTATTTCGATATTAATACCAAAATGAGCCAAGAGCTCCGTACTTTTGGGGCAAACTTTTACATTGGTGCGGCCAATGGTGGTTTGATGAAAGAGCGCCAATTAAAGCAAATTCTTCATCATGCACCGGATAATTTCATCACAGCAGCCAGCCCTTATTTATATGGCGTAGCGCGAAGTGATTTAGAAAAAATCGTTATTATGGGCGTGTGGTTTGAAGATATGCATGTTCTCGCACCTTATTGGCAAATTACCGGTTCAGCCATTAATGTGAACTTTGATGATCGCAATGCGATGATTGGTAAAACCTTAGCTGAACGTCTCAATTTAGGTGTTGGAAGTAAATTAACTCTGTCTAAAAATGCGGTTGAAAAACATGAATTCACGATTAAAGCGATAGTTGAGGCAGGCGATGCCACAGACAACATGTTAATCGTTAGCTTAGAATTTGCACAAAGTTGGTTAGATAAAGAAGGATTGGCAAACAACGCCTTGCTCAATGTGAAAAATGAACAAGGTAACGTCGCACAATTTGCCCAAGACATTATGCAACGCCAACCCGATCTAACTGCTCGCCCAATTCGAAAAGTCTCAGCATCTGAAGGGCAGATTTTAGATAAAATTAAAGGATTGATGGGCTTAATCTCATTGGTCATTTTGATTCTCGCTACCCTTTGTGTGAATACCACGTTGATTGCGATTGTTGGTGAGCGAGCAAAAGAATTTGCACTACAAAAAGCCTTAGGTGCCAAACAAAGTGACATCATTAAGCAAATTAGTACCGAGATTCTGATCATTGCACTTTGCGCAATTGTCGCGGGACTGATTCTCGGCTACATCTTGGCACAATTACTAGGATTAACCGTATTCAAATCTTATATTGATATGCGTCTGCCGGTTATTCCAATTACTATCGTCTTATCGTTATTGGTTGCCTTTATTGCGGTGATTGTACCAACCAAACGCGCTTTAAATATCCAAACCGCAAATGTGTTAAAAGGGGAATAAAATGAGTGAATTTGTGATTGAAACGCAACATTTATATAAACGATTCGGGCAAGTCACTGCTTTAGAAGATATTAATATTCAAATTCGCCAAGGTGAGTTTATTGCAATCATGGGGGCATCGGGTTCGGGTAAAACCACGCTCATGAATATTCTGACCGGTTTAGATACGGCCAGTGAAGGTAAAGTGATTTTAGACGGCGTCGATGCGGCACAACTGGATGAAGTGGGTCGTCAACGTTTCCGAGCGGAAAAAATTGGTCTAGTCTTCCAACAATTCCATTTGATCCCTTATTTGACCGCACTTGAAAATGTGATGCTCGCACAGCACTATCACAGTGTGATTGATGAAGCGGCAGCTAAAGCGGTGCTCGAACAAGTGGGACTAGGTCATCGTATTGATCACCGTCCAAGCCAACTTTCTGGAGGTGAACAACAACGGGTATGTATTGCTCGCGCGTTGGTGAACCAGCCTCCAGTCATTTTTGCCGATGAGCCTACGGGTAACCTCGACGAAAAAAATGAAGAGCTTGTACTGGATTTACTACAAGAATTAAATCGCCAAGGTAGAACCATCGTTATGGTTACACACAATCCTGAATTGGGTGAGTTAACCGATCGTATTATTTATCTCCATCACGGAAAATTTGTAAAAGAGGACATTCATGAAAAATAAATTCGTAAAACTACTCGCGATAAGTGCGGTCATTTTCGGCAGTGTTTCTTGTAAAGACGAAGTCGCTGCAATTGGCCAAAAAGCACCAGATATTGCAGCCTATGATTTACAAGGTAAAGAAGTGAAACTTGATGATTGGAAAGGCACTCGCTTACTGACATTCTGGTCTGAAACCTGTGGTCGATGTGTCGCTGAATTAAAAGAATTTGAAAAATTAGCTGAAGCTAATCCAAATAAAGTTCAGCTTATCGCTATTAACGTAGATGGTGATAAAGTGGATACTAAAGCTGTGGTTGCTAAACGTCAGCTTACGTTGCCGGTTATCAAAGACCAATTAAAAATCACAGCAGAACGCTATCAGCTTATTGGCACGCCAACAAGCTTTGTGATCACACCTGAAGGCAATATTCAGGCTAAATATGAAGGGGCAATTCCCGCGGCAGATTTAGATAAATTATTTAAAGGCTAGCCAAAATGCAAAAACGAATTTACTTACTCTCTACACTTTTACCCATTTTAGGCTTTTTATTTACACCCCCCGCCCTTTCTGCCGAAGCTGACTTAGTGAAAGCTGAAAAGGTATATAAACGCTCTTGTGCAACTTGTCATGGGAAACAAGGCGAAAAACCAGCAATGGGTGAGTCAAAAATTATTAATCAACTAAAACCAGAAGAAATTTCAACCGCACTTTCAGAACGAAAAGCGGGAAATATTACTGGTGCAGGAAGCCCTGCAAAACAACGTTTAAGTGAGCAAGATATTCATAATTTAAGTGAATATATTCAAACACTAAAATAGTTTTGAAATTTTTTTAAACTAATTTTAAAATGTAAGGTCTTAGAAAGGGCTTAGTTTTTATAAGCTAAGAAATTTTTTATATATCAATAAAGGATTGTTTATGAACAAATTTACTAAAATCAGTGCAACTGCATTATTTGCATTATTCTTAACTGCTTGTGATAAGCCAGCTGATAAACCAGCTCCAGCAAAACCTGAAACAACTCAGCCTGCGCCAGAAGCTAAACAAGAAGCAGCAAAACCTGCTGAAGCGACACCAGCTCAAGAACAAGCTGACTACAACAAATTACTTGAATGGAATGCAAGCCAAGCTCAAGCTCAAATGGCTGCACAACAAAAACTTCAATCTGATTTAACTGCTGCGGTTCAAGCAAAAGATGAGAAGAAAATTGAAGAAGCAATCAAAACTTTCAACAAAACTGTTGAAGATACTATTGCAAGCTTAGATAAATTAGAAGTTGCTTCACCTTCAGTGAAAAACATCAAAGATCAAAATAAAGAAGTACTTGCATTATCAAGTGAATTATTAGTTGATCAATTAAACTTAGCAACTAAAGCACCAACTGAAGAACAAACTAAAGCTTACCAAGCTAAAGTTGAAAAACTACAAGCTGCAGTAGCTAAATTACAAAAAGACGGTGCTGATTTAGCACAAAAATTTGCACCTGCAGCACCAGCTGCTCCAGCTGCAAAATAATTAAGCGTTAAAGATGAAAAAACCTTACTGTAAAAAGTAAGGTTTTTTTATGCGCTTATTTTAGTATTCTACTTTTCAACACATCAACAAATCGCTCTGTCGCCCCATCCCAACGATCTAAATATAACGCAGGCTCAATCAACTCTAATTCATTCAATAAAAATGTATTGTCAATAATCGTTCCATCTACTCGTGCATAAACAGGCATCTCTGGCAATTTATGTAAAACATGGCGAGCGGTTTCAATAATATGACGATCAACCTCAACAGGGATAATTTCAACTTTATATTGTGAATTCGCTCGCCATTCATTTTGAGGTGGCTGTCTGCGAATAGCATGACTAAATACACCATTGAAAAAAATCAAACTGGTTTCACCATTTGTAGCCACTTCAGGAATAAACGGCTGTAACACAACTTGCTCACCATACCCAGAAAGATCGGGTAATGCTTCACCTTGTGTTAGTTTTGTTACCAAATTACCACTCTGTCCTACAGCAGGTTTAATAACAAACTCTGGCCAATCTTGGCGTTCAAGTGCGATCAAAATTTCAGATGTTTTTGTTGAGCAAATAAGAGTGGGAATGACATTGATGCCCCAATTCTGCAAATCACATAGATAGCCTTTATGACTATTCCATAACATTAATTCTGCAGGATTGATGAACGCATTCTTATGCTGTTTAATCCATTGAATAAATTCATTGTAGAAATTCGCATAATCCCATGCTGCTAAAGGCAGAATAAACTGACCCCGTAATGTTTCTTGCCAAGGCAAAAATTGAGTAGGAATACCCTGATTAGAAAGTTGTGTTTGTACAGGAATAAGATTTTGAGGGGCTGAAGGATACGTTTTGCAAGTGGTAATCGTAAGCATAGTAAATAATGACTGGTTTAAGCATAAAGAAGATGCGCCAATCACCAAACTGGCGCATCAATTTCAATGATTATTTTACTTGAGCAAAATATTTTTCAAGACGACCTTTGTTCGTCATGGATTTCTTCTCAAGATCTTTCACCACTTTCTCTGCTTGTTCTTTGTTTGGTAGATTATCACCCACTTGAATCACACCATTCATATTCATTGAACGGTGTACTGGGCAAGTATAAACATAAACACCTTCTTTATCTAAAGTGATCGTGAGTTCCTGATCTTCTTCAGATTGGAATTTTTGAGCACCTTCAGGAATTGCTTTGCTGTGCACAAAGTGACTTTTATTTTCTGGACGGAATGTCACGGTATCACCTGGTTGTACTTTTAAATAACCCGGTTCAAAAACCATTGAGCCTTCACTGTTAGAATTCAGCATTTTGATGTCATAATGTGCGGCTTGAGCAGCAAAACTTAATCCTAATAATGCTGCAAGTGCGATTTTTTTCATTTTCATTTCCTTACTTAAGAATGTGCTGATTTACGTTGTGGACGAACCACCGGCAAACCTGCGCTACATTGTAATAATTCAACGTTTACACGATATAAACGATTAATGGTTTCTACTTGTAAAACATGATGCGCATCGCCCACGCCTTGTACTTTACCTTCACCAAGTAAAATCAACTCATCTGAAAATTGAGCGGCAAGACTTAAATCATGTAATACCATTATAGTAATCAGATTTTTCTGTTTCGTATAGGTGTAAACTTCTTCTAATAGATTAAGCTGATGATGCATATCTAACGCACTCACCGGCTCGTCTAACATTAAAATCTGTGGGTCACGTAATAAAACCTGGGCAAACATCACCATTTGACGCTGTCCACCACTGAGATTCAGAATATCACGATGAGCCAAATGACCAATGCCTAATTGCGCCATAATACTCGCTGCTTCAGTGAGAAGCTCATCGCTTACACGCATCGTTAGACTGTCCATTCGTCCCAAAAGGACAACTTCAAGTGCGGTCAAGCTTGCATCTACCCGGCTATCTTGAGGCATATAACCAATTGGTTTACGCCAATCTGCTAACTTCGTCCGTTCTAGCTGTTTGCCTTGATAGGTAATCATTCCTTCATGTGGTAATTCACCAAAAATGGTTTTCAGCATGGAGGATTTACCTGTGCCGTTTGGTCCAAGTACCGTATACACTTTACCTTCTTCAAAACGGACATTAATGTGATCTGCAACGGTGAGATCACCTCGTTTTACCGTAAGATTCTTTAATTCTAACATTATTGTCCCCTCTTGTTATTTAAAATAATCCAAAAGAAGAAAGGCACCCCAATAAAAGAGGTCACAATCCCCACAGGGAATAATGCACCAGGGATAATGACTTTGGATAATACCGAAGAAAGGGATAAGAATGCTGCACCGACTAACATTGCGCCCGGTAAGAAGAAACGTTGATCTTCACCAAGTAACATGCGAGCAACATGTGGTGCCACTAAGCCGATAAAGCCAATCACGCCCACAAAACTAATTGCCGTCGCCGTCATCATTGCGACAAGAACTAATACCTTGATACGTAATACTTGCAAATTGATCCCAAGACTCGCCGCACGATCTTCACCTAAACGAAGTGCGGTCAATTTCCAAAGCTCTTTTGAAAGTAATGCAACACAAATTGTGGTGACGACAATAATGATGATTAAGCTTTGCCATGTTGCTTTATTTAAACTACCAAATAGCCAGAACAGGATTTGTTGCGAGACTTCCGGCGCTGAAATAAATTGCACCAATGAAAGTAAGGATTGGAAAATAAAGAGCAATGCAATCCCTACTAATACGAGCATTTCAGAACTAAATCGACGTTTAGACGCAAACAAGAAAAGAATCCCAGATGCGAGCATGGTCATGACAAATGCACCAATTGGCACGGCAACTTGTACCGGTAAACCAAAGCTTCCGAAAGCAATCACAATAGAAGCACCAAAACCTGCCGCAGCCGCGAGACCTAATGTATAAGGACTCGCCATAGGGTTATTTAATAAGGTTTGGATTTCTGCCCCACCTACAGCCAATGTAGCCCCAACTACAAGCGCCATCAATGCCATCGGTAAACGTAAATTATGCACAATATTGTCTGTCATTTTATCGACTTCACCGATATCGAATAACGAATTCACAACTTCCGATACCGATAACATCGCAGGGCCAGTCATCACATCGAGAATAAGACTGACCACGCCAATCACAAGAAAAGATAAAATAACAAACCAGCGTTTGCGTTCAAGCTTACGCTGGTTAGCCACAATATCTGCTACAACAGAATTGTTTTTCATTGATTAGTATTTTCCTTATTTAGTTTCAGGGAAAAGATAAATCGTACCTTCCGGAGTAACCGGTAAGTAGTTTTTATAGAAGTTTAAGTAAGTTTGTTGCGGATCTAAATCTTTAAACAGATCAGGATACGCTGCTTTAGCTACAAACTGAACAGAAGCACTGTCTGATAACGTACGAGAGTTTGCATGATATGCTGCATAAACACGGTTATTTTTCACTGCCGGTAATTCAGCCCAACCTGCACGATGTTTGAATGCGTTTAAACGACGTTCCGCTTCCGCTTTTTCAATACCAAAGCCCATTACCATACCGTCTTGATTTTTCTTCAATTCAGTTTCACGGCCTGTAATAATAATCGCATCCGGTTTCGCGGCTAATACTTTTTCAGCAGCTAATGTGCCCCATTTACCGATTTCTGCAGGTGCAACGTTTTCTGCGCCTACAAGGCTAATCATTGAGCCCCACATGCTTGAGAAGAATGTCATCCCTTGTTCAGCAGGGCCACCACGACCAAACTCCACGTACACTTTCGGTTGTTTTGCTAATTTTGCATTTTTAACCGTCGTTTGAATATGTTCTACAATGTCCTTGTATTCTTTAGCCATTTTCGCGGCACGATCTTTCTGCCCCGTCAATTGACCAATAATTTCCGTTGATTTGATGTGTTTATCTAAGGTTTGAGCGTTGTAATCTAATACAACAATTGGAATACCCGCTTCATTGATAGCATCTAAATCAGAGCCTAGCATTTCGTACTGCCAATCAGCTAAGACTAAAAGATCTGGTTTTAATGAAAGCACTTTTTCCACAGAGAACGTGCCTTCTTCTACTTCACCTACATCATCTAATTGATTCAATTTCGGCACTGCTTTGCTGAATAACTCCCAGCTTGCTGGTGCCCAAGAAGACCATACTTTCTTAGAAAAACCGACAACGTTATCTAACGCTTTGTCACCACCGACTGCCATATAATCTTGGTAATAGAAACCAAGTACCACGCGTTTTGCCGGTAAATCTACTGTGACTTCACGATCAAGTATATCTTTTACTTTCACGGGATCCGCATTGGCAAAACCTGCACTTAAACCAAGAATGGTCGCAATCGCTAAAGTTGAAAAACGTCTTTTCATAAGAAAAATCTCCTGAGCAAAATTAAACAATTAAAAAATGATAATAATTATTGATGCGCATAATAGCGAAAACGATTGCTAAATTCAACTCAGGCGTTTAATTATTCTTCGTAAGCTTCGTCAGTTAATGTTTTTAAGAATGCCTCTAACGCATTAATCTCTTCATCTGTAAGCGGTTTGGCTTTTAAAACATCAGGATTAATGGTTTGAGCATATTCTGCTTTATCCCACGCTTTTCCTGTTTCTGGATTGATTTTACGATTAGGATTATTAAAACTGTCTTTAAATAGCAAAACAGTTTTTAAATCACGGAAAACGCCGTTATGCATATAAGGTGCTGTGACGCTAATGTTACGCAATGTTGGCACTTTAAATTTACCTTTTTGCTTTTCATCGCCTTTCACCATCGGATTATCCAATAGTCCATTATCCACATAATCAGCCGCAAGTTTATTTAACTTAATTAACGCTTGGTTACTTGGCACGCCGATATTGTAATAGCGATAATTCGTAAAGGTTTCTTTTGCTGAGTTCGCGTCACTTGATTGATGGCAGTTACTGCAGTTTGTTCGTGTTTTATCGAAAAATAATGCCTTACCTTCCGCTTCAAGTGCGGTCAATTCCGCTTCATTTTTTAATGCACGATCATATTTTGAAGAGAATTGCGCAAATAATTCATGCTTTTCGAACTCCGCAATGGCTTTTTCCATAATGGCATAGATTCTGTCAGTATCTTCCCAAATGCTTTCGCCATAAATATTCGTAATTGCCTTATAATAAATTGCATTCGCTTTTAGACGTTCGACAATCGATTTTTTATCTGGCATGCCCATTTCTACAGGATTAACTGGTGGACCACCTGCTTGCTCGGCTAAATCTTTTGCACGCCCATCCCAGAATTGTCCGCCAACATAATCTTGAATTTTTTCATCAAAATGAAAATCTGGTGAAAACATCGCATAAAGTGCCGTGTTGGCATTGCGATTGCCATGAAGATGAGGATTATCCCCCTCGGAGACCATTTGATTTGCCGAATTTTTACGTTGATCCACAAAGGCGGTACCCGGGTTGTGACAAGTTGAACAGCTTTGTGTTTTATTAAAAGAAAGCGATTTATCAAAAAACAGAACTTCGCCCAATCCTTGATAATTCAATTCTTTTTCCTTAGCTTGATCAGCTAAGGCATAATTGCTCTGCATCAAAGGTGCAAACAATAAAATAGAAAGCCATTTTTTTTGCATCGTGTTCTCCAAATATTCAAATTATAGATAAAAAATAATCCAACAAAGCTTTGTTGGATTATAAAAGGAAAATAATTTTCTACAAGCCGGTTGCCATCTTAATGCGATCAGCAAACATACCAATACTCACGCCAAAATAGTTCGATTTGTTCCAATCTAAAATTGTGCGGTAGTTATTGGAGACCAAGAATGCACGCCCAACTTCTTTATCGGGGCGAACTAACCAAAGATCTGCTTGCGAAAGTGCGGTCAATTTATCTTGTTCTTGTTGGCTGAAGCTTGCTAAGGTAACACCTTTAGATTGCCAATCACTGAGTGAACGAGCTTTGTTTTTCTCAATGCCTGAAAGCGATAAATCTAATGGTTGATTTAATGTTACTTCAACGCCCCAAGGCAATTTGTTATCCCAACCTACAGTGTGGAGATAATTTGCAATTGAAGCAAACGCATCAAATTGGTTCGTCCAAATGTCCTTCAC
>NZ_CAJLNI010000070.1 GCF_905207935.1 uncultured Haemophilus sp.
TCACTTCGTTGCATATAATCACTCCAATTGGCACGTTACTTGTATGGTTAATTTACCTATGATATGCCTTGATGAGGGAAATTTATTTGATCGTAATCAAAAATATCCTTATTTTCCTTGTGAGATTAGTGGGTAAGTTATTGTTTTTGCTTGATTGTTGAGAATGATTGTTATTTAATTGGGTTATCTTTACTTGGAGTATATTTTTTGTACATAAAATCACAATAATAAAAGAAAGGATTTTTACTCGAAAAATCCTCTTAAAAATTGACCGCACTTTGCTGCGACATGAATAAGTAAGTAGACAAGCTAATTTCTTGGTTTTATTTATTTTTATTGATTTTTATCAACAAAAAATTGTCTAAGGGAATGGATTTTATTACGCTTTTCCCTATACTGAGCAGGGATAATTTTCTATGGAGAAATAATGATGAGTGTAGTCGCAGGTATTGTTGTTGTAACTTTAGCTTTCACCATTTCAATGTATAACAAATTGGTTATGAGACGTAATCAAGTGAGCAGTGTTGAAGCCAGTGTGGATGTTCAGTTAAAGCGTCGTTATGATTTATTGCCAAACCTTGTTGCCACAGCAAAGGAATATATGTCGCATGAGCGTAGTTTGCTTGAGCGTATCGTGACGTTACGTGAAAGTGCTAAGTTGGCTCATACTACAAGTGAAAAATTCCAACTCAATAATGAAATTTCAGGATTATTGCGTAATTTACAGGTTCGTCTAGAAAATTACCCTGATCTCAAGGCCAATCAAAATCTTATGCAAATTCAGACCGTACTTAGCGATGTAGAAGAGCAAATTTCTGCAGCAAGACGTACTTATAATTCAGCAGTTGAAGAGTATAACAATGCGGTGGAAATGTTCCCGTCAAATTTAATCGCAAACTTGTTTAATTTCCAGAAAGGAACATTTTTCGATATTCCTCAGAATGAGGCGGAAGTCCCTAATGTGGGTAATTTATTTAAACAATAAGTGGAAAAACAATGAATACACCAAAAGAGATTGAAGGGATTCGTTTCCTTGGTTTGGAAAAATTAGATGAGGAACGTTTAGCCATAAAATCCCTTATTAACAAATCGATAATAGGGGCTTTTTTTGGGTTGTTTTTGCTTCTCGGCGCGATAGGGAGTGAGAATCTATTAAGTACGGCATTGATTCTTGGTGTGCTCATTTATTGTTTTCGTCGCTTATTTTTTAGATACAAACGCTTTATCGCAGAATTTAAAACTCGGGTGATTAACACAATTGTTCAGGAGTTTGGTTTCCATTTTAGAGCAGATAGAGGTCTTCATATTGCTGATTTTCTCTCGGTTTATGATACGGGACCTGCAACTTTCCGTAGTGAGGATTTAATTTTTGGTGAATTTAACCAGACTGAAGTTGAAATCTGTGATTTTTCAGCATTTAATATGGAATTGAGGGAAAAAACGGTTAAATCATTAGGGATTAAGAACTTTCAAGGCATTTTATTCAAAGCAACTTTTCCTAAAGAACTGGCTCATTGGGTTTATGTTTGCGATAAGAAGGAAGCGGGTTTAAGAAAAGAAGGTAAGATTGCATTGATGGATAATCCGTCTTTTAATCGTTATTTTGATGTGTTTACGGAAGATCAAATCTTAGCCAGATATGCTTTATCGCCTAAGTTAATGGAACGCTTTTGCGGATTGAAAGAGAAATTTAATTGCCCTATTTCGATGGTGCTTCGTGATCGAGAGGTGATTATTGCGGTTAATTTAGGAAAGAATAGTTTTGAACCATCCTTTGAAAAGTCATTGTTGGAAGACAATACGATTCGTGATTATATTTCGAGTATCAAAGGTTTTACAGATATGGTGAAAGAACTCGGGTTAAATAACCACATTTGGAAATAAGTGTTAATGCAATAAAAAAGACGAGTTTAGGTAAAAACTCGTCTTTTTGTTTATATGCTATGTATTTGTTTATTGATTTTTAAACAGCGAAAATTTTGACCGCACTTTTATTTCGCAAAATAGTCAGTTTTTTGCTATAATTCCGCACAATTTTCATTACAAAATAGAGAAAAACTATGTCAGAAACACCGGTTACAGAAAATGCTTATGGTGCATCAAGTATTAAAGTCTTAAAAGGGCTTGATGCGGTTCGGAAACGTCCGGGCATGTATATTGGGGATACCGATGATGGAACAGGCCTACACCATATGGTGTTTGAGGTAGTGGATAACGCGATCGATGAAGCGCTTGCCGGCTATTGTTCCGATATTATCGTCACTATTCATGATGATAATTCTGTTTCCGTACAAGATGACGGTCGTGGTATTCCAGTGGATATTCACCCAGAAGAAGGTGTTTCTGCAGCAGAAGTAATCATGACGGTACTTCACGCAGGCGGTAAATTCGATGATAACTCCTATAAAGTATCAGGTGGTTTACATGGCGTGGGTGTTTCGGTAGTAAATGCACTTTCTGATAAATTGCAATTAACCATTCGTCGTCAAGGTCATGTGTATGAGCAATTCTATCACTTGGGTGAGCCTCAAGGACCTTTAACCGTTATTGGTGAAACTCAAGCAACGGGTACAACCGTGCGTTTTTGGCCAAGTCCAGAAATTTTTGCAATTACAACTTTCGATTACAAAATTTTAGCAAAACGCTTACGTGAGCTTTCATTCTTAAATTCTGGCGTATCCATTCGTTTAATCGACAAGCGTGATGGTACGGAAGATCACTTCCATTATGAAGGTGGTATTCAAGCGTTCGTTGAATATTTAAATAAAAATAAAAATCCAATTCATCCAAAACCATTCTATTTTTCAGCTGAAAAAGACGGCATTGGCGTGGAAGTCGCATTGCAATGGAATGATGGCGTAAACGAAAACGTTTATTGCTTTACCAACAACATTCCACAACGTGATGGTGGTACTCACTTAGCCGGTTTCCGTGGCGCATTAACCCGTAGCTTAAATAACTACATGGAAAGCGAAGGGTTACTGAAAAAAGAGAAAGTGAGCACTTCAGGTGACGATGCGCGTGAAGGTTTGGTGGCAATTATTTCGGTGAAAGTGCCAGATCCTAAATTCTCTTCACAAACAAAAGACAAATTAGTGTCTTCTGAAGTGAAAAGTGCGGTTGAATCTGCCATGAATGAGCGCATGCAGGAATATCTATTAGAAAATCCAGCTGATGCAAAAATCATTGTAAATCAAATTATTACGGCTGCACGTGCACGTGAAGCGGCTCGTAAAGCACGCGAAATGACCCGTCGTAAAGGCGCATTAGATATTGCTGGCCTTCCGGGTAAATTAGCAGACTGCCAAGAAAAAGACCCAGCTCTTTCAGAGCTTTACCTCGTGGAGGGGGATTCTGCGGGTGGTTCTGCAAAATCAGGTCGTGATCGTAAAACCCAAGCGATTTTACCGCTAAAAGGGAAGATTCTTAACGTTGAAAAAGCACGTTTTGACAAAATGCTTTCTTCTCAAGAAGTGGGTACATTAATTACGGCGCTAGGCTGTGGTATTGGTCGCGATGAATATAATCCAGATAAATTACGTTATCATCACATCATTATCATGACTGATGCGGACGTGGACGGTTCACACATTCGCACTTTATTGTTGACCTTCTTCTATCGTCAAATGCCGGAATTAATTGAGCGTGGTTACGTGTATATTGCTCAGCCACCACTTTATAAAGTGAAAAAAGGTAAACAAGAGCGCTACATCAAAGATAACGACGAAATGGTGCAATATGAATTAATGCTTGCGTTAGATGGTGCCGCGTTGCATATCAGTGCTAATGCACCCGCAATGAATGATTTAGTGTTTGAGAAATTAGTGAGTGAATATAACAATGTTCAGAAATTAATTACTCGCTTAAGTCGTTATTATCCAGAGCCATTATTGCAAGGTTTGGTTTATCAACCACAATTAACCGTTGATTTAATGCGTAATGAAAGTGCGGTCGAAAATTGGGCGAATTCTTTTGTTGCGTACTTAACCGCAAAAGAAACGGAAGCACATTTATATTCGGCAAGAACGCAATTTAACAGTGAACGCCAAGTATATGAAGCCGTCATTACCGTTCGTAAACATGGTATTGATACCGATTACTTCATCAACTTTGATTTTGTAACGGGCAATGAATTTGCAAAGATTACCGCATTCGGTCAGCAAGTGAATGGCTTGCTAGAAGAGGGCGCTTACGTTACTCGTGGTGAAAAAACTCAACCCGTTCAATCATTTGAACAAGCCGTTGAATGGTTGATGAAAGAATCACGTCGCGGCTTAGAAATCCAACGTTATAAAGGGTTAGGCGAAATGAATGCTGAGCAACTTTGGGAAACTACGATGGATCCAAATGCTCGTCGTATGTTAAAAGTATCAATTAAAGATGCTGTTGCTGCAGACCAACTCTTCACCACATTGATGGGAGATGAAGTTGAGCCTCGTCGTGAATTCATCGAAATGAATGCATTGAGAGCAAATCTAGACGTTTAGTCTAACACTCAAAAATATCACTAAAAATGACCGCACTTAGGGAAACCAAGTGCGGTATTTTTTTTGCTTAAAATATAAATAAAAATAATTTTTAATTAGATCTATTATTTGTTTATATTCTTGACTATAATTTTTGTGACTTTTATCGCTTAAGGACAATGATACGAAATAGACTCGTTTTTAGTTGTTAGATTGATAGCAAAGTACGCATAGCAATGTGCGTACTTCTTTTTGTTTTTAGGAGCAATCATTATGATGATAGATAAACGCCTAATTAACACAGTGGCAGACAGTAAAAAATGGATTGGCATCACGGTGTTATGGAACTGGGTGGCGTTAGTTGGCGGGATTATCAGTGCCGTCGTGTTTTCTTATATTTTACAGGCGGCTTATTTTAACGAATTGGGTCCACTAAGTGCGGTCATTTTGGGCATCGTTTTGGTTGCTGCTTTGGTGTTGCGTGCCTTTGCGGGTAAAAAATCGGTGCAGGCTTCTTATTTTGCCAGTACGAAAGTAAAACACGAATTGCGTAGCCTCATCTATCGCAAATTGGCTTCGATGCCGCTTAACCAAGTGAATCAACAATCTACTTCAAGCATTATCCAAGTGGCTTCAGAAGGTGTGGAGCAGCTTGAAATCTATTTCGGACGTTATTTACCTCAGCTTTTTTATAGCTTGCTTGCCCCGCTCACACTCTTCGCTTTTCTGATCTTTTTCAGCTTTAAAACAGCCGTAATTTTGCTGATTTGCGTGCCGCTGATTCCAATGTCGATTATTGCAGTGAATAAAATTGCGAAAAAACTCCTGGCAAAATATTGGTCCATTTATGTGGGATTAGGCAGTAGTTTCTTAGATAACCTACAGGGTTTAATTACGCTAAAAATCTATCAAGATGATGCTTATAAAGCGAAAGCGATGGATGAAGAAGCGGAACATTTCCGCAAAATTACCATGAAAGTGCTCACCATGCAGCTTAACTCGGTATCACTAATGGATTTACTTGCTTATGGTGGTGCAGCAATTGGGATTTTAACGGCTTTGTTGCAATTCCAAGCCGATCAATTAACTGTATTAGGTGTCATTTTATTTATTCTGCTTTCTTCTGAATTCTTTATTCCACTTCGTTTATTGGGTTCTTTCTTCCATGTGGCGATGAATGGTAAAGCGGCATCAGATAAGATATTCACATTGTTAGATACGCCCGTGGAAACTCAAACACAAGCGGTCGATTTTGCAGCGAAAAATGCTATTCAAGTGGATATTCAAGATCTGCATTTTTCTTATAGTGAAGAGAAGCCTGCGATTGTTGGCTTAGATTTAAGCATCTTACCAAATCAGCTTACGGTCTTTGTGGGTAAAAGTGGTTGTGGTAAATCTACCTTGGTTTCATTGCTAATGGGCTTTAATAAGGCGCTACAAGGCAAAATTCTATTCAACGGCCAAGAAATTCAAGAGATTAATCGTCATTCGTTTTATGAAAAAGTCTCTTTGGTGAGCCATAGCAGTTATGTGTTTAAAGGTACGCTACGTGAAAATATGACCATGGCGAAAATCGATGCTACAGATGAACAAATTTATGCGTGTTTAGAACAAGTCAATCTGGCGCAATTCGTTCGAGATAATGGTGGATTAGATATGCCATTATTAAGTCGTGGCGCAAATTTATCTGGCGGTCAAATTCAACGTTTAGCTTTAGCACGCGCGTTATTACACAATGCGGCGCTTTATATTTTTGACGAAGCGACCAGTAACATTGATGTGGAAAGCGAAGAAATTATTTTGCAGTTCATTCAACAATTTAAACAACAAAAAACCATTGTGATGATTTCCCACCGCTTGGCCAATGCCGTGAATGCCGACTGCATTAACGTGCTTGAACAAGGCAAATTGATTGAGCAAGGCACGCATAAAGACCTCATGGCAAAACAGGGTGCGTATGCAGAAATGTTCCAACAACAAAAAGATTTAGAACAAATTAGAGAGGTGGCAAATGCGTAAAAATGGTTTTGTTGTAATGGGGCATTTGTTGAAATTAGTGACTCCATTGGCGCATATCATGGCGTTTACTATCACCATGGGAACGCTCGGCTTTCTGGCTGCCATCTTTATTATGGTACTTGGGGCGATGGGTTTAGTGAATTTATTAAACTTTGACACCCATTTAAGTTTTTCTGGAATTTTGACCGCACTTATCGTGTTAGCGGTGGCTCGTGGCGCATTGCGTTATTTAGAGCAAATGTCAGGACACTATATTGCTTTTAAATTATTGGCATTATTGCGTGATAAAGTGTTTTCCTCTTTGCGCCGTTTGGCTTTTGTGAAGTTGCAAGATAAACAAGCGGGGCAATTAGTGTCCTTGGTGACAAATGATATCGAATTGCTCGAAGTGTTCTATGCGCACACCATTGCACCAATTATGATCGCGTTCTTTACTTCTGCAATTTTATTGTTGGTCTTTGGGCACCTTTCTGGCTGGTTTGTACTTGTGGCATTGTCTGCGTATCTAACGGTGGGTGTGATTCTACCCATTATCACCACTAAATTAGCGCGTGAAGATGGCAGACGCTATCGTGAGCTAGTGGGGGAAATGAATGACTTCTTCCTCGACAGTGTGCGTGGTATGAAAGAAATCCAACTTTTTGGCTATGCGAAACAACGTTTAGATGAAATTCAACAACGCAGCCAAAAAATCGATACGGCTTTTGAACGCATTAAAGACCAAGAAGCGAAAGTACGTGTTTACACTGAAGTGGCGGTATCGGCGTTTAACATCCTTATGTTATTCACCGGCTTAATTTTGTTTAGTCTAGATAAGATTGATTTTTCTGCCTTTTTAATCGGTGTGATTTTATTGATGTCGAGTTACGGTCCCGTTATTGCGTTAAGTAACCTTTCAAGTAACTTGTTACAAACCTTGGCTTCAGGTGAGCGAGTATTGAACTTGTTGGCAGAAGAACCCGAATTAAAAGACGTAGAAAGTGCGGTCGATTTGAAGGATGTTTCTCGCATTAATGTTGAGAACGTAAGTTTTGCTTATGGTGAAGAACAAATTTTATCGGATGTCAGCTTATCTGTGAAAAAGGGTGAAATCCTAGGGATTCACGGCAGAAGTGGTAGCGGTAAAAGTACCCTGTTAAAACTGCTGATGCGTTTTTACGATCCTAAATCGGGTAGCATTAAAATTAACGGCGAAACTTTACCGAATATCAACACCCGTAGTTTGCGAGACAATATAGCGTACATTACTCAGCAAACCTATATTTTCAACGAAACCATCGAGGAAAATATTCGCCTTGCGCGCCGTGATGCCACGTTAGAAGAAATGATGGAAGCAGCGAAGAAAGCATCAATTCATGATTTCATTTTAAGCTTGCCAGAAGGCTATCAAACGAAAATGACGGAATTAGGCGGTAACCTCTCTGATGGTGAAAAACAACGTATCGGTATTGCTCGTGCATTCTTACACAACGCACCGATTATTTTACTTGATGAACCAACCAGTAATTTGGATAGCTTAAACGAGGCGATGATTTTGAAATCGTTATTGAATGTGAAAGCAGAAAAATTGATTATTCTTGTGAGTCATCGTCAATCGACTATGGCTATTTGTGATCAGGTGATTGGCATTGAGAATGGTAGAATGTCGTAAGGCAGTGAGAAAAAGAGCGGTCAAATTGACCGCTCTTTTTTATTTTCTTAATTTCACTAACTCAACTTCGTGATTTTCACCTTTTCTAAGAATCAGATTAGCGCGTTCACGAGTTGGCAGAATGTTTTGTTTTAAATTCAATCCATTAATGTTATCCCAAATGTTGCTGGCTGTTTCAATGGCTTCTTGCTCAGAGAGATTCGCATAATGTTTAAAATAGGAATCTGGATTAGTGAAAGCACTTTGGCGGAATTTTAAAAATCGCTTGATGTACCATTCTTTAAGTAAATTCTCGTCAGCATCAACATAAATGGAGAAGTCCACAAAATCAGATACGAAGGTTTGATTCGCTTTATTTGAACCTGTTTGGAGAACATTTAACCCTTCTAAAATTAAAATATCCGGTTGATCGACAATATCAAATTTATCAGGAACGATATCGTAAGTCAGATGAGAATAAATAGGCGACTTTACCGATGGCTTGCCTGATTTGATATCAGCTAAAAAACGAATTAATTTGGCCGTATCATAAGAAATAGGGAAGCCTTTTTTCTGTAGCAAATCATCTTTTTTCAGTTTTTCTAATGGATACAGGAAACCATCGGTAGTGATTAAATCGACTTTTCGTTCAGTAGGCCAATGAGTTAGTAGCGATTGCAAAATACGTGCCGATGTACTTTTCCCAACCGCAACACTACCCGCGATACTAATGATGTAAGGGACTTTAGGGCTTTGTCCGCCAAGAAAACGATTCAAAACGGTTTGGCGGCGAAGGTTTTCGTCAATGTAATAGTTAATAAGACGTGCGAGTGGCAAGTAAATGGTGCTCACTTCATCGAGAGAAAGCTCTTCATTAAAACCTAAAAGCGGTTTGAGATCTTGCTCCGTTAATTTTAGCGGAACAGATTTTCTTAATTCAGCCCATTGCTGACGGCTAAAGTTCAGAAAGGGCGTTAGTTGTTCAGTAATTTCCACGGTGCTTTATATCTAGAGTGAAAAAAATTGGACAAAATATACCCTATAAATGCGTTGTGATCATCGTTTTTTATTAAAAGTGGTGACTTTTAAAGCAAGAATGAGGCTTTTTGCTTGTAAATTAGACGAATAGTTAAAAAAAACGCATTTTTCATAAAAAAAACTTGTCAGGCATAAAATTTTCCATATAATACGCCTCACTTGCTTACAACACGCCGACTTAGCTCAGTAGGTAGAGCAACTGACTTGTAATCAGTAGGTCACCAGTTCGATTCCGGTAGTCGGCACCATCCTTTAGTAAACAAGTATTCATTTAGCGTGGAGGGGTTCCCGAGCGGCCAAAGGGGGCAGACTGTAAATCTGTTGGCTCAGCCTTCGAAGGTTCGAATCCTTCTCCCTCCACCATTTTCTAAATGAATTCTGATGGGACAGATGAATTTAGGACTGCGGGCATCGTATAATGGCTATTACCTTAGCCTTCCAAGCTAATGATGCGGGTTCGATTCCCGCTGCCCGCTCCAAACGCTGATATAGCTCAGTTGGTAGAGCGCACCCTTGGTAAGGGTGAGGTCGGCGGTTCAAATCCGCCTATCAGCACCAGCCTTCCAAATTCCTCTTTCCTTTATTAAATAGTAATGATTTTATTGGTTAATGTGGTTTAATTTACCCATCGATAACCGTGTCTATTTAGAGGGACTCTTTAAATGTCTAAAGAAAAATTTGAACGTACAAAACCGCACGTAAACGTGGGTACAAT
>NZ_CAJLNI010000071.1 GCF_905207935.1 uncultured Haemophilus sp.
GAAATGACATTATTGAGGGCATTGGCATTCCACCCAAAGTTCCTTACGGCAGCACAAACGCCTAAACAAGGCGGGCTATCCCCTGAACAAAATACACAGAAAAGTGCGGTTGAAAATCAGCCTGTTTCTGGTTATGTGGATATGCCGGTGCTGTCGCAAAACATCAAAGCAAATTATTCTGCACAAGCGCAAAAGCCGATGGTTCAATCGGCGGTTGTGCATTCCTCGTCTTCTCAACCTGTTTCCACTCAAACTACATCTTCATTGAATTTAGCCAGCCTTGCCGCGCTAGAGGCATTGAATCAATTAACGCAAATTGAGCAATCAGAGCGCCAACATCATCATGATGAACAGCAAGCCGCGGTGGAAGAAACCTTGCATCATCTTCAAGAGTTGGACTCGCAAAAAAATTCACCAAAAATGACCGCACTTCCTGTGCGAGAGATGACACCACCGAAAGCTACGCAAACGAAAGCCGCGGTACCAAATCCAATTACTCAGCAAGCTGACGAGTTAAAGCAAGGTATTGAAACGGTGGAAAATACCATTGATGATAATGTTGAAATGGACGCAGAAGAGCAGGAAATTCTGGATGCGGAAACCTACCGTTGGGAGTGGAGTAATCCGGATTTAGCCAAAGTAGATAGTGGTGTGCGTCCTTCTGATATTAAACAGGCAATGTTGAAAGATGTGACACCAGAATTGCGTGAGAAAATTATTCAAATTACGCAAAAACAAGATCCTTGGACGGATATTGTCGAACGTTCAGGCGTGATTGGCTTTTCAAAAGAGTTGGCATTAAATTGCTTCATTAAGTCGCAAACAGAAGATGAAATTCAACTTGGGCTTCATTCTGAAAAAGCGCATTTAAAACAAGATCGAAATATTAAAAATTTAGTGGAACATCTTGAACGTTTATATGAAAAACCAGTCAAATTGTCGATTTTTGTTGAAGATTCCGATGTTTTAACACCGATGGATTACCGTAAAAAGGTTTATCAAGACTTACGTGAACAGGCACGTACGGATTTACAGCAAGATAAAAAACTGCTTTTATTACAAAAAGAGTTTGATGCGAAGTTGGATGTTGAAAGCATTCGACCAGTCTAAAACTCATTTCTCTAAATTTTAACTTTATAAAGGAAAGAATATGGCGTTTAGCTCTCTTTTTACTCTTATTGATGACATTGCATCGATTCTTGATGATGTCGCCTTGATGACCAAAATAGCAGCCAAGAAAACCGTTGGTGTAGTAGGTGATGACTTAGCCTTAAATGCTAATCAGGTAACAGGGGCATCTTCCGAGCGTGAATTACCCATTGTTTGGGCAGTAACCAAAGGATCGTTAGTCAATAAAGTCATTTTAATTCCAATTGCTTTACTGCTTTCTGCATTTTTACCTTGGTTGATCGTGCCACTTCTGATGATTGGTGGGGCATATTTATGTTTTGAAGGTGTAGAGAAAATTCTGCATAAATTTATTGCCCATGAAGAGCACGAAGAAAAAACAACCTTTAATGAAGCCGCTAAAATTAAAGGGGCAATTCGTACGGATTTTATTCTTTCTGCTGAAATTATTATTATTGCATTGGGCGAATTAACCGAAGCGAGCTTGCTCACTCGCATCATTTCTCTTTCGATAGTCGGTATCGGAATTACTATTTTTGTTTATGGCTTGGTCGCATTGATTGTTAGAGCGGATGATTTCGGTTTATACCTTATCAAAAAAGGTGGTGTGGCGAAGTCAATCGGGAATGCAATTTTAGTGATTATGCCTAAATTTATGCGTTCACTTAGTTTTATCGGTACGCTTGCGATGTTCTTAGTCGGTGGCGGTATTTTTGTACATAATGTGGATTTCATTCATCATTTGCTCGCTGATTATCAATTAGCAGATGGCTTATTAGGTAATGTGGCAACGTTAGTCGTGGGTGTGATTGTAGGCGCGATTGCTTGTGCGATTGTATTGCCCGCGATGAAATTATTCGGTAAACACTAAAAACGAGATAAAAAATAACCGCACTTTGATTGTTTCAAGGTGCGGTTTTTTTATGGATGGAACAGATTATTTGCGAGAAGTGTAATCGCCAACACAAACCCATTTATAGCTGGTTAAGGCTTCTAATCCCATTGGGCCTCGAGCATGAAGTTTTTGAGTACTTACCGCCACTTCTGCACCTAAACCAAATTGTCCGCCATCGGTGAATCGAGTACTTGCATTAACATACACGGCTGCCGCATCTACTTGATTGATAAATTGAGTGGCTAGTCGTTGATTTTCCGTCAAGATACTTTCTGAATGTTGCGTGCCATATTCACGGATGTGAGCAATTGCCGCATCCATATCTTCAACCACCACAACATTGAGATCCAATGAGCCCCATTCTTGGCGTAGTGCTTGTTCAGTCACTTCTTGCACATCAACATTTACAGCTTGAAGAATCGAAAGTGCGGTCGATTTTGCATGGAATTTCACTTTTTTCTCAGCTAAATATTTCGCGAGTTTTGGTAGGAAGGTTTCTGCAATCGAGCGTTGAACTAAAAGCGTTTCCAACGTATTACATGTGCTTGGACGTTGGCATTTTGCATTCGCAATCACCGCAAGGGCTTTTTCTTGGTCAGCACTTTCTTCCACAAACAGATGGCAAACGCCTACACCACCAACAATCACAGGAATGGTAGAATGTTGTTTACAAAGCTCATGTAAGCCCGCACCGCCACGAGGAATAATCATATCCACATAGCGATCCAATTTAAGCAGTTGCATCACAAGTTCACGATTCGGATCCGTAATAGCTTGTACTGCATCGCGTGGTAATCCCGCTTGTTCAAGGGCATTTTGTACCACTTCTACTAAAATTTGGTTGGAATGTTGTGTTTCTTTTCCTCCACGTAAAATTACGGCATTACCCGTTTTTAAGCAAAGGCTTGCCACATCAATCGTCACATTTGGACGTGCTTCGTAAATGGTACCAATCACGCCAAGCGGAGTACGAACTCGTTCGATCTTTAATCCGCTATCTAAGGTGCCACCATCAATGAGTTTCCCCACAGGATCCGCGAGCGAAATCACATGGCGCACATCATTTGCAATGCCTTTTAGGCGATCTTCGGTTAATAATAGGCGATCTATTAATGCTTCAGATAAGCCGTTTTGTTTTGCGATTTCAATATCTTTTTGATTTGCCGCTAGAATACGGTCAGCTTGTTGTTCTAATTGTTCCGCAATAATACTGAGCGCATGATTTTTTTCAGTGGTGTTTAATTGCGCTAAAATAAAGGCCGCATCTTTAGCCTGTTTGCCCATTTGTTCTAACATAATTATTCCTTTTAATTATTTCGTTTTCTTCGGTAATTTATCATTTGTCTCATCTTCTTGCTCTTGGAAATCGAAAACGGGTAAGCCCCAGCCGAATCGAACAGCAAGTAAACGCAGTGCAAAACCACTAAATAACGTGAGTAAAATTGAAAGCGTGTGTTCTAATTGAATGTGTTGGAATGCCATATACATAGCCGCGGAGAAGAATGATACACTGGCGTAAAGTTCTTTTTGGAATACAAGAGGAATACGGTTACAAAGTAAATCACGCAACACGCCACCAAATGCACCCGTTACTGTTGCCGCAATGGATGTAACGGTAAAACCATAGCCCATATCAATGGCAATTTGCGCACCGATAATGGAATACACGATTAATCCTAAAGCATCTAATACCAAGAAAATCGTGCGAAAGTAGCGCATAAAATGTTTGATGAAGGGGGCAATAAAAACCGTTAATACTGCCGCACCAGCTACCATGATGAAATATTCAGGATGTTTAACCCAGCCAACAGGGTAGTGCCCTAATAATACATCGCGTACTGTACCACCGCCAATCGCCGTGACACAGGCGATAATAATTACCCCGAAAATATCCATTTTTTCTCGTCCAGCGGCTAATGCGCCGGTAATTCCTTCGGCGGTAATTCCAATAATATAAAGTACGCTTAATAGCATTTTTTTGTGGTTCCTAAAGTGCGGTTATCATTTTGCTTATTTTAAAAGGGAATGAGGCAAAATGCACGAAAGCCATTAAAAAAAGCCGTAAATTTTGGCATAATGACGCCTTCTTTTTCTAATCGAGAATTTTATGTCAGAAGAACAATCCAAACCCTTGGCCGCATTTCTTGCCATATTGCCAATTGGGTTGCTATTAATGGTCGATTTTTTTATAGAATCTTTGCAACTTGCTGAAAAATTGATTCCTCATTTAGCCTTTGGCGTGCTGATTGCCCAATTGCTTTGTTTAGTTGCCTTTATTAAAGGGGAAATTTGTCCAGGGCAGCGTGGACGTTTAATTAAAGCAAATGTCTGTTTTGCACTTTATTGGTTCGTTTGGCTAGGGATGAGCTTGGCCTCACCACATCATTACGTGATGACTGATATTGTCAGCTTATGCGGGTTATCTGCCGTATATGCAGTGTGGAAACAACCTAAAGATGAAGTCGCTCGCCGTGGTTTTCTCTTAATGGCATCTTTGGTGAGTGGATTTGGTGTCATTGCCTATTTGATGATTTTCTTCGGCAATCCAACACCGAATTTCGTGCAATATAACCCACTGGCACAAGCTTTAATGGGCGTATTGTTAGCGAATTTATGTTTGTCTGTTTCTCGTAATCGTCTGCAAGGTTTCATTGCGTTACTGCCATTATTGATGATTTTACTGCTTGCACTTAATGCGTTGGCAGTACTGATTTTTATTCTTTATCAAGGCACAAGTGCGGTCGTTTTTTCGAACGTTTTCGCATACGGCATTTATTTTCTGCTTCACTTAGTGATAGCGGGTGTACTGCTCTTACACAGTGTAAATAAATGGAAACTCAGTTATAACAGCCTACTCATTTTATTCTTTATGGCTAGTAGCTTGCCAGTCTGGGCGATGTTTATTTAATGGATAAAGTAAAATCTTACGCCGCCCCAATGTTAGTCGTGGGCTGCGTGCTATTCGGTTTAGGAAGCCTAATTGTTAAGTTTGTACCAGTGGGGGGTTATGCTATTGCATTTTGGCGCTTACTCATTGCTTCTTTTATTTTTTGGTTCTTAATGAAATTAAAAAGACAGCATTTTCCGAAAAGCCGTAAAGCGATGATGTATGCGATATTAGCCGGGATCTTTTTAGCTTTTGATTTATCCTTTTGGCATGAAAGTGTATATGCGGTAGGGCCGGGGATTTCAACGTTGCTGAATAGCTTGCAGATTTTCTTTTTGGCAGCAATTGGCTATTTTTTCTTTGGTGAACGCCAAAGTAAGTTACAAATATTAAGCCTTTTTTTAGCAGTTGTTGGTGTTGTTTTAATCTCAAGTGAAGAGCTACAACATAATTTTGAAGGCATGTATGGCATTATCATTGGGCTCATTTCTGCTGGTTTTCTTGCAGCTTCAATGGTTATGATTAAAAAAGTGCACGAAGAAGAACCCACCGCTTTATTTTCGTTAATGTTTATTCTTAGCTTAAGTGGTGCTTTCGTCTTAATTATTCCTTCGCTAATTTTTAATCCTGATAATCTTTATCCGACCACCTTCACCGATTGGGGATTAGTCTTCATTTATGGTGCGGTGATGCAATGTGTCGCCTGGGGCATGATTGCTTATACAATCCCTTATTTATCTTTAGGCTTAACTGGTTTATTGCTTCTTTCTGAACCGGTGGTGGCGCTCGTGATTGATTATTTTGGCTTGGATAAGCCCATCAATCATTGGCAATGGGCAGGGGCACTGCTAACATTAGTCGCAATTTATCTTGGCTCTCAAAAAAGCAAAACCGCTTAAAACAAAAAAGTGCGGTAAATTTCACCGCACTTTGCCTTCACATTAAACCAAATTACTCAGCTGCTTTCTTTTTCAAGTATTGATAGAGCTCGTCTTTAATCCGTAATTTTTCTTTTTTCAAGTTCTCAATTTCCGTATGAGTAGCGAGTTCTATGTTATCAATCTTATTTTTGATATCTTGGTCTAATGCGTTGTGCTTTTCAAACAAGCGATCAAAATAAGCATCTTTGTTTTTAAGCTTAGTGATTAAATCGCGAAATTCAGGAAACATAGGTTACTCCTCTTGGTTAACGTTCATTTTCATTATAGAACTTTTTTTTGCTGTTTCTAGTGTCTCATTCTCAGAATTTGACAGAGATCACAAAATTAAATCATGGCTAAGTGCAGTCATAAAATTAGATGTTTTTGAAAGAGTTAATAAAAGAAAAATCAGGCTTTTAACTGGTTTATTTGGTGAAAGCGCGCTAGAATAAAGGTATCTGTTTCATAATGAAAAATAGGGAATTCCAATGATCGATCCAAATTTACTCCGTAATAATCTGGCTGAAGTAGCAGAAAAATTAAAAGTAAAACGTAACTTTATTCTTGATACGGAAAAACTTACCGCATTAGAAGAACAACGCAAAGATTTACAAGTAAAAACTGAAACATTACAAGCAGAACGTAACGCGCGTTCCAAAGCCATTGGTGCAGCAAAAGCACGTGGTGAAGACATTGCACCATTATTGGCTGAAGTAGATAACATGGGCGAACAGCTTAATGAAGCGAAAACTCAACTTGATGCGGTGTTAGCAGAAATCAATCAAATCGTGTTAAGCATTCCAAACATCCCGGCAGATGAAGTGCCATTAGGTAAAGATGACACTGAAAATAAAGAAATTTTACGTTGGGGTACGCCGCGTACATTTGATTTTGAGATCAAAGATCACGTGTCATTAGGTGAAGAGGCAAATGGCTTAGATTTTGCAGCAGGAGCTAAATTAGCAGGTGCGCGTTTTGCGGTAATGAAAGGTCAAATTGCTAAAATGCACCGTGCATTAGCACAATTCATGTTAGATCTTCATACCGAACAACATGGTTATTTAGAAGCTTATGTACCTTATTTAGTTAACCATGCGACCCTTTATGGGACAGGTCAATTACCAAAATTTGGTGAAGATTTATTCCATACTTTAGCGCTAGAAGGCGAACAACCTTACGCATTAATTCCAACAGCGGAAGTGCCGGTCACTAACCTTGTACGTGATGTAATTGTTGATGAAGCGGATTTGCCAATCAAAATGACCGCACATACACCATGTTTCCGTTCTGAAGCAGGATCTTATGGTCGTGATACCCGTGGTTTAATTCGTATGCACCAATTCGATAAAGTGGAAATGGTACAAATTGTAGATCCAGATAAATCGATGGAAGCGCTTGAAGAATTAACGGGTCATGCAGAAAAAGTATTACAGCTTTTAAATTTACCATATCGTAAAGTATTACTTTGTACTGGTGATATGGGCGTTGGTTCTTGCAAAACTTACGACTTAGAAGTGTGGGTGCCTGCACAAAATACTTATCGTGAGATTTCTTCTTGCTCTAACATGTGGGATTTCCAAGCTCGTCGTATGCAAGCACGTTGTAAAGCGAAAGGGGATAAGAAAACTCGCTTAGTACATACATTGAATGGCTCTGGTTTGGCAGTAGGTCGTACATTAGTGGCCGTGCTTGAGAACTATCAAAATGCAGATGGCTCAATTACTGTGCCAGAAGTATTACGTCCTTACATGGGCGGATTAGAAGTGATCTGCAAATAATCAAAAATATATTAATTCAATTTAGGGCTAATGTTTATTAGCCCTTTCTTTCATTTAGAGCAATGAGATTTTTATTCTAGTCTTTGAGATAAATCCACATCAATATTCGCGCATTTATGGGTAATCTTATAAGGCACCAATTTTAGGAGAATAATAATGACTGATAAACGACCTTTTCCTTTGCCAACTGGGTATTTCGCGATTCCATTAGGCTTGGGTGCCTTGTCTTTAGCCTGGCTGCATATGGGCGATACGCTCTCTTTTTCTCGAAATGTGAGTGATATTATTGGATTAATTTCTGTTTCAGTATGGGCACTTTTCGTCTTGCTTTATATTTATAAAATGATTTATTTCTCTCAAGAAGTACGCGATGAATATTGTTGTCCGATACGTTTTTCTTTTCTCGCCTTAATAGCGATTACAACCATGTTGAGCGGGGATATTCTGTATCGTTGGTTTCCTCTCATTGGTGAGGGATTAATTTGGATCGGGACAATTGGGCAATTATTATTTGCTTCTGTACGTATTAGTGCATTATGGAAAGATGGCACATTTGAGCAGAAATCGACACTCCCACCATTTTATTTGCCCTCTGTCGCGACTAATTTCACCAGTGCCTCATCATTAGCCTTATTAGGCTATCAAGATTTAGGCTATTTGTTCTTAGGGGCGGGGATGATTGCTTGGATTATTTATGAACCGGCATTATTACAGCGTTTACGTGTGTTGCAGATTGAACCACAATTTCGTCCAACTATGGGGATCATTTTAGCGCCGGCATTCGTAGGATCGTCGGCTTACTTATCGCTTAATGGGGGAGAGATCGATCTTTTCGTTAAGTTATTATGGGGATACGGCTTTTTACAAATGTTCTTTTTGATTCGCCTTTTCCCTTGGATTAGTGAAAAAGGGATGAATATTGGTTTTTGGTCTTTTTCATTCGGATTAGCTTCTTTAGCGAATGGAGCCGTTTCTTTTGTTCATCATAACGTACTTAGTGGCTTGGCAAACGGTGCGTTTATCTTTGCTAATTTTATGATTGGTGCGTTAGTACTGATGACGCTAGGAAAGCTGTTAAAAGAACAATTTTGGTTAAAGTAGAGCAAACAAAAAAGTGCGGTTAAAAATGACCGCACTTTTTTATGAATTTTTAATCACAACTTATCATTTACAAAAAAACTAGACATTTCGTTTTGCGGTTGAAGTAAACGCAATTTTATCTGGTCGGTAGCTAATACTCCCATATTGAAATGGTCTCCCATCAGCCAAATAAGTGGTACTCGTCACATTCACAACCATCTCATACTTACCAAGATTGATCGCATTTTTTTCTTCTTCGTTCGCATAGCGAAAGACAATTTTTCGTTGTGAGTGACTAATTTTTAATTTTAATTCGTTTTCCAAATAGTGATAAATAGAGTGTTCCGCAATTTCTCGGCTAATAAACGGCACGATGCGGCGATCAAAATAAGAAACCTCGTATTCAACGGCTTCACCATCAATTTCACGGAGACGAGCAATACGGTAGAAATCGATCTGATCATCGACATTAAAAATATGCATCAGTTCTTCTTCACCTTGCACAATATACAAGTTGGTTAATGTGGTTTTTACTTGGTGTGTTGAGGCACTATTTAATTCGCTAACGGTTTTAATTTCAGAAAGCATTTGTGGTTTAGATAAATCATGTTCTAAAACAATCGAGTTTCGGCCTTGTTGCTTTTGAATATAGCCATCAATTTCAAGTAAGGAAAGCGCTTTTCGAATAGTATCCTTGGAAAAACCATAGCTTTGCATGAGTTCATTTTCACTCGGAAGTTCTTGCAATGGGGCTAAATTACCATTGTTAATTTGGGTCTTTATCTCGTTATAGACCTGCTTATACTTGCTCATTTTTAATCCTTTTATCGACTGTTCGTTCCGTAGGTACCATCATAGCATACCATAAAACCATAAATGTTATACGTATAAAATGTGATAAAAGTTATTCTTTTACGAAAAAGTTAATAGCTTTTACGTATAAGTTGTTGCATAAAAATACGTTTAGGTTAGAATGAGCCAAAATGATGACTTCCTAGAGGAAATATTATGCTTACTCGTTCAAGTGGTGTTCTTATGCACATTACCTCACTACCAAATGCATTCGGGATTGGTAGCTTTGGGCAATCGGCTTATGATTTTGTCGATTTTTTAGTTGAAACTAAACAAACTTATTGGCAAATTCTTCCACTTACCACCACCAGTTATGGTGATTCTCC
>NZ_CAJLNI010000072.1 GCF_905207935.1 uncultured Haemophilus sp.
CCGCCAAATCGCTATGGTCAGTCGAAGGTAAAACCATGTCGATGCTCTTATTTGCTTTGGCAATACTGGGCATTGGAGATGGCTTGATTGTGCTCGCTAATTTGGGTTCTTCACCTTGGACCGTACTTTCTCAAGGCGTGGCATTACAAGCTGGAGTTAGTATTGGTTGGGCATCATTCGGTATTAGCTGTTTGGTGATGTTGGCTTGGATTCCCCTTAGGTTAAGATTTGGGCTTGGCACGATTTTGAATATTATCGTGATTGCTTTTTTTCTGGGTTTAACCGTGAAAATTATACCTGAACCAACCGCACTTTTGAGTCGAATCTTATTCGGCGGAATTGGGCTTTTGCTTTATGGGCTTGGAACAGCATTATATTTAACCTGTCATCAAGGCGCTGGCCCGCGGGATGGATTAATGGTGGGGTTTTGCCAACGCCTTCATTTAAAAGTAGGCATTGTGAGAACAAGCCTTGAAGTGTCGGTTTGTGTGTTGGGTTATCTTCTCGGCGGCACAGTCGGAATCGGTACCGTTGTTTTTGCCGCCGCAATAGGTTGGATTGTACAGTTATGCTTAAACTCAATTGCTCGCTTGCCACATCTTCCGCACGAAGGGGATAATCTCAATTAAGGCATCATCAATCGAAATTAAGCCTAAATTAATTTCCTCTTTGCCTTTTGGCGGGCAGAAAGCAAGATGTTTATCTGCATCATTAATCGGCTTCCAACGACGAGGCTGAGATGAGCGACTATTTGGATAGAATCCGATCGTTGGCACATTGAATGCACTGCTTAAATGCAATGGTCCAGTAGAGCCCGCAATAAATAAATCCGCACAAGCTAGAGAGTGTGCAAAATCAACCAATCCTTTATTCTTATCGTAAACAACCACATTTTGGTTATCGATTTTTGCCGCTAACTCATGGGCTTTTTCACTTTCACCAGGTCCTGCCGTTAAGATAATCTGACAGTCAAATTCGTTTAATAAACCTTGTATCAATTGAGCATATTGTGTCAACGAGAGACTTGTTGCTGAACCACCTGTTCCGCTATGCACAAAGACCCATTTTTTATCTGCAGATAAACCGAATTGTTTTTGAAGAAAAACACGTTGATTTTTAACCGCACTTTCAGGAAATGAAAGGTAAGGTGGTTTGGGTTCCACAATCGGCATGTTGTGTTTCTTTAAGAACGCCCGAGCCAGATCTTGATTGTACTCGGCTTCCGATTTTTCTGAACGTGAACGGCGTTGTGTTAAACGATGGTTATAAAGGATTTGTACCCATTTTGTTGCGGGCGCAAGACGATAAGGAATCCCACTTTTCCAGGCTAATTTACCGTTATGGGTATTGGAAAAGAAGCTAATCATGCCATCAAATTGCTGCTCTTTGATTTCTTTAACAAGACGATTGAAATCCGCTTTGTCGTTCTTGGCACTATCAATGATGACATCATCTAAATAGGGGCAAATTTGAGCCAATGGGGCTGTATAAGCTGGCACAAGTGCGGTCAGTTTTAGCTCGGGATTTGAGGCTTTCAACATCGCAAAAGCCGGAAACGCCTGAACAAAATCACCCAGTTTATCGTTACGAATGACTAAAATTTTCATTATTCCGCCTTCTGATGTGTTCGTATTGCAGCATAAAACACAATCGTTAAGAAAAAGTAAAAAATAGTACCTGAATTATGTACCAAGAAACCTTGGCTTAAGCCATAAATCATCACAGATAAAATATGGGCAACACCTAACGTTGCAATCAGCTTAACCTCATCGTTCGTGGTGTTTAGCTTTTTCATAAAGGTACGCAGAGGAATAAATAAAACAGCAAGCAAGGCGAGTAATCCGACGATTCCTCGTTTGGAGAGGTCATCTAAATATTGGTTATGAGCATGTGTAAATTGTCCAATGTTACCTGTAGCAATTTTTTCTTCTGTTTCTTGCTTACGTTTTTCTGTTGCACCTTGAATACCCCAACCAAATAAAGGTTTTTCTTTTGCCATTGCAATTGCGCTTTTCCACATTTCAAAACGAGCACCTAGAGAGGTGTTACCATTATTTTTATCTAGATAAAGCTGGATATCTTTTTGAGCAACATTAATTCGTTCCATAATGCGGTTATTGGGCATTTGACTAATACCAATGCTCGCGACCACAATAATCCCAAAGAAAGTCAGGAAAAAACGTTTTGAAAGAGAATGACGATAAATATAAAGAATAACGACAAGCAAGACAGGCAATGCAACCCATCCACCTCGAGCGGTAGAAAGCAAACTTCCTACGATGCCACATAAACCACCAATAACACTAAGAGTGGTTAACTTTACGTCTTTTTTATGATGGGCATAGAGGGCAATAATTAGGTTAAAAATACCTAATGACATAGAAATATCACCACCTTGAATATGCATAATTCGAGGATTTTGCTCTGGGCGTAGATTCAAGATAAATTTATCATAAAGTGCTACGCAAAGGGAAATAATACTACCAAGCGGAATAGAGTAACTCAAAACGCAAGTTTTGATAGGGTATTTTAATAATAAAAGTAAAACAGGAACAAAGAAAACGACTCGGCTTGCAGTATCAAGATCGCGCATTTTCCCCCCGTTAATGCAGAGGGAAAGTACAAATGTAAGAAAATAAAAAAGGTAGCTATAAATTAACCATTTATCAACTTTCGATAAGTTTAAAAGTGGTTTCTTGATTAAAGCATAAACGCCATAACCTAAACCGATTAACATCAGTAGAGCAGGTGCAGCATTATATCCCCCCTTGACAATAAATATCGAAAGGAAGAAAAGCGTTACTGCAAAGTTTATTAGGGTAACTAACCAATTTTGTTTTGTTATTTGCATAGATTATGCTCGATATTTAGGTTATGTAAAATAAAAAACCGCACTAGAAAGTGCGGTCTTATTTTAGTCTATTTTTATGGATTATAAAACATCAACGCAGTTTAAGTCTTCGAAAGATTGCTCTAAGCGTTTAGACATTGATTCTTCCATTTTACGTAACCAAACACGTGGGTCGTAGTATTTTTTGTTTGGTGCATCAGGACCTTCAGGGTTACCTAATTGACCTTGAAGATAAGCTTCATTTGCTTTATAGAAGTTTAAGATACCATTCCATGCAGCCCATTGAGTATCAGTATCGATATTCATTTTGATTGCACCATAGCTAATTGCTTCGCGGATTTCTTCGCGGCTAGAACCTGAACCACCGTGGAAAACGAAGTTGATTGGTTTTGCTGGTAGATTGCGTTCTTTTGCCACGAACTCTTGTGATGCACCTAAAATAGATGGTTTTAATTTTACGTTACCTGGTTTGTAAACACCGTGTACGTTACCGAATGCAGCAGCAACGGTAAAGTTAGGGCTTACTGGGTTTAATTGGTCGTAAACATAAAGCACATCAGATGGTTGGGTATATAAACGAGATTCATCTACATCAGAGTTATCTACGCCATCTTCTTCACCACCGGTAATACCGATTTCGATTTCAAGGGTCATACCTAATTTGTCCATACGAGCAAGGTATTCACGGCAGATTGCCATGTTTTCTTCCATTGGCTCTTCAGATAAGTCAAGCATGTGAGAAGAGAATAATGGACGGCCCGTTTCTGCAAAGTGTTTTTCACCCGCTTCAAGTAAGCCATCGATCCATGGAAGCAATTTTTTCGCTGCGTGGTCGGTATGAAGAATAACGGGCACACCGTATTCTTTGGCTAAAGTATGAACGTGTTTCGCACCCGCGATCGCACCTAAAACATCTGGACGTGCACCACTTGCTGGTTTGATACCTTTACCTGCGTAGAACGATGCACCACCGTTTGAGAATTGGATAATTACCGGTGCTTTCACACGTGCAGCGGTTTCCAATACAGCATTTACGGAGTCAGAGCCCACGCAGTTTACTGCAGGGATCGCGAAGTTGTTTGCTTTGGCATAAGCAAAGATTTTTTGTACATCTTCACCTGTTACTACGCCAGGTTTTACGATATCTAATAATTTAGCCATAGTTGTGTTTCCTTTTGTTTTGGAGGATTTATTCCTCCGTTTGAAGAATCAATATTTATCCCCTCTATGAGAGTAGAGGGGATAGAAGCCATTCAATTAACCGTTCGCACGTTTTTCAAGAATTTCTACTGCAGGTAATACTTTACCTTCAACGAATTCTAAGAATGCACCGCCACCGGTAGAGATGTAAGAGATTTTATCTGCAATACCGAATAAATCGATAGCTGCTAAAGTATCACCGCCCCCTGCGATAGAGAATGCATCGCTGTTTGCAATCGCGTGAGAAATGATTTCAGTACCTTTACGGAAGTTAGGGAACTCAAACACACCAACTGGACCATTCCATAAAACAGTTTTTGCATTTTTGATGATTTCAGCTAATTGTTCTGCAGATTTATCACCGATATCGAAGATAGATTCATCATCTTTCACTTCGGTTACTAATTTTTCTGTTGCAGGAGCAGTTTCAGAGAATTCAGTACCAACACGTACATCAACTGGAACTGGAATATCAGTGCTTGCTGCTAATTCTTTTGCTACAGGGATTAAATCTGCTTCATATAACGATTTACCCACATTGTGGCCAGCTGCCGCGATGAAAGTATTTGCAATACCACCACCTACGATAATTTGGTCAGCAATTTTTGAAAGAGAGTTTAATACTTCTAATTTAGTGGAAACTTTAGAACCGCCTACGATCGCAACCATCGGACGAGCAGGTTCTTTTAATGCTTTACCTAATGCATCTAATTCTGCTGCAAGCAATGGACCTGCACAAGCTACTGGTGCAAATTCCGCTACGCCGTAAGTTGACGCTTGTGCACGGTGAGCTGTACCGAATGCATCCATTACGAAAACATCGCAAAGTGCGGCATATTTTTTACCTAATTCAGGATCGTTTTTCTTCTCACCTTTGTTTACACGTACGTTTTCTAAAACAACGATTTCGCCTTCTTTAACATCCACACCGTTTAAGTAGTCTTGTACTAAACGCACATTGAAACCTGCGTCTTTTAAGTAATCAACAACCGGTTGTAAAGAGTCTTCAGGTTTGAATTCCCCTTCAGTTGGACGACCTAAGTGAGAGGTAACCATCACTTTTGCGCCTTTCTCTAAAGCCAGTTTTAACGTCGGGATAGTCGCACGAATACGCGCATCAGATGTCACTTTGCCATCTTTTACCGGTACGTTTAAGTCCGCGCGAATAAATACACGTTTACCTTTTAAATCTAAGTCGGTCATTTTGATTACTGACATAAGCTTTCCTCTTGGGTTAGTTAAAATTAAACGGGGACATTATACCTAGTTCTTACTAGGTTGTAACGATGTAGATCAAATAAAAAAGCGAATTATGCTTATTTTTGGCAATCGATTACTTCCCACTGGCGATTGTAACAAATAAATAGCTCATTATGGCTCGCCCCTAAATAAGCGCCTTTTAATTGCGGATTATGTTGCTTCATCCATTGAAATAATTCTTTACGGCTTAATTGTTCGTTTGGCAAGGAAAGCGATTCAAATAATGCTTTCTCTTGTTTGAAATAATCTTCCGCTGAATCAAAGGCGCAGCTACCGTGTTTTTCCCATTCGCCTTGCAACAATTTTGCGCCTGGCGAGATTGAAAGGTAAGGCTCGATCGTTTCAATTGGAAGTGGCGCTAAATCACCCTTACAAAAACGTGGGTGCTCCGTAACAGAACGTGCATTCGCATTTTGTGGCCATAAGCCATGTACTACCCAGCCAAATTGATTTTTTGTACTACATTGATATTGCGCTGAATCGGGTAAATTATTGCCATATTGAGCACGTTGTTTTTCACAGAATGCCGGCGACCAAGATAAGGCCAACATATAATAATCAACAGGGGCATTTTTGTTTTGCCCAATAGCATCATCACGCATGATGACATCATAATTCCCAAAATCTTTAGTATTTTTGACCGCACTTTGACTTTGCTGTTGTGTGGTTGTTGGGGCTGGTTTGGTGTCTTTTTTGTGTTCAGTGAAATATTGCCAAATACTAAATGCGGCAAGGGCAATAAGGGAAAGAGTGGAAACCTGTTTTTTCATAAAAATCCTGTTTAAATTTTGTCAATTTTGCTTTTGTCGGCTATAATTCGCCGCTTTCTCATATAAAGGAATGGTATGGCGTTACTGATCACAAACAAATGCACAAACTGCGATATGTGCCTCCCCGAATGCCCGAATGAAGCAATTTCAATCGGCGAGGAGATCTATGTGATCGATCCTGTGCTTTGTACGGAATGTGTTGGTCATTATGACACGCCAACTTGCCAAAAAGTTTGCCCGATTACCAACTGCATCAAGCCAGATCCTGAGCATCAAGAAAGCGAAGAGCAGCTTTGGGAACGTTTTGTGATGATTCACCATTCGGATAAGTTGTAGAATTTACCTGATCTTTTTCTTTTCGTCCAATGACTATGAATAAAACGAAGTTAATTAAAATCGCCATCATTCTGATTTATTTGTTCAGTCCCATTGATATTTTGCCTGAAGCGGTGCTTGGCCCATTAGGTTTAGTGGATGATGCGGCAGCCATTGCCTTATTAATTCGAATTTTATTGAAAAAATAAAAACTTGAATAAAATCAACCGCACTTTGCTTTTCTTATTCTTGCAAAATTCCGTCAATTTCTCTAAACTACGCGTCGGAAAATTTCTTTCCTCATCATTTCACTTTAAACGCTACCCGTGAGTAGCAAAAGGGACCTCAATCATGACAAACGTCAATCAATATGGCTGGAAAGCCTTGGTTGGATCAGCTGTCGGCTACGCGATGGATGGATTCGATCTTCTTATTCTTGGATTTATGCTTAGTGCCATTTCGGCAGATCTTAATTTAACTCCCGCACAATCTGGCTCATTAGTTACCTGGACACTTATTGGTGCAGTGGTAGGCGGTATTGTATTTGGTGCATTAAGCGATCGTTATGGGCGAGTACGCGTACTGACTTGGACAATCGTCCTCTTCGCCGTATTTACCGGTTTATGTGCAATCGCACAAGGCTATTGGGATTTATTAATTTATCGCACTATCGCGGGTATCGGTTTGGGCGGTGAATTTGGTATCGGTATGGCATTAGCCATTGAAGCGTGGCCCGCAAAACACCGTGCAAAAGCTGCGTCTTATGTGGCGTTAGGTTGGCAAGTTGGTGTGTTAGCGGCGGCATTACTCACCCCTGTATTGCTTCCACATATTGGCTGGCGTGGCATGTTCGTTGTTGGTATCTTCCCTGCATTTGTTGCTTGGTATTTACGAGTACGCTTACATGAACCTGAAATTTTTTCGCAAAAACAGACTGAACTTTCAACCCAAAAAATATCTAAACTGGAATCTTTCAAACTCTTAGTGAAGGACAAAGCAACCACAAAAGTGAGCCTTGGTGTGGTGGTGTTAACTTCCGTACAAAATTTTGGCTACTACGGCATTATGATTTGGATGCCAAACTTCTTATCTAAACAACTTGGTTTTAGTTTAACGAAATCAGGTTTATGGACGGCTGTTACGGTATGCGGCATGATGGCAGGGATTTGGATTTTTGGTCGTCTAGCCGATAGAATCGGACGTAAACCAAGTTTCTTGTTATTCCAACTTGGTGCTGTGATCAGCATCATCACTTACTCTCAATTAACTGATCCAACTGCGATGTTGGTGGCTGGCGCATTCTTAGGGATGTTTGTCAATGGCATGATGGGCGGTTATGGGGCGTTAATGGCAGAAGCCTATCCGACAGAAGCGCGAGCAACAGCACAAAATGTGTTGTTTAACTTAGGTCGTGCCGTAGGTGGTTTTGGACCGGTTGTTGTTGGCGCGATTGTATCCGCGTACTCATTCAGTATTGCGATTGCTTTCTTAGCAGTGATTTATGTGATCGACATGGTGGCGACAGTCTTCTTAGTGCCAGAATTAAAAGGCAAAGAATTAAGCTAAGTGCGGTCAAAAAAATTCAAGTTTTTGAAAACATCGGTGTCAAAGCCGATGTTTTTTATTTGTGAAAAATCAGCCAATTTCAACCGCACTTTATGCTAAACTATGGACACTTTCCCCAATGTTGAAGAATTATCGTGTACGCTAAACGTTCAGTTTCTACCCGTATTGCTAAATATTTATTTGTGGTCATTATCTTCATGGGCATTATTAGCTCATTGAGTTTGATCGTGATGGCCAGTAATAAATCGGATGCGGAAGCCATTAATATTTCCGGTTCTTTGCGTATGCAAAGTTATCGGCTATTAACGGAAATGGAACGTTCACCGGATACGGTTGAACAGAATCTGGTGCGTTATCAACGAAGCCTCAATGCTGAGGCCTTGCTTTCTGTGCAGAATCAGCTTTTTGCACCTTCAGGGGTGAGAGAATCCTATCAAAAAATTCTACAACGCTGGGCGGTGATGTCTGATTTCGCCCGTGCGCATCAAATCGAAAAATATCATGCAGAACTGAAAAGTTATGTACAAGATGTCGACGATTTCGTGTTGGAATTACAACGCTTTGCTGAACAAAAATGGATTAGTGCGGTTTCAGTGCTATGCGTGTCGATGTTGTTAATTTTGGCCATGGTGTCTTATGTCATTTGGTATCTAAAGCGCGAAGTAGTGAAGCCTTTAGAGCTGATGACCAAAGCCAGTATGCAAGTGCAAATGGGGCAGTTTAAACATATCCAGCTTGATACAGAAAGTGGTAATGAGCTTGGTGTCTTGGCGAAAGTGTTTACGCAAATGTCCTCGGAATTAGGGCGACTTTATTCACGTTTAGAAGATGCCGTTAATGAGAAAACGCAAAAGTTGCGCCAAACTAACCGCTCTTTAACCACACTTTATCAAAGCTCGCAGTTGCTTACGCCCACAAAGATTAATGATAAAATTCTCAGCCAAGTGCTCAATCATATTCGTGTCAGCGAACATTTACGCTATATTGAGTTAGAAATTTTCGGCTCAGAACATTGGGAAATTTCTTTTGGTCAAAAAGATCCTAAACAATCACTTCAAGTCGAAGAACTTTCTATTGAAAATGAAAACTTGGCTGTGCTCTCATGGCAAGCCGGTTTGCCTTGTCCTGATCCACGCATGATGAAAAACTTAGGGCAAATGGTGGCAAAAGCGTTGTATTCGCACAAAACGCAACGCCAGCAAGAGCAACTCTTATTGATGGAAGAGCGGTCAATTATTGCACGGGAATTACATGACTCGTTGGCGCAAGTGCTGTCTTTCTTACAAATTCAATTAACGCTGTTAAAGCATAATTTGAAGAAAGAAGACGAGGAATCAAAAGAGAAAAGCATTGCGATCATTGGTGAATTTGAACAAGCCTTATCAGATGGTTATTCTCAATTACGAGAATTATTGGCGACCTTCCGTTTAACGGTGCAAGAAGCCAATTTACAGGTTGCCTTGGAGCAAGTTATCGAAAGTTTACGTTCGCAAACGAAGATGCAAATGACCGTGGACTGCAGTTTGCCATCACAAAGTTTAAATCCACAAGAATTAGTGCACGTTCTACAAATTGTGCGTGAAGCAACGCTGAATGCGATTAAACACTCAAAAGGTACGTTGATTGAGGTAAAAGCACACATCAATGCAGAAGGGGAATACGAAATTCTTGTGCAAGATAATGGCGTAGGGATTCCGACGTTAGACGAGCCAGAAGGGCATTATGGTTTAAATATCATGACTGAACGCAGTCGCCAATTAAATGCTCAGCTTACAATTTTAAAAGGGGAGCAAGGTGGTACGATGGTGAAAATCACGCTCCCTCACACGTTTTTTTAAGGAAAGTTAATGCAAAGTTTACAACCGTTTCACACCTTCAATATTC
>NZ_CAJLNI010000073.1 GCF_905207935.1 uncultured Haemophilus sp.
ACTGGCGGTTTGCCTTCACGAGCAAGGCGAGCGTTAATCATATCCAACGCCCATTTGATAATGGTGAGTGTACGCAAACCTAAGAAGTCAAACTTCACTAAACCCGCATATTCCACGTCATTTTTATCGAAGTGAGTAACCGGATGAAGCCCCTCATTGTCACAATAAAGTGGCGCAAAGTCTGTAATCAAAGAAGGCGAAATTACCACGCCACCCGCGTGTTTACCTGCATTTCGAGTGACACCTTCTAGCTTACGCGCCATATCAATTAGGGCTTTGACTTCTTCATCTGAATCATATGCCACTTGTAACTGTGGTTCAGCCTCAAAAGCCTTGGCTAAAGTCATGCCGGGATCAGGTGGAATCATTTTTGAAATACGATCCACAAAGCCATAAGGATGGCCTAATACTCGACCCACATCTCGAATTACCGCTTTGGCCGCCATGGTACCGAAGGTAATAATTTGTGATACCGCACCACGACCGTAGGTTTCTGCGACATGATCGATAACGCGATCCCGTCCATCCATACAGAAATCCACGTCGAAATCAGGCATGGAAACACGCTCTGGATTGAGAAAACGCTCAAAAAGAAGGTCGAATTCAAGGGGATCCAAATCGGTAATTTTTAGAGCATAAGCCACCAATGAACCTGCACCAGAACCACGCCCAGGCCCGACCGGAATATCATTGTCTTTTGACCACTGAATAAACTCCATGACGATTAAGAAGTATCCCGGGAAACCCATTTGGTTGATCACATCAAGCTCGACTTGAAGACGCTCATCATATTCTGGCCGTCTTTCTGCCCGCACTTTTTCATCGGGGAATAAAAACGCCAAACGCTCTTCCAAACCTTCTTTGGATTTCATCACCAAATAATCTTCCGTACTCAGATCGCCTGTTGGGAATTTGGGAAGGAAATACTCGCCCAAACGCAAAGTGACATTACAGCGTTGCGCAATTAATACCGTATTTTCAAGCGCAGAAGGAATATCCGCAAATAATTGGCACATCTCTTCTTCTGAGCGGAAATATTGTTGTTCGGTATAACGTTTTGGACGTTTTGGGTCGTCTAGGGTATAGCCATCATGAATAGCGACACGAATTTCGTGCGCCTCAAAATCATCAGGCTTAAGGAAGACGACATCATTGGTCGCCACAAGCGGTAAATCATGGGCTTCAGCAAGTTTTAATGCTGTTTGAATATAACGTTCTTCATCCGGACGACCCGTTCGGGAAAGAGAAAGGTAAAAATGGTCAGGAAAAAATTCTTGATAAAAACTGACCGCACTTTCAGCTTCAGAGCTATTTTCTTTAAGGAGTTTTTTCGCGATATCGCCTTGTGTGCCACCTGATAAAACAATTACACCTTCACGGTGTTCAATCAACCATTCCTGGTCAATATAAGGCAAATCCACATAGCCGCGTTGATAGGCTTTTGAAAGCAGTAATGTGATGTTTTTGTAGCCTTCATTATTCTTAGCAAGTAAAGTGAGCGTGAATAATTCCTCACCGCACAACTCGCTTTTAACATGAACATCTGCGCCAATGATCGGTTTAATCCCCGAAGAAAGGGTTTCACCATAAAAACGCACCACACCACAAAAATTAGTAAAATCCGTTAATGCCAACGCGACCATATTATTTGCTGCACACGCTTTGACTAATGGTTTTACTTTTACGATACCATCAATCATTGAAAAATCAGTGTGCGTACGAAGATGTACAAAACGCGGTTGAGTTGACATTAACAATCCCTATGTTAATAGTTAAAATGAATAAATTAAGCTTTTTTAATATCTATTTTAGCTAAGCCTGCTTTAAAAGCTAATCCATAACGTCTTGGTATTGACGCTTCAAATCTACCATTCTCTACTGTAGTTTCATAGCTGCAAACTTTAAATTCAGGCACACGAATAAAGGAATAATCGACATTGACCATAGGAGATATTTTTGAATATAACGTCCATCTTACTTTGCTCCCTTCCTCAAAAGAGGTTTTTGCATCAAAACTGCTCGCCCCCTCGCAATGCGCAATTTGGTAATCAGAATAAAACTCCCCTGGGAAAGGCTTGGCATCACAGAAATTAAACACTCTATCGTGCGCAAACACATCTTGGCGAATATAGCCCCACAAGTCTTCTGCAAGAAAATCCTGATCAGCAAAATGACGAGAGTCGTAACCCTTATCTATAAAACGTTGAATTCTCGCTTCCATATCAGGAACAGCGCCAGCTTTTGCTCCCCACATTCCAGCCAAAATAAGAGCGGTATGGGAACCTGAATCACGCATCGTATGGAATGAACGACCACTTTCGATCCATTCAGCCACAGCTTCTGCTTCTCGGTGAGAGACCACGGAGTCAGCATCACGGAAGATCACATACTCAGCTTCTGGATCATTAATTGCAAGAAAACGCCACATTGCACCAGGCCATTTATTCACAGGTGAAGTGACATACACCACTTCAGCACCATTATTTTTTAATCGTTGAATCGCTTCAGATGAAACTGAATCATCTACATAAAAACGGCATATCCAGTCAGGGAATAACATGGGAGATACTTGTGTATTTAATATCGCCGGCTCAACATATTTAGAATTATTTCCAAATAAAGAAAATGAGATAATTCGTTTACCATTTTTAGGCGCAGGTACAGGAACCATTTCCTGTGTTGGAGCTGGAATTTTTTTATCCTTAAGCTCAAGCGCTAAATTGCCATAAAAACCTGAACGCTCCCAGTTACCTATTCCGCCATAAGCATGCGCTAACAAATCTAAAGCTGGAATATATTGCGCATCTAATTCTAATGTCTTTAATTCCGCCTCAATGGCTTCTTCCCATTTTAATTCTTTCAAATAAACATAAGCAATTTTATGGGAATATTCAGGATTATTGGGGTCGAGTAAACAAAGCATTTCAGCCAGCTTTAATGCTTCATCATATTCTGCATTTTCAATTGAGGAAACGTAAGATCGCTCTAGCGCTTTTTGTGTGTCGATATTATTCATAATCAAAATAAATTGGTCATAATTATTACGCCGGAACTATAAAAGCACCGGCGTAACGAAATTTTATATTCAAGTTTTATTATTTTCTTGCCAATGGTGGCACGAAAGTTAAACCTAAATCCCAAGGTTGTTCAATCCAAGTGTTTTGTGGAATATCAATTACATAATCATCCACTAACTCAGCACCTGCAGGTTTTGCGAATACTGTGACGAATTTCGCTTTCGGATACATTTCACGAATTGCACGAGCGGTATTGCCGGTATCTACTAAATCGTCTACCACAATCATTCCTTCGCCATCACCTTCAGCACGGTGTAATACTTTTAATGCACCTTGTTCATCGTGATCATAACTGGCAATACACACGGTTTCTACGAAACGAATATTTAATTCGCGAGCAAGTACCGCTGCTGGGAATAAACCACCACGGCTTACTGCGATGATACCTTTCCACTGAGTGGCAGGAAGTAAACGTTCCGCTAATTTGCGGGCGTGCATTTGGAACATATCCCAAGTCACAACATATTTTTCGCTCATAACAAATCCCTTAAACTTTGTCGCTAAATAAAAAAATTGCGGAATTTTAACCTGAAATGGCGTTTTATGCTATGATTTCCGCAAAAATTTTAATGAAAAAAGGAGTTCATTATGTCAGAAATTACCACATTACAACCGCAATTACTTTGGAAATGGTTTGATCAAATTTGTGCGATTCCACATCCTTCACATCATGAAGATGCGCTCGCCACTTTTATTGTCAACTGGGCGAAAGAAAAACAATTTTTTGCTGAGCGTGATGAAGCCGGTAATGTATTAATTCGTAAACCTGCCACAGCAGGAATGGAAAACAGCCAACCTGTTGTGTTACAAGCACATTTAGATATGGTGCCACAAGCGAATGAAGGCAATCCACATAACTTCACTCAAGACCCAATTCGTCCTTATATTGATGGGGATTGGGTAAAAGCACAAGGCACCACACTTGGCGCGGATAACGGTATCGGCTTAGCCTCGACCTTAGCGGTATTAGAAAGTACCGATATTGCACATCCACCACTTGAAGTGTTACTCACCATGACCGAAGAAACCGGCATGGATGGTGCCGTAAACCTTCGCCGTAACTGGTTAAAATCGGAAATCTTAATTAATACCGATACCGAAGAAATCGGTGAAATCTACATTGGTTGTGCTGGTGGGGTGAATGCTAATGTTGAGTTACCTGTTCACCGTGAAACCAATTCATTCAACCATACTTTGCAAATTAACTTAAAAGGTTTACGTGGCGGACACTCAGGTTGTGATATTCACACCACACGTGCGAATGCAATTAAAGTATTGGCGCGTTTATTAGCAAAACTTTCACAAAATCAACCGCACTTTGCCCTTGCAGAAATTCGCGGAGGCTCAATTCGTAATGCGATTCCACGTGAAGCGGCCGCAACCATTTGCTTCAATCATGATGTAGAAAGCGTAAAAAGCGCGGTCAAGAATTTTGAAGTTTTATTGAAAGAAGAGCTTGTTATCGCTGAACCAAACTTAACCTTAACTGCTGAGCAAGTTGAAAATCCACAACAAACCTTCACGCTTGAAACCACCAAAAAAGTGATTAATTTGCTGAACGTCTTACCAAATGGCGTAATCCGCAACAGTGATGTCATCAAAAATGTCGTGGAAAGCTCGTTGAGCATTGGTGTATTAAAAACTCTTGAAGATAAAATCAAAGGCACGATTCTTATTCGATCACTTATTGAAAGTGGTAAAGAGTATGTAGGAGAAACCTTAACTTCACTTGCTGAACTCACTGGTGCAACGGTAGAATTCTCAGGTTCTTACCCTGGTTGGAAACCGGTAAACGACACGGCAATTTTAGCCTTAATGAAAAAACATTATGCAGAAGTGCTTGGCAAAGAGCCTGAGATTAAAGTGATTCATGCGGGGCTTGAATGTGGCTTATTGAAAGAACATTATCCGAATATTGAGATGATTTCTGTAGGGCCAACGATTCGCAATGCGCATTCGCCTGATGAAAAAGTCCAAATTTCAACAGTACAAACGTACTGGGAATTACTCACTAAAGTCTTAGCGGATATTAAATAATCTACAAATAAAAAGGGCTAAATATTACATTTAGCCCTTTATTTTTTATCTTTTATAAACTACGTAATGCTTCGATACGTTTTTCAAGTGGAGGGTGACTCATAAAGAGTTCGCTACGTTTGCCATTAATCATAAAGGCATTAAGTGAACCTTCCATCTCTTGCGGCTCATGAATTTGTTGTAAACGTTGCAATGCCGCAATCATTTTTTCTTTACCGACAAGTTGTGCTGAACCTGCATCTGCGCGGTATTCACGATAGCGTGAAAACCACATTGCAATGATGCTCGCTAAAATACCAAACAAGATTTCTAACACCATTGAAACTAAGAAGTAAATGCCTGAACTGCGGCTTTCTTCATCACCATTACGAGAACTTGCCACTACATTGGCAATCACACGAGATAAGAAAATCACAAAGGTATTCAATACGCCTTGTAATAAAGTCATCGTCACCATATCACCGTTCGCGATGTGTGAGACCTCGTGAGCCAATACCGCCTCAGCTTCTTCTTCCGTCATGGAGTTTAATAAACCGGTACTAATCGCCACTAAAGAATTGTTTTTAGTTGCCCCCGTAGCAAAAGCATTCGCATCATTAGAATGGTAAATCGCCACATCTGGCATTGGAATACCTGCTTGCTGTGCTTGACGGCGTACAGTTTCCACTAACCAACGTTCAGCTTGATTACGTGGCTCGGTAATCACTTCCGCACCCACAGAACGCAATGCCATGGTTTTTGATAAAAATAATGAAATCAATGATCCGGCAAAACCGAAAAGCATTGCCATAATTAAAATGCCACCTGTACTATTTCCTGCAATACCGGTCACATTTAAAATAATCCCTAACACAAGCATCACAGCAAAGTTAGTGGCTAAAAATAAAAGGATTCGCATCATAATAAAGTTCCTCAATAAAATAGAAAGTAAACACTGCAATAATGGAGAATTTTTTACAAAATTCAAGGTTAAACAAATAATTTATTGTAAATCTTCTAAGGTATTAAAATTTACAAATCGTCCCTCTTGTTCGTCAAATTGGACAGCAACCGCGCCATTTTTGTTCATAAATTGCAATAAACGACGTTCGCCCTCGTTTAAATAGGCTCGTAATTTTTCTTTAAGCTGAACGGACATCAAACAAAAGGTCGGGTGTTCACGCTCTTTATCTTTTGCATAAGCCATTAAAGTGCGGTCATTTTTAACCGCACTTTTTAGTTTTTCTAATAAGTTTTGTGGAAAATACGGGCTATCACAAGGCACAAAAAGTACAAAATCCGTTTTAGCTTGTTCGAGTGCTGTCAACATACCACTTAATGGCCCCTGAAAATCAGGCAATTCATCTGAAAATACGGGAAAACCCCATTGTGCATATTCCGCATGGTGACGATTAGCATTAACTGAAATATCAATCACTTGAGGTTGTAAGCGTTCAATCACATGGCTAATTAATGGTTTATTTTGTAAAAGCTGCAAGCCTTTATCCGCACCATTCATCCTCCGTGCTTTTCCACCCGCTAAAATAACCGCACTTATTGTGTATTTCATATTTTCTTATTGCCTTATTTGAAGTATGATCTAGCCTTATTTTTCTCCATTTAAAAGGAAATAGCAATGAAATGTAAGCGTTTAAATGAAGTATTGGAACTTTTACAACCTTATTGGTCTAAAGATCCAGATCTGAGCTTGCTACAAATTTTGCAAAAAATTGCTGATGAAGCAGGTTTTGATAAACCCGTAGCAGAATTATCTGATGAAGTGATTATTTATCATTTAAAAATGCACGGCACAGATAAACTTGAGCCAATTCCAGGCATCAAAAAAGATTATGAAGAAGATTTTAAAACCGCATTGTTAAAAGCGCGCGGAATTATTAAATAAGGAAAACAAATGAAAAAATTTTTATTTTTACTCAGTGCTTTATTTTCATTTAACGCATTCGCAGCTAATTTAGAAGAAGGTAAACAATACGTTCAAGTGGGTCAAACCGCTTCTGCACAGCCTGAAGTGATTGAATTTTTCTCTTTCTACTGCCCGCATTGCTATGCCTTTGAAATGGAATACCACATTCCAAAACAAGTTGCAGAAAGCTTACCAAAAGGCACTGAATTTAAACAATATCACGTCAACTTCTTAGGTCGTCAATCTGAAAACCTCACTCGCGCATGGGCATTAGCGATGGCACTTGGTGCAGAAAGCAAAGTGAAAGCGCCTTTATTTGAAGCTGCACAACAAGATAAATTAAGCTCAATGGACGATATTCGTAAAATCTTCATTGATAACGGTGTGACTGCTGAACAATTTGATAACAACATCAACAGCTTTGCTGTAAACGGTTTAGTGAATAAACAAGTGAATGCGGCTGAGCAGTTTAAAGTACATGGCGTACCTGATTTCTATGTCAATGGCAAATATCGTGTAAACCCTGAAGGCTTAAATTACGATGATTTCGTCAAAGATTATGTAGAAACCGTGAAAGGTTTATTGCAAAAATAAAAAAAAATTGGTTTAATGCCTGCCGTTTTTAAATATAAAGAAGAGAGATGATTATGGCTGCTAGTTTCAGTGTTACTCGTCGTTTTTTTGACGACAAAAACTACCCACGCGGATTTTCCCGTCACGGTGATTATACAATCAAAGAATCCCAAGTATTAGAGCAATATGGTCAAGCGTTTAAAGCATTAGATTCAGGCGAGCGCAAGCCAGCGACAAAAGAAGAAAAAGAATTTGTTGCTTTTTGCCGTGGTGAACGTGCACCGGAAACTTTCTTCGAAAAAACCTGGAATAAATATCGTACTCGCATTAACACAACAAAACGTGTTTACACCTTATCAGGTGATGTGAGCGAAGCGGCTTCTGGCGGCGAAGATTATTCTGGCGAATAATACATTTTAAAAGGCAGGCAGAAGCTTGCCTTTTGCTTTTTTACTCAATCCCCATGCTTGCCAAGGGCTGTGGGATATTTATCATTCAAACGTAAACATCAATGCAACTACCCATTTCCCAATATACCGAACTCCTGCAAAAAAAGACTGAAAAACTGACCGCACTTTTGCAGCCCTTTAACGCCCCAGAAATAGCCGTGTTTGATTCGCCGACTAGCCATTATCGGATGCGTGCAGAATTTCGTATTTGGCATGATAAAGGCGATTTTTATCACATCATGTTTGATCAAAGCACCTTGCAGCGCTATCGTGTAGATGAATTCCCGATTGCCAGTGAACAGATCAATCGCATGATGAAAGCTTTACTGCCATTGTTAAAAATGCAGGAAGTGCTACATAAAAAACTGTTTCAAATTGATTATTTGAGTACACTCAGCAATAAGATTATTGTCAGTCTGCTTTACCACAAGCAACTCACGGAAGAATGGCAAAGCGCTGCAGCAAACCTAAAAGGTGAATTACAACAACTTGGTTTTGATGTGCAGCTGATTGGTCGTGCGAGTAAACAAAAAATCTGTTTAGAGCAAGATTTTGTTGATGAAGTATTACCGGTAAAAGGGCGTAATTATGTTTATCGCCAAGTAGAAAATAGTTTCACTCAGCCAAATGCAGCTGTGAATTGCAAGATGTTGGAATGGGCAATTGATTGCACTCAAGGTTCTCAGGGCGATTTATTAGAGCTGTACTGCGGTAACGGCAATTTTTCTATCGCCCTTGCACAAAACTTCCGCAAAGTACTTGCTACCGAAATCGCCAAGCCATCCGTGGCTGCCGCACAATTTAATATTGCGGAAAATGGTATAGATAATCTGCAAATTATTCGTATGTCCGCAGAAGAATTTACCCAAGCCATGAATGGTGTACGTGAGTTTAATCGCTTAAAAGGCATTGATTTAAAAGCCTATCAATGCAATACAATTTTTGTTGATCCACCACGCGCGGGGCTTGACCCTGACACGGTAAAACTGGTGCAAAATTACGATCGTATTTTGTATATTTCCTGCAACCCACATATCCTTTGTGAGAATTTGCAAACCCTAAGCCAAACCCACCGCATTGAAAAAGCGGCGCTGTTTGATCAATTCCCTTACACAGATCATATGGAAAGCGGCGTATGGCTGGTGAAAAAATAAAAATTCAACTGCTTGCCGAAGCGGGAACATTGTCAGAATTGACCGCACTTTGCGCCCCTCTTGGTATCGAGCATTGTACTGAAAGCCCACTTGCATTGGTGCAAACTGAAACTCACCTAGCCCTACGCAAACTGGATGAACCCAAATTGGGCGATGTGTTTGTGGATTTCGTAGCGGGTGCGATGGCGCATCGTCGTAAATTTGGTGGTGGACGTGGCGAAGCTATTGCCAAAGCTGTAGGTATTAAGGGTGCAGAATTGCCGAGCGTGATTGATGCCACAGCAGGACTTGGTCGAGATGCGTTTGTTTTAGCTTCTATCGGTTGCCAAGTGCGTTTAGTGGAGCGTCATCCGGTAGTATATTTACTATTGCAGGATGGCCTCAA
>NZ_CAJLNI010000074.1 GCF_905207935.1 uncultured Haemophilus sp.
AGCCAGGTCATTTGAATTCAGATCAAATTAAACAATTTGTGAAGGAATAAAAAAGAGCGGTCATTTTTGACCGCACTTTTATATTGGCTTGATTATGCAAATGCCTGTAATTCAGGATTGATTGGGGTTTCAGCGATGTTGTTCACATAGTTACATAATGTGGCGAGGCTAACACCTAAAATCACATCAATGGCATTTTCTTGGGTATAACCTGCATCAAAGAACGCTTTAAGCTGCGCTTCGGTTAATTTTGCTTTTTGCAAAATAACGGCAAGGGTGAAACGCGCTAAAGTATCCAGTTTTTTATCACTTTCAATACGAGCAGTTGCACGAATTTGGTTTACAAGCTCTTCTTCAAGTTTTAACACTTTTAAAGCGATCTTCGTGTGGCCTGCTACACAGAAACCACAGCCATTGACTACGGCAGCGGTAATTTGCACCACTTCGCGTTCTGTTGCCGTTAAGCTGTTACGACCATTAATGCCGCCCACTGTGCGATAAGTTTCAAGTGCAGTAGGGGCATTCGCGAGAACACCAATTAAATTTGGAATAAAACCATTGGCATTTTGTACGGCTTTTAAGGCTTCTTGTGCCGCTTCTGGGGCTGATTCAATGGTGTGAATTTTAAATTGAGACATAAACTACTCCTAAGGGATAAATCATAAATTTCTGCTTGATAATACCTTTCTAACTTAAATAAGAAAAAGAAGAAAAGCTTATTTCATATAGCCAAAAGTTATGATTATTCTTGGGTAAACCAATCTTCTGTTTTTGTATTTACGTCAAATACCTGTCCTAACAATGGCGTAAGTGTATTTACTCCCAGTGTTCTTGCCATTGGTACGCTTTTAAGCACAGGCTCATTCCATGTATGCAAGGCAAGGGGATAAGCTCCCCAGTGAATGGGCATAAATCTTGTTGGTTGTAGTTTTGCCGCGAGTTGTGCGGTTTGCTCAGGGAAAAGATGGTTATTGGGCCATCTTTCGTCATATTGTCCGTTCTCGATAAACGCAATATCAATTTTGCCAACACGGCTGGCAATTTCATCAAAATGTTTACCTTGGGCAGAATCACCATGGAAGTAAAAACGTTCTTCATTTTGACCGCGCTTATGCTCTATTAAAAAACCAGACCATAATGCTTTGTTATGATCAAACAAGCCACGGCTAGAATCATGTCTTGCAGGTAATGCAGTATATTTTACGCCATTTCGTTCAGTGCTTTGCCACCAGTCTAATTCAGTAATTCTAGCCGCATCTATTCCCCATTTTTGTAAAATTACGCCCATTCCTAAAGAAACCACAAAATGACTTTGCGTTTTCATTAATTTCTCGATGCTTTCTTGTTCTAAGTGATCATAATGACTATGTGAAAGCAGCACGACATCTATAGGCGGTAATTCTTCAATTTCTGCCACAGGTGGTTGAAAACGGTGCATCATTATTGGTACAGGGGACGCACTATTTCCAAAAAGCGGATCGGTAATGATGGTTTGATTGCCAATACGCATAAGTAGCGTCGAATGTCCAAACCACATAAATCGACTCTGTTCAGTTGGCGCTAATAACTCGGTCCAATTTGGTTTGACCGTTGGCAATGGTTTTTTCGGGTGAAAATCTTTTTCATGAAATGTCATTTCCCAAAGTGCACTTGCAACATTTATTGGTGCGCGTTGAGGTTCTGCATTATAGAAAGTTTGTGTATCAGGATCATAATGATCACTCTTCGGATATACCGGATAGGTTGGCGGATAAAACCAATAGGTAACAAATGCGGCAATTCCCGCAAGAGTAATGAGTTTCTTTGTATGTCTCATATTTAAAGGATATTTTCCAAATATAAATTTGGCAGCATTATACCTTTAAATGTGTTTTTACTACAGTGAGTAATCTCTCCAACTCTTTTTTGCCTTTTTCGGAAAGGACTTTGTTGTCGCGCAGCATTTGGGTGGCGCGAGCTTCAATAAAGCGGAGGTAATCGCTGTTTTGTGTATCTTGGAATTGCTTTTCGGCTAACTGCATTTCGGTGAAGTCTTTATTGGTTTGAGCAATCAGCATTTTTTGTCCGATTAATACAATTAATGCGGCAATTAAAGCGATGACGGCGCCATAGCCATTAGTGGGGTAATAAAGAATGCCCGCCAGAACAAAAAGTGCGGTCACTAAATTGGATGAATTTTTGATATAGCCTTCAGCCGGTGGTGGCTTAATGAGATCTTTCAGGTTCATAGGATTTATATGTCATGCTAAAAATTTGCCTTCCCTCAAGTGAAAGAGGGAAGGCAATATCATAATATATTACGCTAACACACCAAAATGATAGCCTAAAATACCCACGCCGAATAAGGCGAAGATGATGTACATGGCGTTGACTTTTTTACGTAATAAATACATACATAAGAAAGTTAAACCTAACGCGGCGAGGCCTGGAAGAAGGTCGTTTAACACGCTTTGTACGGTGGTCACCACTTCTTCGCCCATTTGGTTTTTATAGCGGGAAAGTTCTAATGGAATATTAATACTCGTCCATTTCGATACCAGTGAGCCCATGACAAAGAGACCGAGGATAGACGCCCCCTGCGTCAATTTTTGTAAGCGGCCGCCGCCCATGTCGTTAACGATGGTGGTACCTTTTTCATAGCCATATTTAAAGCCATACCAACGGGTTAAACCGCGGCAAAGGTTGATACCGATGAAGAAAAGTAATGGCCCTAAAAGGCTACCGGTAAGGGCTAAGCCCGCACCAAGTGCCGCAAGTACAGGACGTAATGTACCCCAGAAAATTGGGTCACCCACACCGGCCAATGGCCCCATTAAACCGACTTTCACCCCGCTGATTGCGGAGTCATCAATATCGTTGCCATTCGCGCGTTCTTGCTCCATCGCGGCAGTTACACCGATGATAGACGATGCCACCCAAGGCTGAGTATTAAAGAATTCTAAGTGACGTTTTAATGCTGCAGCTTGATCTTCTTTTTTGCTATAAAGACGTTTAATGGCAGGGATCATCGATACACAGAAACCCATTGCTTGCATACGTTCAAAGTTGAAGGAACCTAGCAAGAAAGTTGAACGCCAGTAAGTGCTACGAATATCGCCTTTTGTTAATGATTTTTTAGTTTGTTCAGTCATAATTTCTTCCTTATAGTCCTTCAAGTTCATCGTCAGCTAATTCACGTTTTGCCACTGCTTGAGGCGCAGTAGATTGATGGAAGCGTGGGTTTAATTGAATGTAAATCATCGCTAAGCATGTGCCTAAAATACCGAGACCGACAAGGTTGTAATTGGTGAAAGAGGCGATTACAAAGCCTAGGAAGAAGAATGGCATTAATGCACCTGCACGCATCATATTGATGACCATTGCATAACCTACGACTACGATAAAGCCACCGGCGATTTGTAAACCGCGAGTGACCACTTCTGGAATCGCGTTCAATGCTTCAGTTACCGTATCTGTACCTGCTACTAAGGCAACGAAGAAGGTTGGAATTGCCACACGTAACGCTTGTAATGCAAGACCACTAAAGTGACAAAATTCAATACCGCGGAAGTTCGCTTTTGCGGCAAAATCATCGGCTTTGTGTTGAAGGAAGATGGTTAAAGTACGTACGAAAATAGTTAATACTTGGCCTGCCGCCGCGACTGGAATCGCAATCGCTAATGCGCTCCCTTTATCTTGGCCGCCTTTGATGACGAGGATCGTTGCAATCACACTGGCTAATGCAGCATCTGGTGCCATTGCCGCACCGACGTTCATCCAGCCTAATGCCACTAATTCAAGGGTACCACCGACAATAATACCGGTTTCTAAATCACCTAATACTAAGCCGATTAAGGTACAAGCAACTAAAGGACGATGAGTTTGACGTTCGTCCAATACACTCCCCATACCGCAAATGGCGGCAACGAGTGTGACTAAAATAATTTCCATTGTTGTCATAATGAATTGTCCTCGTAATTAAAATTGAATCGCATCAAGCTCTTTGTGCGTGAGCATTGATTTCGGGCTGCTCGCCACTTGTTGTAAGCTTAATTCCACGCCTTTATCTAAAAGCTGTTTAAATGCCGCCACATCAGTTGGGTTGACGGCAACTGCTTGGGAAAGCATTTTGTCGCCTTCACGGAACGTCATACCGCCCACGTTGACTTTATCAATTTTCACGCCGCCTTCGATTAAGCGCACGATATCTGTTGGGTTGGTCACTAACCAAAGAATATTTTTACCCGCATATTTCGGGTTGTGATATACCTTAATGGCTTTTTCCACTGGAATCACATAAGCTTTTAAATGTTCAGGCGCGATTTGGAGTAATAAATCACGACGAAGGGCATCATTTGCTACATCATCATTTACCGCAAAAATGGCTTCACATTTCACTGCTTTCGCCCAAGAGGTCGCCACTTGACCGTGGATTAAACGGCTATCAATACGCAATAAGGAAATGTTCATATTGCCAGAAAGTGCGGTTGGATTTGGAGAGGTTTTCGGTGCTTCAGCTGGTTTAGCAGTTGGCGTTGGAGCCGGTTTGCTTTCTTTAGGTTGACGGAAGGATTTCACAGCAGCGACCCCGACTTCTTTTGCGGTTTCTACCAATTCATCTAAGCTGGCGCCATCTTTGGCATCAAGCACTTCTAGCAACATTGGTAGATTAATGCCGGTGACGATATCGGTATTATCCCTTTCACTGGCGACTCGGCTTGCCGCATTATAGGGGCTACCACCAAATAAATCGACCAGAAAGAGCACCGGTTCATTTTCAGGCAGCGTAGCAATAATCGCATTGTATTTTTCGATTAAATGCTCACCGCCTTCACCCGGTAAGAAAGTCACGACATGGCAGTTTTCATCTTCGCCATACACCATAGCGGCGGAATTGACGATTTCTTCAGAAAACTTACCGTGCGTAGCAACGATAATGTGGGTCATGGATATTCCTCCCATTGAGTTGATAAAATCAGTCTATTTTGCTTTCTATACGCACTGCGCAAACGATTACTCCGAATGGAATTTAGTGTATGGATTTGAAGATTAGCGTCAAATAAAGAATAGTCAAATGGTGATCAAGATCAAATAAACAGGTAAGATGACTTAAACTTTTGAGGTATTTGTGAATGAAGTACAAAGTGCGGTTGATTTTGGGACGATTTTTGCCGAATAGAAAGCATTTCACGGTAAATTAGAAAAGGTTAAAATAAACTAAATTTTATGTTGGGAGTCTCGATGTTTTTTGTTTATCTCATCGTCGCTTTAGCGGCAGGCGTAGCACTCGCCACGCAATCAGCCATTAATACGCAATTGGCGAAAGCCATGAGTGGCGAAGCGGTGATTGCTACCTTTATTTCTTTTGCGGTAGGCACGATTTTTCTCTTTTTTATCGCGTTGGCTAAAACTGATTTATGGGGCAATCTATCCACGATCCCATCACAACCTTGGTGGAAATTAATTGGTGGTGTACTCGGCGCAGTTGTTGTGTTCACAACCGTTTTGCTTGCACCTAAATTAGGCATTACTGCGATGTTATTTTTTATCATCGTCGGACAATTAATTACGGCAACAACCATCGATCATTTTGGTCTTATCGGTATGCCGATCCGAGAAGTGAACATCACAAAACTCATCGGATTAATCATTGTCGCCTTTGGATTAGTATTTTATTTCTTTGGAGATAAGTTGGTTGAGCTATTTGGGGCGAGATAGGCTAGAATACGCCTCTATTTATTGATTAATCGCGTAATTGGGGAAACTATGCGAAAGCGTTGCCTGTGGGCTTTGATTATTTTGTTGCTGTTGATCGTAGTAAGCGTTGGCTTAGTGCGCGTTTTTGCGACCCCGAAACGTGTGGAACAACTTGCAAATCATTTTTTAGCACCACATTATCACATTGAATTAGCAGATGACTGGCAATGGAAAGCGACAGGTTTAACGCTGCCTGAGCTGAAAGTGAAAACAGATCAATGTACCCTCGTAAATCTCAATGATGCGCAACTCACTTGGTGGAATGCGCATAGTCTTGATATTGAAAAGGTTAGTTTGGATTATGATTGTTTAACTCATTTACCAAGCGATAACGCTGAAAAAACACCACCAAATTTGACCGCACTTTGGGCGGCATTACCTATTTCTGATGTCAAAGTTAAACACTTTCAATTAACGAATACCGAAGCGCTGAAACAAGCTGCTTTGCAGCCTTTTTTATCAGCTGATTGGGCGTTAGATGCCAACTATAATGGCAACCAATTAGCGCTTGAAGCTCAAGCGAATAATGATGAGCTTGAGCTACATCACCAATCCACGGTCACGCCGCGAGATGGGATCTTCCAATGGACGGGCAATACCGATATCAAACAATCAGGCGATAAAACCTATGATCTTCAGTTCACTGCAAATTTTGAGCCCGATCTTTCTCAACTCCCTCAACAAGGAAATGTTTTATTTAACTGGAATAACCCAGAACTTGCTGTAACCAAAGGTGAGGCAAAAGTGTCGTGGCAAGGAGCGGATGGTCAGTTAAATGTTCAAGATTTAACAGCAAATTCGCCGTTGTTGGATGTGCCTTTTGTCTTCACCAAAGACGGTTTGGATATTTCATGGGGGAAATTTTATTGGACTTTCGACAGCTATCAACCGATTAAAGGCTTTCTTGGGTTATCTATTCACCGTGCGGCAGAAGGCTTGTTGCCATTAAGCATTGATATGAACGTGATCTTGCAAACTTTTGGCGAAATGGGTAAAGGGGAGATCGTAATTTCAGGTAAAAATGGCGAAATCGGTGGTGGCGATGATAATAATGAATTGGACTTTGAGCTGAAAACCCGAGGGGATTTACGTTATAACTCGACTGTGGCTCTCACCAATTTAACTTATCATTTTGGCGGGATTTTTACGCATCCAGTGGTGTATTTTTATCCGGGGTCGGTCTTTAAAATGGATACTGTGCAACCCGATACCAAATTACATGTTCGTTTACCGTTAGATGACATTATTGTCGGTCGTTATGGCTTAGAAGGGCGTTTGCAAGCAACGTTGAATGGCACAACCCCGCAGTTTGAAAATCTCAATTTAAAATTAGACGGAAACGCCCACGAGTTTATTGCCGGTATTAAAACCGTGTTTGACTTTCGAGATGAAGAACATAAGTTACAGTCAGTGGAAAAACAAGCGACAAACCGTTGGGATTGGATTATCAATGGAAGTGCAAACTGGAAATCCTTAAATACGCCAGTCAAAATGGAAGGTAAGGGTTTTTGGGAAGCCGATCATATTGAATTAAATCAACTTTCTGCTCATTCCAAAGAAGTCAAAATGAAAGAGGTAAAAATGGCGCCACTTTCATTGGAACTTAAAGATCGACTCCGCTGGGATTATGAAGAAGAACATATTCGCGGCTTGTTGCAAGCGAAAACTGATTGGATTGAATTTGCTTATGGCGGTCGTTTTGTTTCGCCTGTTTTTGGCTTAGGCATTGATGGTAAGAGTATCGGTAATTTCAATTTTGCAGGTGATTTAAAGGCGGGCTCGCTTGGGCCATTAGATGTCTTAGGCGTATATCAGAATAGTGCACTATCAGGTGAAATCAGTTGGAAAGAACAATCCGCAAAAGTATTCCAATCACTCTTCCCACAAAAATGGAACTGGTTAATCCATGAAGGGAGCATCAAAGGACAGAGCAAATTCGTGATTAATACCAATGGCGTGAAAATGGGCGGAGAGCTGAACCTGAAAAACGGCAAAATCACCATGCCAGATGGTGAAGTGTATGGCTTGAATATTCGCTTCCCAATGAATTATGAAAACGAGGCATTACAAGTGGCTTCGGGCAAACCCATTCATATTTCGACTAAAAATATTCGCTATGGAGCACTTTCTGTTGCAAATGGGGAATTAGATTTATTCGGGCGTTATCCGAATACCATGAAAAATCCACTTATCTTAAGAAATGTAAAAGTTTCCTTATTTGATGGTGAATTGACGGTGCCTCAGCTCACTTTTCCACAAAGTAAAATGGCGACACTTTCTTTTACCAATATTGATTTAGCCCAAGTGTTAGCTTTGGCACAATATAATCAAGTAACCTTAACCGGCCGCGCCAATGCAACCCTACCATTCTGGCTTGGACATAAGGAATGTTTGATTTGTAATGGCACGTTGGAACAGGTGGGAAATGTGTCCATCAAATTAACGGATGAAATGGTGAAAGGGCTGAAAAAAGGTGGTTGGACAGAGAATATTTTGGTGGATTTATTAAAAGAAATGGAGTTGAAAAACTCCCATGCGACTGTGACGCTCGATCCTAAAGGGCAAATGACGTTGCGAGCAAGCATTAGCGGATTTAATCCAACCAAGCGAACCAATAATCCGATAACGTTAAATTATACGCACCAAGAAAATATGTTTGAATTGTGGAATATGATTGACTACGGCTCGCAATTTGAACAAAATCTGCAATATAAACTTTATAAGCAATTAGACAAAGACAAATGATAAAACACCTTAAATTTCAACCGCACTTTTTTATTTTGTCGGCAATGTTCACGCTTACAGCTTGCACACCGACTATTCAATTGGATACACCAAAGGAAGGCATCACCATTAACATGAATGTGGTGGTGGACCACAATATTAAAGTGGAAATGGATGAGAAATCTCAGAAAGCCGTGGGTGAAGTAGAGCCTGTGAAGAAATAATCGAATAAATTGAAAAGGCCATCTGAATGTTAGATTTCAGATGGCCTTTTTTATTTTAAAGTGCGGTCAGATTTTAAAATGTTTTTAATTGACAAACTTGTTTGTTAATCATAAATAAGTGACAATGCAATTTATCAATCAAAATAAACAGAAAACGATAAAATCGTAAAGGAATATGCAATGAGAAAACTAATACTGGTATTGTTTGGTTTAACTGCTTTAAATACCTATGCCGATGTGACTCAAGGCGCTTTGCAGAATAACCCTGCTTTATGTGCTTATGGTCACAATCCGAATTGTGGTGGAAATGCTGGAGGTTACACTCCCCAAGTACGCGTAGAGCATATTACGATCTATCACCCTCCAAAATTTGGAGCCTTGGCACTCAACACAAAAACTAGGTATCTAGGTATATAGTTGGGTCACTAAATAAAGATTCTCTAAAAGAGGCAAAACGCGAAGCCATAGATTTATGTATACAAGGTAGTGGTGATAAAAACTGTAAAGTTGTTCAATGGAGTCGAAATGGTTGTGTTGCAGCTGCTGAAGGAAAGCTAGGTAACAAATTTCATCTTGTAACAGGAGCAGGAAAAGTGGGAGAAGCTGAACAAGAAGTCCTTACTGGTTGTAGAAATAACGGAGCCAAAAATTGCAAAATTATTATGCCGGAAGGTTGCTCCCTTCCCCAGTAATATATCTCTTCCAAAGGCCGTCTGAAAGTTATTTTTCAGACGGCTTTTTTCTTTTAAAGTGCGGTTAGATTTTACGAAAATTTTACTTAAAATTTACTTCATTCACAGTTTATTATCTTTATATTTAGGCGTATGATGACTATTAGTTTTACATAACCCCTAAATTTATTTAGGTAAATATATTATTTCTATTTAAT
>NZ_CAJLNI010000075.1 GCF_905207935.1 uncultured Haemophilus sp.
GATTGAATCAACCAGTACTCAGTTCAGGCACGTGGGAAATCTTAATGGCCCGTACAGAACACGCCAAACCGCAATTCGATTTTGTGCCGCAAGGCTTAACCACCGAGTTTGACGCACAACTGAATTGTTTTAACCCTGCCGTACAATGGGTCGGCTCAGGCATTATGGAATGGCTCGGTAAATTGTTGTTCGCCGATATATATGGCACCGACCAATATTACCCGACCATGATCGCCGAAGGTATCGCTGCCGGTGAAAAAGGCTCGCAAAGTGCGGTCAATTTTCAGGGTGTATTTAGCCAACTCGGACAAGGCAATATCAGTGGACTTTCCATGTTCTCCACTCGTGGTGAAATCTACCGTGCCGCACTTTATTACATGGCAAACCAACTCAAGCAGGGCTTGGACGTATTACAACAAGTCAGCCACTTCAAAGCGGAAAGCTTGCTTTGCGTCGGTGGCGGCTCGAAAAATCCACTTTGGAACCAAATCCGTGCTGATGTTTTAGGTTTACCGATTGATGTCGTGGATGTCGCAGAAAGCACTGTGCTCGGCGCTGCAATGTTTACCTTCGCAGGCGTTGGGATATACGCAACGCCAGAACAAGCACAGAAAGCAATGCAACCAAATAGAACGCGTGTTAATCCAGCTAGAAAGAATTAATCCCTCCTCTTTCTAAGAGGCAATAAAACTTGAAAAGAATAAATAGGAGAAATCAATATGTTAAAAGGTATCCACCCGGCAATCTCCCCTGAGTTACTCAAAATTCTTGCCGAAATGGGACATGGCGATGAAATTGTACTGTCCGATGCCCATTTTCCCGCACACTCATTACATTCAAACGTAATTCGTGCAGATGGCATCACCGTATCTACATTACTCAAAGGCATTGCACCATTATTTGAGTTTGATGCTTATGTCGATGCGCCGTTAATTATGATGCAAGTGGTGCCTGGTGATACTCTCGATCCACAAGTAGAAGAAAATTATCTAACGGCGATTAAAAATGCGATTGGTTTTACACCTAATTTAGAGCGTATTGAACGCTTTGCCTTTTACGAACGTGCCAAACAAGCTTATGCCGTCGTAATCAGTGGCGAAACAGCTAAATACGGCAACATTATCATCAAAAAAGGGGTTACCCCCATTCTATAACAGCTTAGAGGTACTAAAAAATGAACAGACAAGAACTTTCACAAAAAATTATTGATACTTGCCTTGAAATGACTCGACTAGGGTTAAACCAAGGTACAGCGGGAAATGTCAGTGTACGTTACAAAGACGGCATGCTGATCACCCCGACAGGAATGCCATATCATTTAATGAAACCGGAAAACATTGTGTATGTAGACGGCAAAGGTAAACACGAAGAAAACAAACTGCCGTCTAGTGAATGGCAATTCCATTTAGCTGTCTATCAAGCACGCCCTGAAGCCAATGCGGTGGTGCATAACCATTCTATAAACTGCGCAGGGCTTTCTATTTTGGAAAAACCGATTCCGGCCATTCATTACATGGTCGCGGTTGGTGGCACCGATCATATCCCTTGTGTGCCTTATGCAACGTTCGGTACTCACGAATTAGCGTCCTATGTGGGCGAAGGCATTAAAGAAAGCAAAGCGATTTTACTTTCTCATCACGGTTTGATCGCTTGTGGTGAAAACCTAGACAAAGCCTTATGGTTAGCACAAGAAGTCGAAGTATTAGCATCTTGGTATTTGAAATTGTTATCAACGGGCTTAGAAATTCCATTATTAAGCAAAGAACAAATGAACGTGGTTTTAGGAAAATTCCACACTTATGGGCTGCGCATTGAAGAATAGTCCGCAAATAGATTCATCACTTATTTAAACAAGGAAAAGATTATGAGCGCTAAAGTTTTAGAAAAAAAATATCTTGTGCCCTTCATTCTTATTACAAGCTTATTTGCATTGTGGGGCTTTGCGAATGATATTACCAATCCTATGGTTGCCGTATTCCAAACAGTCATGGAAATTCCGGCATCTGAAGCCGCTTTAGTACAATTTGCTTTTTATGGTGGTTATGGAACCATGGCAATTCCGGCTGCATTATTTGCCAGTCGCTATAGTTATAAAGCAGGTATCCTTCTAGGTTTAGCGCTCTATGCGGTCGGTGCATTCTTATTCTGGCCAGCTGCTAAATATGAAGTGTTCAATTTCTTCTTAATTTCTCTTTATATTTTGACTTTTGGCTTGGCATTTCTTGAAACAACAGCAAATCCTTACATTTTAGCCATGGGTGATCCGCAAACGGCTACCCGTCGCTTAAACTTTGCCCAATCCTTTAATCCACTTGGTTCTATTACCGGGATGTTCGTCGCATCTCAATTAGTCTTAACCAATTTGGAATCCGATAAACGGGATGCTGCTGGAAACTTGATTTACCATACTTTATCCGAAACAGAAAAAATGGGCATTCGCACCCACGACTTAGCCGAAATCCGTGACCCTTACGTTGCACTTGGTTTTGTCGTTGTTGCAGTGTTAGTCATCATCGCCTTATATAAAATGCCTTCAGTGAAGGTAGAGGAGAGTGATACCCGCCTTTCTTTTAAAGAGGCCGTAGCTCGCTTAATTAAGAAGCCGAAATATCGCGAAGGTGTGATTGCTCAAGTATTCTACGTTGGCGTACAAATTATGTGCTGGACTTTCATCGTACAATATGCCGAACGTTTAGGCTTCACCAAAGCGGAAGGGCAAAACTTCAACATCATCGCTATGGGGATTTTTATTACCAGCCGTTTCATCAGCACAAGCTTAATGAAATATCTTAAAGCCGAATTCATGCTCATGTTGTTCGCTATCGGCGGTTTCTTCAGCATCCTCGGTGTGATTTTCATTGACGGTGTGTGGGGCTTGTACTGCTTAATTTTAACTTCTGGCTTTATGTCACTCATGTTCCCAACCATTTACGGCATTGCACTCTACGGCTTAAAAGAAGAATCTACCTTAGGTGCCGCCGGTTTAGTGATGGCAATTGTAGGCGGTGCGTTAATGCCTCCGTTGCAAGGTATGATCATCGACCAAGGCGAAGTGATGGGATTACCGGCTGTCAACTTCTCATTTATCCTACCGTTAATCTGCTTCGTCGTTATCGCAATTTATGGTTTCAGAAGTTGGAAAGTTCTAAAATAATGTAAAACATGACCGTACTTCGCTTAAAAGTGCGGTCGTTTTTTTACGCATTTTTATCATCTTAAGTAAAGGAGTATATTTTATGGCTAATCGAATGATTCTTAATGAAACCAGCTATCACGGTGCTGGCGCCATTCAACATATTGTAGATGAGGTCATAAGTCGTAGCTTTAAAAAAGCTTTAGTAGTCACAGACAAAGATTTGATTAAATTTAATGTAGTGGAAAAAGTCACCGCACTTTTGGACAACGCAGGGCTTGCTTACGAGATTTTTGACGAAGTGAAAGCCAACCCAAGCGTCGATGTCATCAAAAAAGGTGTGGCAAAATTCAAACAAAGTGATGCAGATTACCTAATTGCCATCGGAGGAGGTTCTCCTACAGACACGTCAAAAGCTATCGGCATTATTATCAATAACCCTGAATTTGAAGATGTTCGCTCTCTGGAAGGCGTCGCGCCCACCAAGAAGCACGCCGTCTTTACCATCGCAGTCCCCACCACCGCCGGTACTGCCGCTGAAGTCACCATCAACTATGTGATTACCGATGAAGCGAATAAACGCAAATTTGTTTGCGTAGATGTACACGACATACCAGTAGTCGCTGTAGTCGATCTTGACATGATGTCCAGCATGCCTAAAGGTTTGACCGCTGCCACCGGCATGGATGCACTAACCCATGCTATTGAAGGTTACACCACCAAAGCCGCTTGGGCACTTACCGATGCTTTGCATTTGGAAGCGATTCGTTTAATTGCTAAACATTTACGTGGTGCGGTAGAAAACACCAAAGAAGGACGCGAAGGCATGGCGCTTGGTCAATATGTTGCCGGGATGGGCTTTTCAAACGTAGGCTTAGGTATCGTACACAGCATGGCACACCCGCTTTCTGCCTATTATGACACTCCGCATGGTATCGCCAATGCTGTCTTATTGCCTTATGTTATGGAATTCAATGCGCCTGAAACGGGTGAAAAATTCCGTGAAATTGCCCGAGCAATGGGTGTAAAAGGCGTAGATGACATGAGCCAAGATGAATATCGCAAAGCGGCAATTAATGCTGTAAGACAACTTTCTAAAGATGTCGGAATTCCAGAAAAATTACACACGATAGGCGTTCAAGAAAAAGATCTTCTCTCTCTTTCTCAAGATGCACTTAATGATGTGTGTACTGGAGGCAATCCGCGTGATTGCACAGCAGAGGATATTTTAGAAATCTATAGATTAGCGTTTAAATAATTCATTGATAAAAATTAATCTAGAGCGATTATTCTTCCGTTGAGTTAACTCAATAAATAAGGTAGACTATCCTCCCGTCTTGATAGCTAGTCATCTTTTTCTTTTATTTTTGACCGCACTTTTCAGCATTCTGCACAAATTTGCATAAAAGATGATTGGCTATAATCATTTTTATCCCAACATTTTAGGTCTCTTACTATGGCTACAAATTATATTTTCGTCACAGGCGGTGTGGTTTCATCGTTAGGTAAAGGTATTGCTGCAGCATCATTGGCAGCAATTTTAGAAGCACGTGGCTTAAACGTGACTATTATGAAATTAGACCCTTACATCAACGTGGATCCGGGTACAATGAGCCCAACCCAACACGGCGAAGTGTTCGTGACACAAGACGGGGCGGAAACCGATTTAGACTTAGGTCACTACGAGCGTTTTATTCGTACCAAAATGACAAAACGCAACAACTTCACCACAGGTAAAATTTATTCTGAAGTATTACGCAAAGAGCGTCGTGGTGATTATTTAGGAGCGACAATTCAAGTTATCCCACACATCACCAATGAAATTAAAGATCGTGTGATTGCCGGCGCACAAGGCCATGATGTGGTTATAGTGGAAGTTGGCGGAACAGTGGGTGATATTGAATCACTTCCATTCTTAGAAGCACTTCGTCAACTTGCCGTACAAGTGGGCCGTGAGAATACTCTCTTTATGCACTTAACGTTAGTGCCATATATCCCAACAGCGGGCGAAGTGAAAACCAAGCCAACTCAACATTCTGTAAAAGAATTACTTTCAATTGGTATTCAACCGGATGTGCTTATCTGCCGCTCAGATCGCATGATTCCACCAAACGAGCGTGCAAAAATCGCCTTATTCTGTAACGTACCAGAACGTGCAGTAATCTCATTAAAAGATGTAAATTCAATCTACCAAATTCCGGCGTTATTGAAATCACAAGGTTTAGATGAATTCATCTGCCAACGTTTCCACTTAGACTGCCCTGAAGCTGATCTTTCTGAATGGGAACAAGTGCTTTATCAAGAGGCGAACCCTGTGGGTGATGTGACCATTGGTATGGTTGGTAAATATATTGAATTACCTGATGCTTATAAATCAGTGAATGAAGCCTTAAAACACGCAGGCTTGAAAAACCGTTTAAGCGTACATATCAAATACATTGATTCTCAAGATGTTGAAACCAAAGGCACTGACGTATTAAAAGGCGTAGATGGTATTTTAGTACCTGGCGGCTTTGGCTATCGCGGTGTAGAAGGCAAAATCTTGACAGCAAAATATGCGCGTGAAAACAATATTCCTTACCTCGGTATTTGTTTAGGGATGCAAATTGCATTAATCGAATATGCACGTAATGTTGCTGGTCTTGAAAAAGCGAACTCATCTGAATTTGATCGCCACTGCGAACAACCAGTAGTTGGTTTAATTACAGAATGGCAAGATGCGGAAGGCCACATTGAAACCCGTGATGATAATTCAGATCTTGGTGGTACGATGCGTTTAGGGGCACAGCAATGTCATTTAATTGAAGGCTCAAAAGCGCGTGCATTGTATGGCAAAGAAACGATTGAAGAACGTCATCGTCATCGCTATGAAGTGAACAATAACCTGCTTCCACAAATTGAAAAAGCGGGCCTTAAAGTAACTGGTTTATCGGCGGATCGTAAATTAGTGGAAATCATTGAAGTACCAAACCACCCATGGTTTGTGGCATGTCAATTCCACCCAGAATTTACATCAACACCGCGTGATGGCCACCCATTATTTGAAGGCTTTGTCAAAGCAGCCAGAGAAAATCAGTTAAAAACTGAAAAGTAATTTACTGATAATTCCATAAACAAGTGCGGTCAAAAATTCTTGTGTTTTTGACCGCACTTTGTATTAATAGGTAATAATATCATCTGTACCTTATTCACTCATTTAATAATGGATAACCAAAAATGAAACTTGCTGTTATTTTACCCGCATACAATGCAGAAAATTTTATTGCTGAATGTTTAGATTCATTATTGAATCAGACATTTAGTGATTTTTGTATTCTGGCAGTTAATGATGCATCTACCGATAACACAGGTAACATTCTCGAAAATTATGCGGCAAAAGATACTCGCTTACGTGTTTACCATTTACCACAAAACCAAGGTGAGCCTGCTGTAATGCAATTTGCCATGGATATGCTTAACTATATGAATGTTGAATATGTTGCACGTATGGATTCCGATGATATTTGTGTGTCACACCGTTTTGAAAAACAAGTTCAATATTTAGATGACCATCCCGAAATTGATATTTTAGGAAGTAATGCACTGCTCTTTAATGATGGGCAAACTGATAAAGCGTCTAAAGTAAGTACACTTCCTCTTTTAGATAAAGATATAAAAGCACATTTTTCTTTAGCTCGAGATAATATTATTAATCCCTCTTCAATGTGGCGACATTCTAGTATCAAAACCCTTGAAATAAATTATGCCCAAACAGCCACCGCTCCCGATTTTCATATGTGGGTACAATGTGCATTACACAAAAAGACATTTGCGAATTTACCAGAACCCTTGTTGCTTTATCGGCTACACCCAGGGCAAGAAAGTAAAAAACAAGAAAAAATAAATGAAGCAGTTCAATACTCTATGGAGCTATGGATAAGTCATTTATTTCCAGAATTAACACCTAAAGAAGTCAGCCTATTAAGTCTTATACTACACGGGAAAACCATTAAATTACGCACTGAAGAGTTTGAAATCGCGTTTTCGGCTTATAACAAAGTTCGTTCAAATAATGAAATCTCACTATTTGGTGAAGATCGGGAAACGATGTTTAGTATTTTAGATGCACATACACAATTCTTGAAAAAGCTTTTGTATCAAAGAACGCAATAAAGCTTTTACTTCATCAGACTACTTCCCCAATCTGAATAGGATTAGGGAAATTTTTATCCGTTTTAATATCAAAGTGCGGTCATTTTTAGCCAAATTTTTTGCAATAACATCACCGTACTTTACATATCTAACCTATTTCTCAAAAATGGCTTCGACGGTTAATTCCTTGTAATGATAGCCCTTTTCTTGACTAAATTGCATTTCAAGTGAACCTAAATAGATAGCAAAACTTGGCGCATCAATTTTTAGTAAGTCTTTACGGATGAGTTTAAGATCTGATTCCGCCAGTTTTTTCATTGAGTCTAAATGATGTTGTTGAAAGGCCTGTTTAATATGCTGATCCATATCGGTACAATATCTATCATGCTCTTCAACAAAACAAACTTCGGCTCGTTCTTTTGACTCATTCTCTTCTTTTTTCGAGCTGTTATCGTCCACACGATAGAATTGATAGACTGGCACATGGATCCATTTTTTATACGAGCTTACATCAATTGACGACCATTCGAACTCCGCTTCTCTAATCGGACTATTTTGCTGCGCCATAATGTCGCTATCATTGATACGGAAAGAATGCTCATAAACATCCAATGAAATCAGTTCATTCGCTTTTTCACCATATCTTTGTACAAAGGCTTTTCGTTTCTCTTCATAATTAGAGCTGTCATAAGGCCCTAAGTCCAAACGATGGACTAAATAATCAGATACATCATCTAATTCATTCCAATCTTGGCGTTCGTTTTCTGGCATATTTTCTAAACGACTAAAAAAATCCACATCATCACGAATTTTTCCTTGTCCATCAGATAAATTAAGCTTTGTGAGTAAATGCTCAAAGCGTTCCGTTTGCCTTTGATAAGCAATTTCTTTCGGATTCACCACCCAAGTCATGACAAAAATAGCTATCATTACAACAACAGAAATCAAACGATATTGACGAATTTTAGGGATGATTAAAATGGTATAAGCAATCGTAATCGCCGAGGCTAATGCCACTAAATAAATACGTTGTTCAGTCCAAGCATAGGCACTAATTCGACGATCAATAGCCAACCATAACAATACAATTGGCACAATGGAAAGGTATGGGAAAAACTTAAAGAAACTGTCCCAATTTGCTTTAACACTAATACTACGTAAAGCGTAAACACCTAAGCCTCCAACTAAGTAAGGCAACGCAATATTCGACACCATACCTTTTGGCAAAGCCCCTGCTAAGATAATTTTGCCAACGTAAGCATAAAGTAGTGCAGTAAAAATCATCAAGGCGGGCGCTAAGATAAAATTCACTAAAATGTCAAAACTACGATTTAGCGTCATCTCTGTATTTTCTTGGCGCTGTTGAAAGACCAAAAAGAACAAAGGAAGGCAAAATGCAGTAATGGAGGAATAAAGATGCTTTTGAAACCATTCACCAAAATCAATGTTAAATAATGTACTGATTGAAGCCAAAATTGCAGCGACCAAACCAGAAACTAGCCCCCAGCCAGCAATGGATGAAGTGATGTAATATAGAGTCGTAAAATTACGATAAGTAAAGGCTTGATTGTTTCTGACAAATGGAAAGCCGAATAATATCAATAACACAATAAATTGAGCGCCCCAAAACTTAGGGCTATAGCCATAAAAATCAGCATTATCATTCACTTGCCAAATGATGAAAACAGTAATGAGAGGCACAATCCACGAAAAACGATACCATGAGTAAGGACGAGACAAATAAATAAAGGCAAGTAGCATCGGCTCAAATAGCCAATAAGCTAAATGATCTTTTTCTGAGTTCATATCCACAAACCAAATTCCAAGAGCAAACGCAGCAATCATGAAGATTTCAATCGGATGGGTAGATATCGCTGATTTTATTTGTATTTTAGTTTGCTGAAAAAAAGTCGAAAGAGACATAATGATTCCTTTTTCAATGCAACAAAGTCTCAATTAAGAATAAATAATGCGTCGTAAAATAATACGAAATTTCGCGCAACTTTAACCAACTTTTGAAGGCAATTCCACTGAAATAAAAGAAATAATTGGCGAAAAAGAGATAAAAACTTACCGCACTTTATTGAAAAACAAGATGCAGATCAAAGTGCGGTTATTTTTCCAAGACAAATTTCTAAATTTGCTTTATTATATCTCCGTTTTAGGTTCGCCTAACTAATTTTAATTAACTTTAAACAGAGGAAAACAAAATGGC
>NZ_CAJLNI010000076.1 GCF_905207935.1 uncultured Haemophilus sp.
TATACCGTTGAATTTGATTGGCTTTTGTTGATTGCCAATGTACTTGATTTAACGATGATTTATAAAGTAAACCTTGGTGATATTCTAAATCGTCAGGTGTAAATGGTGTGCCTCGTGCTTCTAAATAACTTGGAGAGGCAACAAAATGCATAGGGGAGCTACTAATTTTACGCGCAACAAGTGAGCTATCTTGCATATAGCCAATCCGTAATGCTAAGTCATAGCCCTCAGCAACAAGATCGACACGTTTATCTTCAAATTCAATTTCTACGTGTAAATTGGGATGAAGTTCAATAAATTTAGGCAAGTTAGGCGATATATAAAGCAAGCCAAAATCACGAGGCACAGAGATTAATAAATTACCTTGTAAGCTTGTCGCCATATTACTAATGCTAGAATCAGCCTCGCTTAAATCTAATAAAATAGCTTGGCAACGTTGATAATAAAGCATACCGGCTTCAGTTGGCACAATTTTTCGCGTTGTACGTTGTAATAATCGCGTTTTTAAATGTTCTTCTAATTGTGAAACTAATTTACTCGCCATCGCCACAGAAATATTCTGTTGGTTTGCGGCTTGTGTAAAACTTTGCGTTTCGATCACTTTACAGAAAACCGAAATTGCATTGAGTTTATCCATTTATAAATCCTTTTTGAAAAAAAGCTTGATTTTATCGGCGTAAGTTTGCAGTATATCGCCAATTTTACAGAATTCTAGTTATATTTTAGGTAAGCAAATGAGCAAATCTTTAGTGATTGTGGAGTCGCCAGCTAAAGCGAAAACCATCAATAAATATTTAGGTAGCCAGTATGTGGTGAAATCCAGCGTAGGGCATATTTGTGATTTGCCTACAGCAGGGAGTAGCACAGGCGAGAAAGCTAAACCAGTTTCCACTAAAGGATTAAGTGCGGAAGAAAAAAACAAAATTAAAGCAGAAAAAGACCGTGCGGCCTTAGTGAAACGTATGGGAATTGACCCTTATCATGATTGGAAAGCCAATTACCAAATTCTACCTGGCAAAGAAAAAGTGGTAGCTGAATTAAAATCCCTTGCTAAAAAATCCGATCATATTTATCTCGCAACCGACTTGGATAGAGAAGGAGAGGCTATCGCGTGGCATTTACGCGAAGTGATCGGCGGTGATGATAGCCGTTTTAGTCGCGTTGTATTTAATGAGATTACGAAGAAAGCGATAGAAAAAGCATTCCAGCATCCTGCACACATTAATATGGATCAGGTTAATGCTCAGCAAACCCGTCGTTTCTTAGACCGCGTGGTAGGCTTCATGGTGTCGCCATTATTATGGAAAAAAGTGGCACGAGGACTATCTGCCGGACGTGTGCAATCTGTTGCCGTGAAATTGGTGGTAGAGCGTGAACGTGAAATCAAAGCATTCCAACCGGAAGAGTTTTGGGAAATTGAAGCGCTAACCCAAACGAGCAAGAAAGAAGACTTACGTTTGGATGTGGTGCAATATAAAGGCAAGAAATTTGAGCCGAAAAATGAAAAAGAAGCTCAAAGTGCGGTCGATTTCTTAAATAAATCACATTACGTTGTCACAGATTTAGAAACAAAACCAACAGGTTCTAAACCAAGAGCCCCATTTATTACTTCAACCTTACAACAAACTGCAAGCACGCGTTTAGGTTTTGGGGTGAAGAAAACCATGATGTTAGCGCAACGTTTATACGAAGCCGGTTACATTACTTACATGCGTACTGACTCTACCAACTTGAGCCAAGATGCGTTAAATATGGCACGCTCTTATATCGAAAGCCATTTTGGCAAAGATTATTTGCCCGCTAAACCGAATTTCTATTCGAGTAAAGAAAACGCACAAGAAGCGCACGAAGCCATTCGTCCTTCTGATGTCAAACTGCTTGCGGATCATTTAAGTGGCATGGATAAAGACGCAGTGCGTTTGTATGATTTAATCTGGCGTCAATTTGTGGCTTGTCAAATGCCGGCTGCACAATATGACAGTACAACAGTCACTGTAATGGCTGGCGATTATGAATTGAAAGCCAAAGGCCGTATTTTACGCTTTGATGGTTGGACAAAAGTCTTGCCACAATTAGGTAAAAATCCAGAAGACCAAATTTTACCGGCTGTGAGTTTAAACGAAACATTAGCACTAAAAACGGTTTCGCCAAGCCAACACTTTACCAAACCGCCAGCTCGTTTTACTGAAGCTGCATTGGTTAAAGAATTGGAGAAACGTGGTATTGGTCGTCCTTCGACTTATGCAGCAATTATTTCGACTATTCAAGAACGTGGTTATGTGCGCATTGAAAATCGCCGTTTCTATGCCGAGAAAATGGGTGAAATCGTTACTGATCGCTTAAATCAATCTTTTACTGATTTGATGAGCTACGATTTCACTGCCAACATGGAAAACGTGCTAGACCAAATTGCATCCGGTGAGAAAAATTGGAAAGCTGAGTTAAATCAATTCTTCAAAGATTTTTCTACCCAACTTTCTAAGGCTGAATTAGATGAGTTAGAAGGTGGAATGAAGCCGAATAGCCTTGTGCTCACCGATATTGATTGCCCAACTTGTGGCCGCAAAATGGCGATTCGCACAGCAAGTACAGGTGTCTTCCTTGGTTGTTCTGGTTATGCATTACCACCAAAAGAGCGTTGTAAAACGACGATTAATCTCATTCCAGAAGCAGAGTTACTAAACGTATTGGATGAGGCTTCTGAGACCAAAGCCTTAATGGATCGTAAACGTTGTCCGAAATGTGGCACAGCGATGGATAGCTATATCATCGACCCACATCGTAAATTACATATTTGTGGTAACAATCCGAATTGTGATGGTTATTTGGTTGAACAAGGCCAATTCAAAATTAAAGGCTATGATGGTCCGATTGTAGAATGCGACAAGTGTGGTGCGGATATGCACTTAAAACTCGGTCGTTTTGGTAAATATATGGGCTGTACCAGCTGTGATAACACCCGTAAGATTTTGAAAAACGGCGAGGTTGCACCGCCAAAAGAAGAGCCGGTTCATTTCCCTGAATTGAAATGTGAAAAATCTGATGCGTATTTTGTATTACGTGATGGTGCAAGTGGCGTGTTTATGTCAGCACATAACTTCCCGAAATCACGTGAAACACGACCGGCAAAAGTGTCTGAATTAGCCCTTTATCGTGATCGTTTACCAGAAAAATTACGTTATTTAGCGGATGCGCCACAAAAAGACCCTGAGGGCAATGAAGCGATTATCCGGTTCAGCCGTAAAGAAAAACATCAATATGTGACATCTGAAAAGAATGGCAAAGCCACAAAATGGATTGTGGATTATATTGATGGGAAATGGGTAGAACGGAAAAAGTAGGATGAACATCACGGTTTATTGCGGTGCGAGTTTAGGTAATGATTCTGCCTATCAGGCTGCCGCAAAAAAATTAGGAAAATGGATTGCTGATGGTCAACATACTTTAGTTTATGGTGGCGGAAAATTGGGATTAATGGGCGTGGTTGCAGATACTGTACTTGCTCATCAAGGCAAGGTAATTGGCATTATTCCTCAATTTTTACAAGACAGAGAAGTTGCACATCCTAATTTGACCAAGACCGTGGTTGTTGAAAGCATGTCTGAGCGAAAAAATAAAATGGTTGAGCTTGGCGATGCTTATATCGCTTTGCCTGGCGGACCTGGCACTTTAGAAGAAATTGCTGAAGTGATTTCTTGGGCGCGAATTGGAAAAAATAACAATCCTTGTATTCTGTTTAATGAAAAGGGGTATTTTGATTCACTAAAGTCCTTTTTTAGCCATATGGTGAAAGAAGGCTTCTTTACTCAAGGTGATTTTGAGAAGATTTTATTCTCGAATAATCTTCAAGAAATCGAAACCTTTATTGAACATTACCAACCTCCAGCGTTAAGAACATATTAAAAAAGTGCGGTTAAATTTGACCGCACTTTTTTTATGATTAATGGTGATGATGTTCTGGTTTTGGTGGCAGTTTAGCACGCGCTTTACCAACAGGTAGAATTAACGTTGCGTAATTTGCTGATTGTTGACACACCTTTTGATCTTCAAATGGTTCTTTGTGAATCACTTTAAGTTTCCAAATACCTTCAATTAATGGGATAAAGTTAACTTTACCTTCACTATCTGTTTTACCTGAAAACGCTTGTGGTTCACGATGAGATGTTGCCGCTTCCATATCTTTTACAACAAACGTATCAGACGTTGCGATAATTGTTTCACCCGCAAGCGGTTGGTCTTTATAGAAAATTTGAATAGGGAAAGCTTCACCCGCTTTAATTGTTTTTGGATCTTTGAGTGGCACAATTTCAAGTGGTAAGCCGATACGTGTCATCGCCATATCCGCATTCAATGGTTTCTTACCAACCACAGTAAAGGCTTTACCAAACATTTGAGTTTGTTCGCAATAGAATGCATTTGGTGTACCTTGTAAGTTATCCATTTTCCAACCTTCATTATTTTGTGACCAGAAAGTTGGTTTATAAGTAGCTGTTACCCAATATGAACCGTCTTTTAACGGTTTTTCTGATTGATATTGGTAGTTTTCACCTTTTTGTACTAAGGTTTGCATTTCACCATCTTGATTGATGAGTTCCATCGGTGGAAAAATAGCGAGACGTTTTTCAGGAATTTTTTCAACGTAAGGGTAGTCACCATAAGCTAAATCAGCTTTTAAAACGCTATTAGAAGCAATTTGTGCCGGTGTTGCAACCCAAACCTCATGAGCTTGCGCGAGCGCAGAGAAGCCAAGTAGTGCTGCAATTAATGTTTTTTTCATTGTCTTTCCTTTTTAATCAATAAATCAATTTATAGAAAGTCTTCGATAGGGCGGACGAGTATAACTAAAAAGAAATGATGAGACGAATGAAAAAAGTTGATTTTGTGAGGAGCTTCACATTTTTTTAACAAAAAAGTGCGGTCAATAAAACGATTGTTTTTCTGATCGCACTTGTTTTAAATAAAAAGCTAAATAGGCTTATTTTTTAGATGGTTTAATGGCTAATAAATTGCAGCTTAATTTACTAATTACATGTTCAGCTGTATTACCTAGTAACGCTGCAGATAAACCCGTTCTTCCCACTGTGCCTAAAATCACTAATTCAGCTTCAATTTCTTTCGCCACTTCAGGAATCACCTCTTCAGGGAAACCTTCGCGTACATGGGTATGATCTTCATCAATACCAAATTTTTGACGTAAGGCTTTCATATTGATAAGGTGTTGACCACGAATACCATTTTCATAACCTGAAGTATTAAATTCAGGTAAATCAATCGCCATATTAATTGGTGCAACAGGGTAGGCTGCCACTAAATGTACGTTACCACGGTTTAAGTTTTCCGCTAAATTCATGCCTGTTGAAACTAATTCTTGATTGAATTCATCTTGATATTCTTGTTCACCCGACACATTAACAGCGACTAAAATACGGCGTTGGTGTTTCCAGTCACCATCACGTACCATTAATACAGGGATTGGACATTTACGTAACAATTGCCAATCTACCGGTGTGAAAATCAATGAAGTAAAGCTTTCTTCATCTTTAGTATATTTCACAACGAGGTCATATTGATTTTTTTCAACTTCTTCACGAATTGTATCTGCTTCATTACTGCTCCATACAATGTGAGATTCAAATTCAATTTCTGGATCAGCATATTTATCTAAATAAAATTGCACAGCTTGACGTTGTTGTTCAACGGCTGTTTTATGCATTTCGCTGCGTTCTTCAGAAGAAAGAAGGGCTGACATCTCATACGATAAGTCATAAACACTCAAAAGGGTGGTGATTTTTACCTTTGTTTCATTTTGCTGTTCTTTAACAAGACGAACGGCACGAGCAAGCGCATATTGTTTTTCGTTATCAGGATTGAGTACAACAAGAATATTATTAAATTTCATAAAACCTCCAAGATATGAGATATCAATAGGATAGAAAAGATTTTAAACGATGACAAGAACCGATTATCAAAAAAGTGATCTCGTGCAAGTTTTTTTGTTTCAAATGTTAAAAAAGCGTGAAAACTCACGCTTTTAATTTATTCTGCTAATTGGATTTTGGTTTTATGTACACCGGTTAAATCAATCAAGGCATTAATATCATTAATCGTAATGTATTTACCTTGAACAGAGAGTACACCCAGTTTTTGGAAACGACCAAGTAAACGACTGATGGTTTCAACGGTTAAACCAAGATAGTTACCAATATCACTACGAGTCATGGTTAAACGGAATTCTTTCGCAGAGAAACCACGAGCAGAATAACGTTTTGATAGATTGTGAATAAATGCCGCTAAACGTTCTTCAGCATTCATTTTAGACAGTAATAAAATCATTTCTTGATCGCTTTTGATTTCACTACTCATTAAACGCATAATTTGTTGACGAAGTTTAGGCATTTTTCCAGATAAGTCATCTAAGATATCAAATGGAATTTCACATACCATGGCGGTTTCCAAAGCCTGTGCAAAACTTGGATGTTGCATATTTGTGATCGCATCAAAGCCCACTAAATCACCAGGTAAGTGGAAAGAGGTAATTTGTTCTTCACCGGCTTCGCTAATGGTATAAGTTTTAATGGTACCGGAACGAATCGCATAAATGGAATTCAGTGTATCACCAGCTTTAAAAAGGACTTGAGATTTTTGAATGGGTTTTTTACGCTCGATGATATTATCAAGCTGATCGAGCTCATGTTCGTTCAATGTGAAAGGGATACAAAGTTGACTAATACTGCAATCCTGACAATGAATTGCACAACCACCTGATTGAACTCTGCGTCCTGATTTGGTTTCTGAAACGAAATTCTTCATTTATTCCTCAAATCGATAAATATAGTGTAAAATTGATCTAACGCAATTATTCTACCACTAAATAGTCAATTTCAGAAGTTATCGAAGAGCAAATCAATATGGCTGCAGAAAAATTAACCAAAAAACGTTTAATACAAATTATTATCATGCTGATTATTTTAGTTAGTGCATTCGTTTGGCGATATCTATTGTAATAAGTGCGGTCAAATTTTTGATTGTTTTGAGAAGAAAAAAAGAGCCACGATTTTGTGGCTCTTTGGTTTTTAGTTTAAGTCAGATTACCATTCGTAACCAACACCCGCACCCACAGTAAATTGACCGCGAGTATCTGCAGCACCATTTACATTGGTTGACCAGTGACCATTATCTGAGTTACGAGACGCTTTAATTGCAATTGCGCTTTCGCCGCGGTGATGAGCAACCCCGGTTGATACCATGCTCTTGCCATCTTTACGTGCAGATGGCGCAGAAGCGATTGCAGCAACGCCAGCAATACCAGCGCGAGTTTTACGATCAACTTTGTTCACTTTATTATCAACATAACGTTTATTTGCTGCATCAGTTGGGGCTTTTGGATCCGCAACATTAGTGATGTATTGATTACCTGCATTAATACCGTTTTGATTAATTTGAACAGTTGAATTATTTACAGTATAAGAATCTGCTTTGATGTCTTTTGCTGTGCTAACAGTATAAGTTTTCACTTGGTTAGCATCATCATAAGCTTCTTCTACATTAATATTATCGCCAGCTTTCACTTTTACGTCAGATGTACGCACACGAATATTATCAATACGCGTTTTGTTTTTGCCTACTTGGTCTGCAACCATATAGAGTTGAGAACCGTTAATTGCATCGGTAGAAGTAGCAGAAATTTCACCCGCACCTACATTAATAATTTGGCGTGTATGTGGCGTAATTGTTACTGTACGACCTGGAGTTGAGTGATCTGCTGGCGTGTAAGTTTCAGTTTTGTCTGAACCAACAGAAACTACGGCTACAGGCGTGTTACCTGCAAAACCACTATATGTGATACCGTTAACTGTTGCGGTATTTTCTTGTGTTGCTGAACGAGTAATCGTGCCAGAGCCTAAGGCAACAGAGTTATCATCTTTTGCATAAGAGTCTTTTGATAAGGCTACGCTTTTTTCGCCTTTAGCATTAGCTGAATCGCCTAGTGCAGTAGACCATTTACCTGTAGATGTTGCTGATGCACCAACAGCAACAGCAGAAGCGCCTGTAACAGTTGAATCGTTACCAATTGCCACAGTTGAATCGTTAGAGGCAACAGAACCAGTACCTACAGCTAATGAGCTTGTACCAGTCGCATTTGCTTGTGATCCAAATGCATTGCTATTTTGACCACTCGCATTCGCTTTTTGACCAATTGCAACAGTTTCGTTTGCTAATGCACTAGCAGCTGTACCAATTGCTGTTGCATTAGCTGCACTTGCTGTTGAGCCAAATCCAATAACCGTTGCATTTGTTGTTGAAGTATCTGTAATTTTATTATCTTTACCTAAAGCAAGGATATTCTTTCCAACCACTGCATTATTTGCACCAAACACAGAAACGGAATTTGTATTCGCATCTGCTTCTCGATCTTTTTTAGGAGCGCCATCAGCCGGTTGTGCACCAATTTTATTATTGATGCCATATCCAATAGATCCATCTGCATAAACTTTATTGTTGTCTCCAAAGCTTTGAGTTTGTTTACCATACGCATCATTACCATCACCAAAAGCGTCAGCGTGTTTACCTTTGACCGTATTTTGGTTACCGAATGCAGAACTAGATCCTTGATCTTCATTTGGGTTGCCTGATACAGGCACTGAATATACCTCGTTGCTTTGACCGATAACTGTATGGCTAGGTTCAATTACATTAGTTTTGTCTGCATAATTTTTGAATTCTGAAGTGCCCGAATAGAGTACGTTTGGATTAGTCTTATGAGGATCTGCGATTCTTTCCGCATGAGCTGTTGCTACATTTAATCCTACGACTAATGCTGTGATTGCACTGATTTTAAAGTTTTTCATAATATCCTCGGTTGAGTTTTTTCTTTAATTACATAAAGATGCAATAAAAGAATTTCATTAGAGTGGTGTAAAATATATAAATAATATAGGATTCGCTAAAAAATGGATATAACCATATGATTTGTAATGTTTATTCTGCACTACAAATATCATTTCACATTATTCAGGAAACGATTGCGTACCTATGTGAGGGATTATAGATTGCTTTTTTTTTATAGGAAAGTAAATTACCATGGTTATTTTGTAAAGAATTGTAAATTTTGTCTGAATATTCTTCGATCATTAGGAAATATATTTCCTTATTTAAGTTAAGGATATTTTAAATTTAAAAAGTGCGGTCAATTTGCAAGAAGATTTTCAAGATTGAGAAAAAATCCTGTATAATCTCAAAAATTTTTTGTTCAATTTTAAGCTTTTGTAACCG
>NZ_CAJLNI010000077.1 GCF_905207935.1 uncultured Haemophilus sp.
CAATGAAATTAAGCGCATTAGTCTTATCATTATCAATGATGACGTCAGGTTGTGCGTTAGCAGACTGGGCAAAAACAGTTGGGCAACCTCAACAAGCCGAAAATAAAGGCGTTGATATGTCTAAATTAAGCCCTGAAGAGCGTGCAAAACTTGAAGCGGAAATCAAAGAAGACCAAGCTCGCCTAGCAGCTGAAAAGCAAACCATGCTAGAGATGTCATTAACTCATGAAATTGGCGAACAGAATCTACAGTTCAAACCAATTTTGGCAAAATTATATGCTGATAATAAATATGACCTAATGTGGAAAGATAAGACTGCGGAAAAACAATTCCTACGCGAATATGCGGCCATGGTAGCGTCTGGTATTTCTAAACGTTCGGCGCAATCATTAATCAATTTACATAACGCTGAAAAAACTGGCGGCCTTACCTACGATGTGTTGTTAAGTGATGCTTTCCTTGATTACTTGTATTACAGCAAGAACGTAAATCAACAAGCACAACGTTGGTTATACGCAACGAATGCTTATAAACCAGAATTACCAAATCAAGAAATTATTGACCAATGGCAAAGTGCGGTTAAAAACAATGCTGTTTCTGACTTTGTGAATGGATTATCCAATCATAATCGTTTATACCGTGAAACCGTACAAGCACTCCCATCAATGATTTCAGCTTCAGGTATTTCTGCAATGGGTAAAAAACTTGCCCTTAATGCACAACGTTTACGTGTTATTCCAGATTTTGAAAATGGGATTTTCGTTAATATTCCAAGCTATCAATTGAAATATTATCGTGATGGTAAAGCAATTTTAGAATCTCGCGTTATTGTAGGGAAAAATGAACGTCGTACACCAGTAATGTACAGCCGTTTGAGCAATGTGGTTGTTAATCCGCCTTGGAATGCCCCTACACGCTTAATTAATGAAGATATTTTACCGAAATTAAAACGTGACCCTGGCTATGCAGCAGCACACAACTACTCTATTTTAGATAGCAAAGGTAACACTATTGATCCTTACTCGATTAATTGGAGTAGTATTGGTGATAAATTCCCGTATCGTATCCGTCAAGCAGCTGGTGACAGTGCATTAGGTAACTATAAATTTAATATGCCAAGCTCTGATGCGATTTATCTTCACGATACACCAAATCATAGCTTATTCAGCAAAAAAGACCGTGCATTAAGCTCAGGTTGTGTGCGTGTAGAAAAATCCGATCAACTTGCCTCTATTCTGTTACAAGAAGCTGGCTGGTCAGAAGATAAAAAACGTAACGTTTTAGAAAGTAAGAAAACAACGTCTGCGAGCATTCGTACAAATGATCCTGTATTCTTGTATTATGTGACTGCATGGGTTGAAAACGGCCAAACACAAGTTTTACCGGATATTTATAAATACGACGATGCCGCGACTTTTAATGGTATTGACTGGGCAGTTGTAAAAAAATATCTTTAAACAATGTTCACACTAGAACTTTTTAAAGAAAAAATTGTCTAGGGTGAGAGATGGGTAATAAAAGAGACTAAAAAAATGGGTAACATTGACAAAAATCGTCGTAAATGGCTTTCATTAGGCGGCATTATTTTAGGCGCAAGCATGATGCCGAGTACGGTGTTGGCTATGGTCTCTACCCCTAAACCTCGCATTCTCAGCTTCTATAATGTCAACACCAATGAACGATTAAGCGGTGAGTTCTCTGCAACGACTGGATTTAATCGTTCACTACTTGGTAAACTTGATTACTTCATGAGAGATCGCCGTACTGACCAAGTACGACGAATGGATCCGAATCTCTTCATGAAGTTTTATCATTTACAAAGTAATTTAGGCTTACGCACTGCGCAAATTGATGTGATTTGTGGCTATCGTAGTGCTGCGACAAATGCCATGCGTCGTAGACAAAGCCGTGACGTAGCAAGCAACAGCTATCACATTAAAGGCCAAGCGATTGATTTTAAAATCCCTGGTGTACCTTTAGCAAGATTACGCCAAGCAGCCGAAAATCTTGATAGCGGTGGTGTAGGATATTATCCGTATAGTAATTTTATTCACGTGGATACTGGCCCTGTAAGAACATGGCGTGGTGCATAAAAAACAGTTTAATTTTAGACCGCACTTTAGTGCGGTTTTTTGTTATCAAGATAAGGAAAAAAGATGAATATTGAAATTATTCCAGTTACAGCCTTTCAGCAAAATTGCTCTCTTATTTGGGATGATAAAAAAAATGCGGCAATTATCGATCCTGGTGGCAATGCGGAAAAGCTTATTCAACGCATTGAGGAATTAGAATTAAACCTCAAAGCAGTCTTATTAACGCATGGCCATCTTGATCATGTAGGGGCTGCTGAAGCGATTCGCGATCATTTTAACATTGAAATTTGGGGCTCACAGGAAGAAGATCGTTTCCTTTTTGAAAGTCTACCACAGCAATCTCAGCAGTTTGGTTTGCCTTATATTTCTGCATTTACACCCGATCGCTGGTTTAATCAAGAAGGTGAAAAAATTCAAATTGGCAAATTTACCTTTGAAATTCTGCATCTTCCTGGTCATACACCTGGCCACATTGGTTTCATTGAATATGAAAAAAATATTGCTTTTACTGGCGATGTCCTTTTCCAAAACAGTATTGGTCGTACAGACTTCCCTCGTGGGGATTTCGACACATTGATCTCATCAATCAAAAATAAATTATTTACATTGAACGATGATATGGTTGTTATTGCAGGACATGGTCCTTACACAACTATTGGACAAGAAAAACGAAGCAATCCGTTTTTGAAGTAAAGATCTGAATTTGGGGTAAAAAAAAGCTCCTAATTTCTTAGGAGCACCAAAAAGGAATTTATGAATAAAATCTCTAAAGTTTAGCTTTATCAAAGGAATCTCGATAAAACGCTAACGATTATATTGACATATTCTGACAAATGCAAGCTTTTTCTTTACACTAATTTACAAATCTTTACAGTTTGCTATTTTTATAACCACTTCGACGGCTTTTTCCATCCCTTCAAGGGTCACTAATTCATGTTTACTATGGAAATTATAGCCACCAGTAAAGATATTTGGACAAGCTAATCCTTTTTCCGCTAAAAATGCGCCATCGGTTCCACCCCGTATTGGTTTGTGATTTGGTGTAATACCGCAAGCTTTCATTGCTGCATCAGCAAGTTTAATCGCCTGTGGAACATTTTTGACTGTGTCATACATATTTTTATAACTGTCTTCAATGACACATTCCACGGGGTCTTTCAGGCTTTTCTCTCTATTAAATTTTTCTACAAGTTGATAAATAAACGCTTTACGTTGCTCAAATTTAGCTTGGTCAAAATCTCGGATGAGATAATGTAGCTCAACTTTCTCAATATCCCCTTTAAAATCATCTAAATGGAAAAAACCCTCTTTACCCGATGTTTTTTCAGGGACATCATCTTTTGGAAAACCTTGTTGAAACTCACAAGCTAACGTAAGCGCATTCACTAATTTGTTTTTAGCATAACCAGGATGAATGCTCCGACCTTTAAAGGTAATTTTTGCCGTCGCGGCATTAAAGTTCTCATACTCTAACTCACCCACTTCTCCACCATCTATGGTATATGCCCAATCACAAGGAAAATCCTCCAATGGGAAATAATGCATTCCTAAGCCAATTTCTTCATCAGGCGTAAATGCAACCCGAATATTACAATGTGGTATATTTTCCCGTTGCAAGACAGAAAGTGCGGTCATAATTTCTGCGATTCCGGCCTTATTATCTGCACCAAGTAAAGTGGTTCCATCTGTCACAATCAAGGTTTTGCCAATAAGCTGATGTAAAAATGGATAATACACAGGACTAATAAACTCTTCCCCTAAACCTAATGCAATATCTCCTCCCCGATAATTTTCAATCACTTCAGGTTGAACATTTTTACCGCTGCATTGTGGTGAGGTATCAAGGTGGGAAATAAAACCTATGGTCTGTATTAACTCGGGATGATTTGAGGGTAAATAAGCTGTGACAACGGCATGCTTAGTCACATTGACAGCTTGTAAACCAAGTTCAATCAATTCTTTCTGTAAGTGCAAAGCTAACTTCATTTGCCCTGCTGAACTTGGCGAATGTTTTGCAGACGATTTAGATTGCGTATCAAATGCGACATAAGTTAAAAATCGCTGTAATAATTCATTATAATGTTCTTCCATTTTAAAATTCTCCTTTATATCAGCGTTAGTCTAATCCCAAAATTCGTTACAGTTCTTGATATATAACAAGAAAGTGGAGAGTTATAAAATTTTCTGAAAAAAGTGCGGTCAGTATTTCAATAAAATTTTTCCTAAAAACGTGATTAAATCCTTTTCATCATTAACAATTCGCTATATCATAGCGTTTCAATTTTATGTCGCCCCTGCATCATTTTTGCAGGTTCATTTCTACTCAGTACCGATTAAATTGGTGAAATTAGGGAGAAAACCAAAGCTAGTGGAAAATCTGGTTCAAAAGCCTATTATTGAGCTTCGTTCAATCAAAAAATCCTATGGTTCTAACACAATTATTAATGATTTTAATCTAACCATTAATAACGGTGAATTCGTCACAATTCTTGGCCCATCCGGCTGTGGTAAAACTACAGTATTGCGTTTATTAGCGGGTTTAGAAGAGTTAGATGAAGGTCATATTATTTTGGACGGTGAAGATATTACTAATGTTCCGGCAGAAAAACGCCACATTAACACCGTATTCCAAAGTTATGCGTTATTCCCGCATATGACTATTTTTGATAACGTGGCTTTTGGTTTGCGTATGCAAAAAGTGGCAGAAAGTGAAATTAAACCTCGCGTTCTGGATGCATTGCGTATGGTGCAATTAGAAGAAATGGCCGATCGTAAACCAGCTCAACTTTCTGGTGGTCAGCAACAACGTATCGCGATTGCTCGTGCTGTTGTGAATAAGCCAAAAGTGTTGCTACTTGATGAATCTTTATCTGCGCTGGATTATAAGTTACGTAAACAAATGCAAAATGAACTTAAACAATTACAGCGTCAACTTGGTATTACCTTTATTTTCGTTACCCATGATCAAGAAGAAGCGATCACCATGTCTGACCGTATCGTCTTATTACGTAAAGGTAAAATTGCACAAGATGGTTCACCACGTGAAATCTATGAAGATCCAGCCAACTTATTCGTCGCTCGCTTCATCGGTGAAATCAACGTATTTGATGCCACTGTGATTGAACGTAAATCTGACGATGAGCTACTTGCTAACGTAGAAGGTCGTGTATGTGATATTCACACCAGTATCTCTGCTGAAAAAGGTCAAAAATTGCAAGTATTATTACGCCCAGAAGATATTGTGATTGAGGAGCTTGACGAAAATGAACACTCAAATGCAATTATTGGCCGTATTGTGGATCGTACCTATAAAGGGATGACACTTGAGTCTACAGTAGAATTTGATCACAACGGTAAACGCGTATTAGTGAGTGAATTCTTTAACGAAGATGACCCACATATGGATCACAGCGTTGGTCAACGTGTAGGTATTACATGGCACGAAGGTTGGGAGGTTGTACTCAACGATGAAGATAATCAATAATAAATTCCAGAAAATTACTGTTGCAATTATCTTCAGTTGGTTAATCTTCTTTGTGCTAATTCCAAACTTATTGGTTTTAACCGTAAGTTTTTTAACCCGAGATGGTAGCGACTTTTATGCTTTGCCATTTACTTTAGATAACTACACGAACCTGTTTAATCCACTTTATGCGCAGGTAGTGTGGAACTCATTGTATATGTCTGGCATCGCGACGATTATTTGCTTACTCATTGGCTATCCATTTGCCTTTATGGTCAGCAAAATTAATCCAAAATATCGTCCATTTTTGTTGTTCCTCGTGGTATTACCATTCTGGACAAACTCACTTATTCGTATCTATGGGATGAAAGTATTCCTTGGTGTGAAAGGTGTGTTAAATACCATGTTAATGGATATGGGCATTTTGAGTGAGCCTATTCGTATTTTAAATACCGAAGTAGCTGTAATCATTGGTTTAGTGTATCTCCTTTTACCATTTATGATTCTACCGCTCTACTCTGCTATTGAAAAATTAGACGGACGTTTATTAGAAGCGGCAAGAGACTTAGGTGCTAATGCTGTTCAACGTTTTTTCCGCGTTATTTTGCCACTAACCATGCCAGGTATTGTTGCAGGTTGTTTATTAGTATTACTACCAGCAATGGGGATGTTCTATGTAGCAGACTTACTTGGTGGTGCGAAAGTATTATTAGTTGGTAACGTGATTAAGAGTGAATTCTTAATTTCCCGTAACTGGCCATTCGGTTCGGCAATCAGTATCGGTTTAACCATCTTAATGGCATTGTTGATTTTCGTTTACTATCGTGCAAATAAATTGTTGAATAAGAAAGTGGAGTTAGAATAATGAGTCGTTTACTACGTAATATTTTTATGTTTGTGGTATACGCTTATTTGTATATCCCAATTATTATCTTGGTGACTAACTCCTTTAACGAAGACCGTTATGGTTTAAGTTGGAAAGGCTTTAGTTGGAACTGGTATGAGCGTTTATTTAATAACGATACCTTAATCCAAGCTGCGTTCCACTCTGTCACTATCGCTTTCTTTGCTGCAACATTAGCGACTATTGTGGGTGGTTTAACTGCTATCGCACTTTACCGCTATCGTTTCCGCGGTAAACAAGCGGTAAGTGGTATGTTATTTATCGTCATGATGTCACCAGATATCGTTATGGCGGTTTCTTTACTAGCTTTATTCATGGTTGTAGGGATTTCGTTAGGCTTCTGGTCATTACTATTGGCGCACGTAACATTCTGTCTACCTTATGTTACCGTGACAATTTTCTCTCGCTTAAATGGCTTTGATGCAAGAATGCTTGAAGCAGCGAAAGATTTAGGTGCTAGCGAAGTCACTATTTTACGTAAAATTATCCTACCACTTGCTTTACCTGCGGTAGTATCAGGTTGGTTATTAAGCTTTACTATTTCATTAGATGATGTTGTTGTATCCTCTTTCGTAAGTGGTGTAAGCTATGAAATCCTACCATTGCGTATCTTCTCTCTTGTAAAAACAGGGGTAACACCAGAAGTAAACGCGTTAGCAACGATTATGATCGTGCTTTCATTAGGATTAGTAATTTTAAGCCAATTAGTAACACGCAAAAATAATCATTAAACATTGATATAAAAAGGTTTCACAAATCTTTTAAGATCAAATAGAATACGCCTTGACGCACAATCAAGGCGTTTTTTTATACCTGCATTAATGCAGGTGGTTTTTTACCCCTCTTTTACGGAGAACAAACAAAAATGAAAAAATTTGCAGGTTTGCTTACTGCCGGTTTAGTTGCCGCTACATTAACTGCTTGTAACGACAAAGAAGCCAAGTCTGATGCAACAAAAGCACAGGCTCCAGCAAATGATACTGTGTACTTATATACTTGGACTGAATATGTACCAGATGGTCTTTTAGATGATTTCACAAAAGAAACTGGTATCAAAGTTATCGTAGCAAGTCTTGAATCAAACGAGACAATGTATGCCAAAATGAAAACCCAAGGTGATGCTGGTGGTTATGATGTGATTGCACCATCTAACTACTTCGTATCTAAAATGGGACGCGAAGGCATGCTACAAGAATTAGATCACAGTAAATTACCTGTTATCAAAGAATTAGACCCTGATTGGCTCAACAAACCTTATGATAAAGGCAATAAATACTCGCTTCCTCAATTGTTAGGTGCACCAGGTATTGCATTTAATACTAATACCTATAAAGGTTCTGATTTCACTTCTTGGGGTGATTTCTGGAAACCAGAATACGCAAACAAAATCCAATTATTGGATGATGCGCGTGAAGTATTCAATATTGCGTTATTAAAAATTGGTCAAGATCCAAACACCAAAGATCCTGCAATTATTAAACAAGCTTACGAAGAGTTGTTAAAACTACGTCCAAACGTACTTTCTTTCAATTCAGATAACCCAGCAAACTCTTTCATCTCTGGTGAAGTAGAATTAGGTCAGTTATGGAATGGTTCTGTACGTATCGCGAAAAAAGAACAAGCGCCATTAAATATGGTGTTCCCAAAAGAAGGTCCTGTTCTTTGGGTTGATACTTTAGCGATTCCTAAAACCTCTAAAAACCCAGATGGCGCACACAAGTTAATTAACTACTTGCTAGGTGCAAAAGCGGCGGAAAAATTGACTTTAGCGATCGGTTACCCAACAGCTAACCTTGAAGCGAAAAAAGTGCTTCCAAAAGAAATCACTGAAGATCCATCTATTTATCCACCAGCAGAAATTCTTCAAAAAAGCTACTGGCAAGATGATGTAGGTGATGCAATCCAATACTATGAACAGTATTACCAAGAGTTAAAAGCAGCAAAATAATACGCTTTTAAGAAATAACAAAAAGTGCGGTCAATTTGACCGCACTTTTTATATTTAACGTTTTAAAAAACTATTTATAACGTTTTTTTGCCGCGTTTTTATCTTGCTCTTGTAAACGCTCAAGCTTTTCTTTAATTTGAATTTCCATACCACGGTTAGTTGGGAAATAATATTGAGTATCTTTCAGTTCTGGTGGGAAGTAATTTTCTCCAGCAGCATAAGCATTAGGTTCATCATGTGCATAACGATATTCAGCGCCATAACCTAATTCTTTCATTAAAGCCGTTGGCGCATTACGTAAATGAGGTGGCACATCAAAATCAGGAAAATCTTTTGCATGTTGTTTGGCTGCATTAAATGCGTTGTAAACCGCATTACTCTTCGGCGCTACGGCCAAATAAATAATGGCTTGAGCAATGGCTCGCTCTCCTTCATAAGCGCCCACTCTCGTAAAACAATCCCAAGCCGCTAGTGCAACTTGCATTGCGCGAGGATCGGCATTCCCCACATCTTCTGAGGCAATCGCTAATAAACGTCGTGCAACATAAAGGGGATCGCCACCTGCAGTGATAATTCGTGCATACCAATAAAGTGCAGCATCGGCTGCTGAGCCTCGAATGGATTTATGTAAAGCGGAAATCAAATCATAGAAGCGATCGCCTTGTTTATCAAAACGCGCTTGTCGTTCACCTAATACTTCTTTCAACAAAGTGCGG
>NZ_CAJLNI010000078.1 GCF_905207935.1 uncultured Haemophilus sp.
TCATAACCAAAGCCAAGATAGTCATTAACTAACTTAGAGCCAATATTGCTTTGATCCTTATATGGTCGATATAAGTATTGTGCGTGTGGTTCCAGTGTTTGTGTATAGCCATCAAATAAAGTTTTGTTGGTGGCTAAAACCGTTTGTAAGTCTACTTTTAATTGTGGCAATACACGATTTACGGATTTTTGTACCTCTTCTGCAGCAGAAGAAGATCCTTTCTTCTGATTGTAATGCGTTGCATAAAGTTTGGTTTCAATGTTCAAATTTCCGTATTTATTTGACATTGCGGTCGTCAAACTCGGTTCAGTATGGAAACGCCAAGCCGTTGGCATTAATGCACTGTCGTTATCAAAACGCGCGGCTTGTGAGAATAATTTAAAATCTAACCAACCATTCGCTAAATCGTTTCTATAATAATTGAAATCGATTTGTGGCATGGCGCGATAAGGACCGATATCTACTTCGTCAAAGATTTGGAACTGACGTGCTGAAATGGCTAAATTATAGTTTGGTTGATAGTACGCAATACGCGCATATTGATTCGCATAACCATCAGTACTGTCACCATAATCAGAATCAAAATCGGTGAAATATTGTTTATCACTGACTTTGGTGTAATCAACATTTAAACGCCAGTTTTCAAGAAAAGAAGAACTGTGATTCCAATAGAATAAATGACGCTTACGGCTATCGCTAGTATATTCATCATAACGATCACGTCCTAAATATTCTCCCGCAAGTTTACCTTCACCAACTGGTGTCAAATAACGGAATTCACCATTTAATTGCCAGCCACGGCGTGACATATATTTTGGTGCAAATGTGGCATCGTAATTGGGAGCAATGTTCCAATAAATTGGTTGTTTATACCAATAACCATCACGGCTAGAATGACCGACTGTTGGCATTAATAAACCTGAACGACGACGATCACCAATCGGTAATTGTAGATAAGGAGTATAGAATACTGGCACACCTAATACTTTAAAACGTGCATGCCAAAATTCGGCATATTCTTCTTTGATGTGCTGACGAATCTCAGAGGCATCTACCGCCCAAGCATTATCATCGGGTAAACAAGAGGTAAATGTCGCGTTTTTCATTAAGCGGTAATTATCACCTAACTCAATTTCCTGAGCTTTACCACGACCTTGACGCCCTACAAGTTGGTAGTCTGCATCGGTTACGTTACCGTTTTTGCTATCTAAATTAAAACTCGCATCATTACCTAATAGATTAATTTGATTATCTTTGTAATCAAATCCGCCTCGCAAATAAGCCCATCGTTGAGTTTGGTTGCCCTCACCTGTTTGTTTGACTTCAACTGAATTCCCTACCAAATGGCGGTTTCCTTGTTTCAAATCCACATTGCCTTGATAAATCGCCTGAGTTGGCTGATTAATCTCTGCTTTATCTGCTTCAATATAAACCGGTAAATTATTAACATCACCTTTCACGACTTCCCCAGTAAAGTGAGGCACGCCGAGTAAGCATTGAGCATGCAGATCGGCCAAACTTTGTTGACTATAAAATGCGGTCAGAATTGAGATTGAAATTAAGGTATATTTTTTATTCATAATTCAGTTCTTATTCAGATGAAACTAGGGGGATTATACTGGAATATCATTTACAACAACAGCCATTTATATGGTCGTTAACTAACCCCATAGATTGCATAAAGGCATAACATGTGGTTTCCCCAACAAAGACAAAACCACGTTTCTTCAACGCTTTTGACATTGCTTTTGAGATTTCAGTTCTAGCGGGCACCACAGAAATATCGGGGACATCATTAATAATCGGTTGATGATTCACAAACGACCACACAAAATCACTGAAATTTTCACCGCACTTTTCCATGGCTAGATAGGCTTTGGCATTTTTCACAATGGCTTCCAGTTTTGCCCGATGGCGAATAAGCCCGGTATTTTCCATGCAACGATCAATATCCTGTTCGGTCATTTGCGCAACTTTAATAGGATCAAATTGATGGAATGCAGCCCGATAGGCTTCACGTTTTTTCAATACAGTAATCCAGGAAAGCCCCGCCTGTTGTCCTTCTAAACAGATTTTCTCAAACAGTTTTTGGCTGTCCAATTGTGGCTTGCCCCATTCCTTATCATGGTAATCAATATAAATCGGAAGTTTGCCCACCCAAGGGCATCTCGTATTTGTACTCATACCATATCCTTTTTAAGCTGTTCATAGATAGCAATAAAATCAGGCATTACCCCGCACCACAAATGGAATGAATGGGCAGCTTGTGCCACCAACATACCAAAACCATCGCTGACATTATTCAGACCTAAGGATTTACAGTAGGCAATAAAAGGCGTGTCGCTGCCTTTGGCATATTGCATGTCATAACAAGCGCGGGCCAATGATAAGATAGAGCTGTCAACGGCAGCGGTATGCCCGCTTAATCCGGCCGAAGTTGCATTGATCACTAAATCGTAGGTTTGTGCAGGAATCGCATCCATCGCGACAGCTTCAATTGTGCCATAAGGCTTGAACTTGCCTGCCAGCTGTTGCGCTTTTTCTAGCGTGCGATTAGCCAAGACAATCTGCTGTTGTGCTTCCAATAAAGGCAGTAATACCCCTTTGGTTGCTCCGCCGGCACCTAAAATCAAAATACGTTGTTGAGGCTGAATCCAACCTAAGCGTTGTAAATCTGTTACTAAACCGATGCCGTCCGTGTTATCCGCATAAAGTTTTCCGTTAGATAATTTTTTTAATGTATTACAGGCTTCTGCCAGTTTCGCCCGTTCGCTATATTCTTCAGCAAGCGCATAGGTGCGTTCTTTAAATGGTGCAGTGATATTGCAACCTTGTGCTCCTTCAGCAAAAAAGGCCTGTAATTGCTGCTCAAAATCCTCAAGGTCACCTAATTTGGCAACATATTCCATCGTTTGTTGGGTTTGCTTGGCAAATAAGCGATGAATCACTGGGGATTTACTTTGGGCAATTGGGTTACCCCAAACGGCATAGTGCTGCATATCTTATCCTTGTCTGAAAAGTTGGTTTGTGAGCAAATCACGAATTTCTGATGGATTTTGTGCTTGGCCGACCGCGTCATCGAGTACGGGGAAATCTTCCCCAAATTGGGAACGCACGGCATCTGCGCTGCGGCAAGGTGATTGACCGGTTAAGTTCGCGCTGGTCGAGGTGAGGGCAAAACCTGTTTTTTCACACAAGGCTTTGACGGCAGGATGAGTACATAAACGCACCGCAATGCTATTAAATTGCCCCGTCAGAAAATGTGGAACCTCTGTCTTAGCCGGCACCACCCAGGTGATTGGATGTTCATATTGTGCCTGTAAGCGTACAAGCTGTTCGTCCGACAAGTGGGAAAAATCGATAAATGGCTGCAAAAAATGCAAGCTCGGCGCGACTAAAATGAGACCTTTTTCAATCGGACGTTGTTTTAAATTAAGTAATTTTCTGACCGCACTTTCACTTAGCGGATTACAGCCCAAACCGAATACCGCCTCAGTAGGATAGGCAACCACTTCATCTTGCATTAAACGGGTGGCAATTTGTTGTACATTCATTTTTCGTTCTCAAAAATATGTCGACAGCTTTTATTTGCACATTGCCACACTTGGTGTTCAGCATTTTCACTTTTTAATAGTGCTAGTGGAAAATGGCATTGTGGACAAGGCATAACATAGGGTTTTGCGGGCAAGGAAAATTTGCAATGGGGAAAGTTATCGCAGCCATAAAAGATTTTCCCTTGTCGTCCGCGACGAGCAACTAAATGCCCTTTATGGCACTCTGGGCAGTCAATGGATTGTTCTTCATCCTGTTGCTCATGCACCACAAAATCACAATCGGGATAATGGCTACAGCCAATAAACATGCCAAAGGCCCCTTGTTTGAGTTGGAGTGGGTTGCTACATTGCGGACAGGTTTCATCAAGCTCTTTCAACACCTTATATTCCACCTTATGCAAAGGACGCAAATAATCACAGGCAGGATATGCCGAACAACCTAAAAACAGTCCTTTTTTACCCTGTTTAATTTGTAAAGGCGAGCCGCATTGTGGGCAATATTCTTCGTGTTTTGTGTGTTGGAAAAGACTTTGACTCATACGCTGTCCCTATGCTTGTAGCATTACTTCCAATTCTTCCTGGGCCGCTAACCAATCCATTTCGACTTCTTCCAATGCTTTCTTCACCTCTACTTGCTGTGCCAAAAGTGCGGTCAATCTTTCTTTATTTTCCGCACTGTATAGCTCGGAATCAGCCAATTGGTTTTCAATCTCCGCAAGTTTGGAGGCATGTTTATTCATTTTTTCCTCCAATTGAGAGATTTGTTTACGAAGAGGTGCGGTTTGTTGGCGAAGTTCGGCCTCACGACGTTTTTGTTCCTTGCGGTTTTGCATGGAATTTTCATTGTCGTCATTTTTCTCCGAGGATTTATTTTCTGGTGCGCTATTTTGTTCATTCAGCCACTTTTGATAATCCTCTAAATCGCCTTTGAATTCTTCCACTTTTTTATCGTGTACCAAATAGAATTCTTCCACGGTATTACGTAGTAAGTGGCGATCGTGAGAAACCACCACCAAAGAGCCCTCGTAATCCACTAGCGCTTCAGTTAACGCCTGACGCATATCCAAATCCAAATGGTTAGTTGGTTCATCGAGCAGTAATAAGTTTGGACGTTGCCAAACAATTAGCGCAAGTACCAAACGAGCTTTTTCCCCACCGGAAAAGGCTTTCACTGCTTGATTAACTTTGTCGCCATGGAATGCAAAACTCCCAAGATAATCCCGTACCTGTTGCTCCGTTTGCTCTGGTGCGAGTTTCTGCATGTGCCAGAGAGCGGATTCGTCTGCACGTAGCGTATCAAGCTGATGCTGAGCAAAATAACCGAGTTGCACGCCTTTAGCTAATTGTACTGTACCAGAAAGAGCGGTGAGCTCACCGGCTAACAATTTGATTAAGGTTGATTTACCTGCACCATTTTTCCCGAGTAAACCAATGCGTGAACCCGGTACTAAATTCAGCTTAATTTTACTTAAAATTTCTACCGCACTTTCGCCGCTGCCATAACCTGCGCTCGCCTGCTCAATCATCACTAAAGGATTCGGCAAGGATAGTGGTGGACGGAATTCAAAAGTAAAAGGATTATCCACATAAGCCGGTGCAATCAGTTCCATGCGCTCTAAGGCTTTCATACGGCTTTGTGCTTGTTTAGCTTTGGTCGCTTTGGCTTTAAAGCGGTCGATATATTTTTGTAAATGAGAGATTTTTTGTTGTTGCTGACGATACATCGCTATTTGTTGTGCCAATTTGGTTGCTCGTTGCACTTCAAAGGAAGAATAATCGCCCGTGTATTCGTTGAGCTTCTGATTTTCAATATGGAGGATTTTTGTCACAATCGGATCGAGAAAATCACGGTCGTGGGAAATTAATACCAAGGTGCCTTGATATTGCACTAACCAACGTTCTAACCAAATAACCGCATCCAAATCCAAATGGTTGGTCGGCTCATCCAGTAATAATAAATCCGATGGACAAAGCAATGCTTGCGCCAAATTCAAGCGCATTCGCCAACCACCAGAGAAGGATTTCACTGGTTGAGCGATTTCTTCTTGGTTAAAACCTAAACCATGCAATAAGGAAGCTGCGCGAGATTGAATTGTCCAAGCATCCAAGGTTTCTAATTGCCCGTGAATGCGCGCAATCGCATGGCCATCATTACGTTCATTGGCTTCATTAAGTTCCTGCTGCAAACGGCAATATTCGCGATCCCCTTGAATCACATAATCAATGGCGGGAATATCCAATGCCGGCGTTTCTTGATTCACCCAAGATACCCGCCAGTTGGATGGATAAGTGACTTCGCCGCCCTCTGGCGTTAATTCTTTTTTTAATAGGGCAAAAAGAGAAGACTTACCGCAACCATTCTTCCCCACCAAGCCGACTTTTTGTTTCGGATTGATGGTTGCCGTGGCATTTTCGAGCAATTCGGTTTGCCCGCGCTTTAGGGAAATATTATTAAATACAATCATTTTTTCGAATACATCTGAATTTGTGCCTATTTTGCAATATTTTTCCTTTTATCGGAACTGTCTATTCCAATTTTATCGATGTTTCTGCCAGAAAAAAACGTGTATAATGACGCTCAACAAATCAATCATGAGGAAATAAAATGAAGCTCTCTATTCTTAATCTCGCCCCTGTTCGAGAAGGACAAACTTATTTGCAAGCCGTTGAGTCTATGGTAAGTCTTGCAAAACATGCTGAAAATATCGGCATTGAACGCTATTGGATTGCTGAGCATCATAATATGAAAAATTTGGTGAGTTCAGCGACCGCACTTTTAATTCAACATACGCTAGCCAATACGAAAACTTTGCGCGTGGGGTCAGGTGGTGTGATGTTACCGAATCATTCGCCGTATGTAGTAGCTGAGCAATATGGCACACTGGAGACGCTTTATCCAAACCGTGTTGAACTCGGTTTAGGCCGTGCACCAGGAACTGATATGCAAACGGCTGCAGCACTTCGTCGTGGACGAAACAGTCTGGATTTCCCTGCGGAAATTGCAGAACTTCGCGGTTACTTTAAAGATTCCAACCCTGTTTCGGCTTATCCTTCCGCTGGCTTGAATATACCGTTTTACATTTTAGGATCTAGCACCGAAAGTGCGTATCTTGCGGCAGAGCTTGGCTTGCCTTATGCCTTTGCTTCACACTTTGCGCCACGCATGATGGAAATGGCGGTGGAGATTTACCGCAAAAACTTCAAACCTTCTACCTATCTTGCTGAACCTTATGTCATCTTAGGTGTGAACGCGATTGTTGCTGAAACCGATAAAGAAGCGAAACAACTGGCGACAACACAAACACTATTTTTCTTAAGCGTGGTGACTAACGCACAACAAAATTTACAACCGCCTATGGCTTCAGAAGAAGATGTTTGGAAAACTCAAATGCACGCCCAAAAGAAACCACACTTTGGCCCAGTCGATTTCGAGGAAATCCCGATTTACAACCAAGAGCGTGCAGTAGTGGAACAAATGACTGCTTGTTCGCTTATCGGTAGTCCTGAAAGCGTGGATTTTCAACTCAAGCAATTACGTGAACGGGTACATTTTGATGAAATTATGGCAGTGAGCTATATTTTTGATGAACAAAAGCAAGCCCAATCTTACACGATGTTGAAAGCGATTGTAGATAAGCAATAGCGAGACAAAAAATAAAAAGTGCGGTAAATTTCACCGCACTTTAAATCAAAAAAATATTAATAAGACGTTTCTATTGGTAAACCAGCTTTTTCCCAACCATCAAATCCGCCAATGACGCTAAACACATTTTCATAGCCTTGCTCAACGAGGAAAGTCGCCACATTTCGGCTACTCACGCCATGATAACAACTCACGATAATCGGGGAGTCGAAATCCACCTGTTCTTCAAATTGTAAAAAACTTTGGTTGGTTAAATGAAACGCCCCTTTCGCATGGGAATAGGTGAAACGTTGTGGATCCCGAATGTCTGCAAGCATGGCGCCATTTTGCACCATTTCCCAAGCTTGTTCTGGGCTAATTTCTTTAAACGACATGATTTTTTCCCTTTGCGCGTTGTTTATACACGCCATCAAAAATAATTAGGCTCATCGCCAATACTAAACAAATGAATAACGGATAACTGTCCGCATCCATTTCCTCTCCAATTAAAAATGAAATAATCACCATCAAAATGGTTTCAACATAGCCTAGAAGACCGAGCAAATTCATCGGCAACATATTGCTGGCGATCACGTAAGCAATCAATGCAGAGCCACTAATAAGCCCTAGCAATACCAATAATCCCCAAATGTTAGGATTAGATTCCTGCACGGTGGCAAAATCGGTTTGAAGAGCAAAGTAAACACTAACCGGCAATAATGCGATCATTTCTAAGCAAAAGGCACCAAGATCGGTATTTTTTAAGGCTTTTCGTATCGAGAAGTAGGTGGTGTAACCCACACAGATAACAATGGCCTCCCAAGATAATCCGCCTTTTAAAATGATGTTAGAAATCACTCCTACTGCCGCAATTAATACGGCAATGAATTTCAATGTTGAAATTCGCTCTTTAAAAATGATCCGCCCCGCAGCTACCATCACAATTGGTAACAATAAATAACCAAAAGAAACACTTAAGGAGCTGCCATTATTGGGTGCCCACAAAAAGAGCCACATTTGATAACCCATTAATGCACCACAAATAATATAGGAAAGAGCAAATAGCGGTTGTTTTTTGATGCGTTTTAAATGCTCTGCCAATACCTGTTTTTGTTTAAACATGATGACGGAAAGGGCAACGAAAGGGAATGTAAACAGCATTCGATAGCCGAAAATATCCGTGCCACTGAGCGGTTTCAGTAGCGTGGAAAAATAATACATATAGCCAAATAAAAGCGAGGCTAAAAGTGAAATAAGTATGCCTCTTAACATAATAAATCCTTAGGTTAATTCTGCTTATTATTTTAGTCTAACATCTCCCAAAATGCACGAATTAGGGGATTCGCTAAATTTCTTTTTTGCACACAAACACCTAAATCAAACGCCTCAACGGGATTGTCTAAATTTAAACGAGACACGTCTTTTGACATAGGGTTATTATCAATCACCACATCCGGCAACATCGCTAATCCGAAACCAAGTGCCACCATTGGCACAATACCTTCGTGCCCCGCCACAGTGGCATAAATTTTGGGATGTTTAATATGTTTGCTACGTAGCCATTGTTCAATACGCTGGCGTGCCATTCCATCTAACGGCAAAATAAAAGGCATCTGTTGCCAGTTGATGGGTTCTTCTTGTAATAATTGTGTGGCTAAACAAGCGACTCGTGGTGCAATTAATGAAAGGGAAATATCATCAATTTTATAAAACTCCAACCCAGCCGGCAGATTATTTGGTTTCCCCGCCAAAGCGAGATCTACTTGTTCTGATTGAATGAATTGTACCGCAGAAGCGGGGTCACCGGTGGTCAGTTGTATTTCAACCTTTGGATAACGAGAACGAAATTTGGCTAACACCTGTGGCAAGTGGCTATATGAAGCCGTTACCGAACAAAATAAGCGTAACTCTCCGCTTAATTCCGCTGA
>NZ_CAJLNI010000079.1 GCF_905207935.1 uncultured Haemophilus sp.
TGCCTTGTATGAAGGCCATGCTGGCTACCCTTACACCCCGGAACTCGGCCTTGCCTACCTGCAGAAGGCTGTGGAATTGGGTGTACCGTTGGCGCAGTATGAATTGGCACGGATTTACGAAAAAAATCTCGACAATTCAAAAACCGCTCAACTGCTGTTTGAGTGCGCTGCCAAGCAGGGGTTTTCAGCGGCAATGAAGGAATTATCTTCGTTTAAAGCCATTGATGGTGATCAGAAAGAATCCTTGCGGTTAATGCACAATGCAGTGCGCTATGGAGGAGAAAGTGGGGGAGAATCGGCTTCACGTTTGAGTCACGTTTATGGTAAAACGAAAGCCTATATGAAGGAATTCGCCTCCACCCTAACTGATCCTGTCCGTGAAACAGCTTACAACGAGTTGTATACAGCACTTACAGGCACAGATACCAAAAGCGGCAACCCCTTCTACACCTTCCCACGCCTAGACGAAGTCCTGCCCCTGCCACCCGCCAAAACCCACTGGAAAGGCATCTACTCTGCGATGAGCAAGGAAGACGCAGCGTTCTACCAAAATCCACCTGACACCGCCGCCCTTGCTGCCGATATTCTCAAACGCGGTATCGTCAAAAAAGAAGACGTATATTGGCCACCGCGCAAGGATTAATCGTTAACAAGCATTAAAAAGGCGGTCAGATTTTAAAAGCAATTTGCTTGAAAATCTGACCGCACTTTTATGTTTAAAATATGACTAAATTATTCGTCTATAACCACTTTGCCAATATAGCCTAGATTACGATAACGTTGAGCGTAATCAATACCATAGCCGACAACAAATTCATCCGGAATAGAAAAACCAATCCATTCAACCGGTACTTCCACTTCTCGGCGAGAAGGTTTATCTAATAAGGTACAAATCGCCAAGCTTGCAGGATCGCGTAAATTTAAAATGCTGCGCACTTTTTCGAGGGTATAACCTGTATCAATAATGTCCTCAACAATCAGCACGTGTTCATTGCGAATATCGCCTTCAAGATCTTTCGTAATTTTCACATCGTGATTACTTGTCATTCCGCAACCATAGCTTGAAGTTGTCATAAACTCCACTTCTACCGGTAATTTTAATTCACGCACGAGATCGGCCATGAACATAAATGAACCACGTAAAAGCCCAACAACAATCAGTTTATCAATGGCTTGTTGTTGATAAAAATGCGTAATTTCTGCGCCAAGTTCAGTAATGCGGCTACGAACATCCGCTTCTGAAATTAAAATATCGACGTGGTGTTTTTTCATGGTCTTTCCTTTTTAATTTAATCGTTTGCGTATTCTACAATAAAAAAGGCTGAAGTTTAAACCTTCAGCCTTTTTAACCCTAACGAATTTACTTTCTACTCTACCTGTTGGAGCAATCTGCAATCGCTGCTAAACAGATGTGCGTATAGTAGCAGAAAGAAATTACATGTCAATAAGAATTATTATCATTTTAAAAAATTTATTAATTTCCTGAAATTTTCATCTTATCTAACAAGATTGAACCGGTTTGAATATTGGAACGATGTTCAATATCATCTGCTACTGCCACAATATTTTTTAACATATCCTGCAATTGACCAGCAATCGTAATTTCAGCAACTGGATATTGGATCTCGCCATTCTCCACCCAGAAGCCTGCTGCGCCACGGGAATAATCCCCCGTCACAATATTTACGCCTTGCCCCATGATATCTGTCACCAATAAACCGGTGCCCATTTGACGTAAAAGTGCGGTCAATCCGCCCGTTAAATTTGGTTTCACGAGCCAGTTGTGAATACCGCCTGCATGACCGGTACTTTGCATGCCCATTTTTCTACCGCTGTAACTGGTGAGCAAATAGGTTTGCAATACGCCATCTTGAATAATTTCAAGATTCTGTGTTCGCACCCCTTCGCTATCAAAAGGTGTGGAGGCTAAACGTTTTAACAAATGCGGACGCTCACTAATTTGGAACCAATCTGGCAATACTTGTTTTCCAAGATGATCGAGCAAGAAACTGGATTTACGATATAAGCTGCCGCCACTAATCGCCCCCGTTAAATGAGAAATTAATCCTGTTGCTACATCATTTAAGAAAATCACGGGTACTTCACGTGTCGTTAATTTTTGTGGATTTAGACGCGCAATCACTTTTTTCGCACAATTTTGCCCCACCCAATCCGCTGAAGAAAGGGCATCAAACTCACGTGAAACCGTATATTCGTAGTCATTTTCAAGTTGATCTAGCTCGCCACCAATCACCGAACAAGATAAAGAATAACGACTAGATAAGTAACTTTGTAGCATGCCATGTGTATTCCCATAAACACGCACACCGGTATGTGAATTAAAGCTTGCACCGTTACTATTTACAATTTTAGCATCGTATTCCAAAGCCGCTTTTTCAGCTTCTAAAGCTAATTTTGTAGCTTGTTCGACATCGACACTTGCCCCATGATAAAGCGCTAAATCGGGCGCTTCAAAAGCCATTAGTTCTTTATCCGCTAGCCCTGTACAATCATCTGGCGAGGTATATTTTGCAATAGCGAGCGCTGCATCAACGGTGTTTTTAATGGCTTCTTCGCTTAAATCTGAGGTAGAGGCATTACCTTTTTGTTGGCCTAAATAAACAGAAATGCCTAATGCCCCATCGTTAGTAAATTCAACATTTTCAATCTCTTGCAGACGGGTTGAAACCGATAAACCACTCACTTTTGTCACACCGACTTCAGCGGTGGCTCCCGCTTTCTGCGCAGTTTCAATCGCAAAACTGACTGCATCACGCAATGTTTGCTCTTGAGATTTTAAAAGTGCGGTTAAATTTTCTGCTGTTTTCATGGTGATAATCCTATTAAAAATTTGCGCCATTTTATCTTATTTTGAAAGTTTATGCTAAAATGCACCAAATTTTTCATAAGGTAATAGAATGGCAAAACGTAAGAAAAAAGAAGCCTTTGATTGGGAAGATGAAGACCAAGAAGAGATTATTTGGGTAAGTAAAAGTGAAATCAAACGCGATGCTGAGGATTTAAAACAGCTCGGCGAGAAATTGGTGAACTTAACCAAAGCAAATCTGACTAAGGTTCCACTAGACGATAGCTTGAAAGATGCCATTGAATTAGCACAACGCCTGCAAAAAGAGGCGCGTCGTCGCCAATTGCAATACATCGGTAAGCTCTTACGCTCAATTGATGCAGAGCCTATTCGTGAAGCTTTAGAAAAAATTGAAAACAAACATAATCAGCAACAAGCTATGCTGCATAAGTTGGAAATCTTACGTGATGAATTGATTGCAAAAGGTGATGCGGCTCTGACTGATTTGTTAAATGAACATCCTTCTGCAGATCGTCAACACTTACGTAATTTGATTCGTGCAGCACAGAAAGAGAAGGAACAAAATAAGCCGTCAAAAGCTTATAGAGAGATTTATCAGATCTTAAAAACACTTATTTTAGAAGACTAAAATACCGCTATTTTTGACCGCACTTTTTGTCAAAAAAGTGCTATGATTGACTACCCTTTTTATAAGGAAAAAACGTTATTTATGAATATTCGTTGGAATATTATTTTAGGTGTCATCGCTCTTGCTTTATTGGGCTGGTATTATTCGCTTAATCAAGATCATAGCGATTTACAAAGCCTCATTAAAAAGCCTGATAGCCCAGAATACGTTGGTAATAAAATGGAAACTACCGTATTCTCGCCTGAAGGCAAAAAGCAATATCTCGCGATTTCCGACAAAGTGGAATATTACACACAAGACGGTCATACGGATTTTATTTCGCCGTTAGTCTATCTTTTTGATGTTTCTTTGGACAATAAAGACAAAGAAGCAAAAACCGATAAAATTCAATTAGAAAAACAAAATTGGAAACTTAGCGCACAAAAGGCAAAATTAACAAAAGATCAAATGCTCTATCTTGAAGGCGGCGTGGTTGCCGAGAGCCTTGACCCTTTATCTCGCCTGCAACGTGTTGAGACCGAAGCCGCAGTGATTAATTTAAAAACACAAGACATTACTTCCGATACACAAGTAAAAATTAACGGATTAAACTTTAACTCAAGTGGATTGAAGCTCGTCGGAAATTTACGTCAGCAAGTTGCAACTCTAAAGGAACAGGTAAAAACATATTATGAAATCAACAAACAATAAAATTCTGCTTTTAACAGCGTTAATGATGACTTCCTTATCTGCTTTTGCGTTAAAAGACGATACCAATAAACCGATTAATATTGTCTCAGATAATCAATCTCTAGATATGGAAAACAGCGTGGTAACCTTTACGGATAACGTTGTGATTACACAAGGCTCCATTTTGATTAAAGCCAATAAAGTGGTTATTACTCGTCCACCAGAAAATTCAGGTAAAAAAGAAACTGTTGAAGCATTTGGTAGCCCTGTTACTTTCCACCAACAACTTGATGATGGTAAGCCTGTTGATGGTAAAGCCAATAAAGTTCACTACGATTTAGGCACTGAATTCTTAACATTGACCGGTAATGCTGAATTAAAACAATTAGATAGCAAAATTAACGGTGAACGCATCACTTATGATGTGAAAAAACAACAGTTAAAAGCCAATGGTAATGGAAAATCACGCGTGCAAACCGTCTTAATTCCGACCCAATTACAACAAAAAGGTAAAAAATAACCGATGTCTGTATTACAAGCTGAATTCCTCGCAAAAAGCTATAAGAGCCGAAAAGTGGTTTCTGATGTGAGTTTAACCGTAAACTCCAATGAAATTGTTGGCCTACTTGGTCCAAATGGTGCAGGTAAAACCACTACTTTCTACATGGTCGTCGGTTTAGTACGTCATGATCAGGGAAAAATCACCATTGATGGCGATGATATTAGCGTATTACCTATGCATGAACGTGCACGCAGAGGAATTGGCTATTTACCACAAGAAGCTTCTATCTTCCGTCGTTTAACCGTATATGAAAACCTTATGGCGGTATTAGAAATTCGTAAAGATCTCACTGCAGAACAACGCAGAGAGAGAGCGGATGAGTTAATTGATGAGTTCAATATTGGCCATATTCGTGATAGCCTGGGGCAATCTCTTTCAGGTGGTGAACGTCGCCGAGTGGAAATTGCGCGCGCCTTAGCTGCAAATCCTAAATTCATTTTACTAGATGAACCTTTTGCCGGTGTTGACCCTATTTCGGTCACAGATATTAAGAAAATCATCACGGATCTCCGTAATCGTGGCTTAGGCGTGTTAATTACCGACCATAACGTACGCGAAACCCTTGATGTTTGTGAACGCGCTTACATTGTTGGTGAAGGGAAAATTATCGCGACCGGCACACCGGAAGAAGTCATGAATGATGAGCACGTTAAACGTGTCTATTTAGGCGAACAATTTAAACTATAACCTATGAAATTTACGACATTGCTCTCCCCTGATGATATTCGTCAGGGGGTTGCTTTTTCTAGCAAGAAACGATTATTTGAATCTATTGCCACTTTCGTTGTAGAAAAACTTCACTGCGAAAATGGTGAACAGGCTTGTTTTGAATGTTTATTTGAACGAGAAAAGTTAGGCAATTCAGGATTAGGCAATGGCGTCGCCATGCCTAAAGCCAAGTTACCTGCGACTGTGTCAGATAAGATCCTAACGGTATTTATGCAATTAGAAACGCCTGTCGAATATGATGCCGCCGATAATAAACCGGTAGATATCGTTTTTGCTGTGCTCGTACCCGAAAATCACTGCCAAGAATATATTCCTGTTCTGGCAGAACTCAATGAAAAATTAACTGATAAAAACTTAATTAAACAACTTCGTTCAGCACAAAGTGCGGATGAAATTTGGCAAATTTTTGAATGTGCCGATCATTCAGAAGAATCTGAAGACAACACAAATTTAGATAATATTGAACCTCAAGAGGTATAACCTAACCAACTAACCATAAGGAATCACGCAGATGGAAATTATTATTATCAGCGGTCGCTCCGGCGCGGGGAAATCTGTCGCATTACGAGCTTTGGAAGATATGGGCTATTATTGCGTGGATAATCTCCCTCTCGATTTACTTCCTCAACTCACCAATATTCTCGCCAAAACTCAAACGGCTGTTGCCATCAGTCTCGATATTCGAAATCTTCCCCATTCAAGTGCTGATTTAGACAAGATTCTGACAGATATTCAAGCCACTTATTCCGTCAAAATCATCTTTCTGGACAGCGATCGTAGTACACTTATTCGTCGTTACAGCGATTCACGTCGTCTTCACCCACTCTCAGCACAAGATCTCCCACTTGAATCAGCGATTGATTTAGAATATCAGCAACTTGAGCCTTTAATTCAACATGCTAATTTTATTATTGATACCGCACCACTTTCTACCCATTCGTTATCTGAACGGTTAAGAGAAGTTTTACGTGGTAATACGGATAAAGAACTTAAAATCGTGGTTGAATCGTTTGGCTTCAAATACGGTATTCCGCTTGATGCCGATTATGTCTTTGACGTGCGTTTTCTACCTAACCCGCACTGGAATCCAGAACTTCGTCCAATGACGGGGCTTGATGAACCTGTTGCGAAATTTTTACTTGCGCATGATGAAGTGAATAATTTTATCTACCAAACGCGTAATTACATCGAAACATGGTTACCGATGTTAGAGCAAAATAACCGAAGCTATCTCACCATAGCCATCGGTTGTACAGGAGGTAAACATCGTTCTGTTTATATTGCTCAACAAATTGGTGAATATTTCCAAGCCAAAGGCAAGAATGTGAAAATCCAACATAAATCTTTGGAAAAGAATAAAAAGAATTAATCAGACCATAAAAAAACGCAGCAACTTGCTGCGTTTTTTGTTAAACCACATATTGCTCAAAAATCTCTGGTAAATGCGTAATTAACGTTTCTTTTCCTGCCACATTTTCATTCTGCCAAACCTGCAATAGCACATCTGGCGTAAATAATCGTGATGCCTGCTCTGCCAACGGTAAATAGCTAATATGCCAAGGCTCTCGGCCGATTTTTTTACCTTCTGGTTGACTGATAAATGGCAAAACAAAATCAAAGTGCGGTAGATTTTCAGTGAGAAATTCACTAAGTTCAAAAAAATAACCGCCCTTTTCATATTCCCAAGGTTCAAGTTGTAAAGATTGACCTTGAGGCAAAAGATCAGGATCAAAAATATCGATTTCTGTTCCCCAATGATGACGACTGCCACCTGGAAGCGCTGACCAACGTAAAATAGCTTGTGCTTTTTGCCAATCATCTAATAACGCTAAATCTAATGGATTTCCCGCATCATCATGAACCTTGCGTTCACCGTTAAATTTACCGTTCCAAATGAGTTGTTGACGTTCAAAATCACGAAAGCTACTCGCAGGTTGCAAATTAAAGCCATTTTTGACCGCACTTTGTTGCAATCCTTGAAACGCTTTCATTGCCTCTGCTTGCAAAAAATGATTCGGAGAATGAGGTGTAGGCAAATTGATCAAATGTTCACGAGATTTGCCGGTTAACATTTCAGGCGTTAATTTCATCTTACTTGTCCAATAAATTCACTAACATTTGATGATAAATCTGACCGCACTTGGCTAGATCATCTACACTCACACATTCATTTACTTTATGAATCGTCGCATTAAGTGGCCCAAATTCCACCACTTCAGCCCCCATTAAAGCAATAAAACGCCCATCAGAGGTGCCACCGCCTGTTTCTGCTTGTGGTGTAATACCGGTTGTTTGCTTAATAGCCGTCGTTAATGCATCTAATAATTTACCCGGTTTCGTTAAAAATGGTTTACCTGATAAATTCCAATCAATACGGTATTTCAAACCATGCTTTTCGAGCATTTCTGCCACTTTCTGCTTAATGCTTTCATCAGTCACTTCCGTACAATAACGTAAATTGAATTGCACATAAAGCTCACCAGGAATGACATTATTACTCCCTGTGCCTGCATGAATATTCGCAATTTGCAAACTGGTCGGCGGGAAAAATTCGTTGCCATTATCCCATTGATATGTGGTTAATTCCTGTAAGAACGGCGCTGCTTTATGAATGGGGTTTTCTGCTAAATGAGGATAAGCCACATGACCTTGAATACCTTGAATGTAGAGGTTGCCCGTAATCGAACCGCGACGGCCATTTTTGACTACATCGCCTAATGTTTTTGAACTAGACGGCTCGCCTACCATGCAATAAGTGATTTTCTCACCGCGCGCCATTAACGTTTCGACAACACGTACTGTGCCATCTTTCGCGGCAGCCTCTTCGTCAGAAGTAATCAACAGAGCAATCGTTCCTTTATGATTCGGATTAGCTTTCACATATTCTTCTGCCGCCACAATCATTGCTGCCAATGAGCCTTTCATATCTGCCGCACCACGACCATAAAGCATATCATCTACAATTTCGGCAGAAAACGGCGGATAAGTCCATTGCGTTTCATCGCCCGTCGGCACCACATCGGTATGCCCTGCAAAGGCAATTACAGGCTCACCAGCACCATGCTTCGCCCATAAATTTAACGTATCGTTGAAAGGCATCCATTCAATTTGAAAGCCGAGTTTTTCCAAACGTTCCGCAATTAGTTGCTGACAGCCCTCATCATTTGGGCTAATAGAGGGACGACGAATTAATGCTTGTGCAAGCTCAATAGTTTTTTGTTTCATAATATTCAGTTACGACTAAAAGTGCGGTCTAATTTAACAAAATTTTCCTTCAATTTAAATCTGTTCAAATAAAAAACGGATAACCTCGTTATCCGTTTTTATTAGTTTATGAAGAATCCTAGAATTGAACTTGTAAACGTAACCAATATTGACGTCCTGGCTCATTCACTCGAACAGTTTGAAGCCCCGCTGAAGGATCTGCGCCTTTACTTACAAATTCTGCATAGGATTTATTAAATAAGTTATCAATTCCGCCCTGCAAAGTGGCATATTTATTAATTTTCCACCC
>NZ_CAJLNI010000080.1 GCF_905207935.1 uncultured Haemophilus sp.
TGAATAGACGTGATTTTTTAAGAATGAGCGCAGCACTTACGGCAGCGGGCATGTCGCCTTCTCTCTTTGCGGCAACAAAAGAGCAATTTACCATTTATGGCGCACCCGCGATGCCAAGTGTGACCATTGCGGTGGCGGCAGCACAAGGTAAATTAGCCAAACAAGCGGATGTAGCATTAGAAATTTGGCGTTCGCCTGATCAGTTGCGTGCGGGTGTGGCAAGTGGGCAATTTAAAGTGATGATGAGCCCAAGTAATGTGGGCGTGAATTTACGTAATCAAGGGCAACAAGTTGGCATGGTGAATATTCTCACCAATGGGATTACGCAGTTGATGTGTAAAGGTGGTGCTATTACTTCACCGCAAGAATTGGTGGGTAAAAAAATCCTTGTGCCATTTAAAAACGATATGCCAGACATCGTATTACAAGCTTTACTGAAAAAACTAAATATTGATATTAATAAAGTGGATATCACCTATGCGGCAACACCAACTGAAGCGATTGGTTTGTTCCTACTGAAAGATTTCCATGCGGCCATCCTGCCGGAACCGATGGCGAGCGCCGTTGTGCAAAAAGCTAAAATTGTCGGTACAGAGATTGTACGTGGCTTCGATTTAGTGAAAGAATGGGGACAAGCGTTTAGCACAAAACCACTTATTCCAATGGCGGGCATTATTGCTAACGAAGAATATTTCCACGCACACAAGGCGGAGTTTGATCTACTTCACCAAGATTTAAGTGATGCGTTAAACTGGGTTATGGCTAACCGTAAAAGTGCGGCTGAAATTGGCGCCAATTATCTGCCAGCACCAGAAGCCGCTATTGAAATGGGTTTAGACGGTGCGCGCTTAACGGTGACCAAAGCCAGTGAACTGAAGAATGAAATCATGCAATTCTATGAAACCTTGATGGAGTTCAATCCAAAACTCTTAGGTGGTAAATTACCAGATGATAAATTCTTCTTGGCTTAATTTGAAACTGAATCACATAACATGATTAAAACTGACAAAATCCGTAAACCACAACCTGTCCTGTTTTACATCATCGACTATCTCTGGAGCGGTTTTACCGGCTTGAGTGTGGCGATGATGGTAGTTGCCTTGTGGGCTTGGGGCAGTGCGATATTTGGTGAATTTATGCTGCCTGCTCCCGCGGATGTTTTTCAAAAAGCCCTTGATTTGCTCGATCATTTCCAACAAAACGAAATCGGTATTTCGTTATGGCGTTCTGTGGTGGGCATTACCATTGCATTAGTCGCAGGCTTAGCGGCAGGGCTGATTGCGGGGAGCTTTAAAACCGCTATGGCATTGCTCAAACCCGTCATTACGATTTTATTAGCCATGCCGCCAATTATTTGGGTCGTGATGGCGTTATTTTGGTTTGGTTTTGGTAATCCAAGTGTGCTATTTACCATTATCGTATTAGTCGCCCCGCTGACCTTTGCCAGTGCTGCTATGGGGATGGCAAGTGTAAACAAACAACATGAAGAATTGTTTGATGCGTACAAACTCGGATTGTGGAAAAAAATCCGCTATTTGTATATTCCCCATCTCACAGGCTATGTGATTTCCAGCATTGGCGTCGCGGTGGCTATGGGCGTGAAAGTCGTGATTATGGCTGAGCTTTTGGGAGCCAATGAGGGTGTGGGGGCACAGATTGCCGATGCCAGAGCCATGTTAGATACATCAACGGTCATGGCTTATGTGCTGTTAGTGATTGTATTTGTTTCCCTCTTTGAATATTTGATTACCAAGCCATTGGAAATTCTATTTATGCCGTGGAGAAGATAATGCTGAGTTTAAAAAATGTGCGTTTTGAAATTCTCCGCGATCCCATCGTGCGCGATTTCAGTATGGATTTACAACCGGGCGAAGTGAAAACCTTATTCGGCCCAAGCGGTTGTGGCAAGACCACTGTGCTGCGTTTAATTTCAGGCTTGGAAACACCAAAATCGGGCGAAATCAAGAATACATTTCGTAAAACGGGGTTTCTGTTTCAAGAAAATCGTCTATTAGAAAATCTCACTGCCATGCAGAATATCGCCATTTTTATGGATAATCCTAATGAAAATGAAATCATTGCGCTGGCAGAAAAGATCGGGCTTTCTTCGGGTGATTTGAATAAATACCCGACCGAATTATCGGGCGGTATGGCAAAACGCGTGGCATTTTTGCGTCTATTGCTATGTGGCTGTGATTTAGCCTTATTGGACGAACCTTTTGTCGGTTTGGATCGCGATTTACGTGATATTTTAGCCGCTATGTTAGTGGAAAAAATTGAGCAACAAGGCATGGCTTGCATTTTAGTGACGCACGATCGTTTTGAAGCCGCTCGATTAAGCCGAGAGATTATGCAGCTTTCTCCAAAAGGGATGGATGTGCAAAATGTGATTACCTTGCCAACGCCATTATCCGAACGTAATTCAGCCTTTGAAGAAACCGTAGTCGCACGCGAATTTCAAGGAATCCATTATTATGAATAATTTCTTTACCCATCCGATGCGACCCTTTTTTGTTGGTGCAGCCATTCTTGCGATTGTTGGTGCCTTGAGCTTTTTCATCAGCCCCGATGATCTCATCCTACACCGCAAAATTTTCTTAGAATTTATGCTGCCAGCCGCATACGGCGGCTTTCTGACGGCTTCCATGCTCGAATGGACAAATTACAAAGGTAATTTAAAACCTATTGCGACAATATTAGCAGTGCTCTTGCTTGCAGGATTGGTGTTATTGCCATTTTCCCCGCAAACCGCCTCATTTTTAGTGGCGGCTTATTGGCTCGCGTTGTTACTCTTTTGTGCTTGGCTATTTTGGTTGGATCGCAATACCGACAATTTTACTTTACTGATGTTACTTGCAGCATTTATGGTTTGTCAGACAGCTTACGCCATGACTGATAGTCTGAAATTATTGCGGACACAGGTGCATTTGAATATGGCAGCAGTGATGTTTGTATCGATTCGGGTCAGCGTTCTATTAGGTGCAGAGGCACTGAAAGAAAGTACATTGAAAGATCCCGTATTTATCCCGAATGTCGTATATAAAAATATCGCGATCACATTTTTATTACTTCATACCGCAGCAGAGCTTTGGTTGCCTGCGCAAACAGCCGCTTTTACGGCCTTTGCCGTTGGCTTTATCTTGCTTGCCAAGTTACGCGAATTACATCATCACGAATTGCTACGTAAACATTACGTACGCACTTATTATTTCCTTCAACTGTTCGCCGCGATTGGCTATTTGTGGATTGGCATAAATAAATTAATTGATGAGCCTACTGCCGATCCGTTACACATGGTAACACTTGGGGGGATTCTCGGCAGTATGATGATGATTTGGCTCACTGCAGGATTATGGCATAGTGGCTTTACGAAACTGGATTACCCAAAACTCTGCCGCCTTGCCGTGCTTTGTCTTTTCACCGCAGCACTTTCTCGAGCCTGTTTGATGTATGTGGACGAGCTGTTTTTTATCACGATTCCGGCTATTTTAATTGCCATTGTGTTTGTGCTTTATCTCGCAACCTTTGTCCCGATATTCCGAAACAACGCGTTTACGGATGATCCAGAATAGTGACCAATCCGCACATCAACGTGCGGATTTTTGATATTTTTTAGACCGCACTTAATAGGCTTTTAATTGTGCCATGGCTTTACAATCAGCAGCTTGATGATCATCTTCGGTAATTAAACTTTGTAGGAAATGTTTAATTTCAGTCAGTTCGGCAATTTTTTCTTCGACTGAAACCAAATGTTTTGCCAACATACTATCCACTTCACAATGTTGAGATTGCTGCGTTTTCATCTCATTAAAAAATTTAATTTCGGCAAGACTGAAACCCAATGCTCGGCAGGTTTTAATAAATTTTAATTGCTTCAAACTGGCTTCATCATAATCTCGATAACCATTTGCCAGCCGTTTAGGCTCCGGCATTAACCCCATTTTTTCATAATAACGAATGGTTTCTAAATGAATACCGCTTTGTTTGCTGAGTTCGTGAATCTTCATTTTTTAAAATCAAGCCTTGACCTTGTAGTTACTACGGACTTTATACTTTATCTCAAGTTAATTAAAGACACAATGAGGAGAATTATGTCCGACCACCATTCCCATGAACATCATGACCATTCATCTCATGAACATATTCCACAAGATAAAAAAATCTTAGCGCTCAGTTTTGCCATCATTACCGGCTTTATGGTTGTCGAATTTGTTGGCGGCTATTGGTTTAACAGTTTGGCTCTCATGGCTGATGCGGGACACATGGCAAATGATAGCTTATCGTTATTTTTAGCCTTGTTAGCGTTGTTTCTATCCGCTCAAAAACAACGATACATTGCCCTACTTAATAGCGGCTCATTGATTGTTGTGGCATTGATGATTTTAGTTGAAGCGATTCAACGCTGGCAAAATCCCATCGAGATGATGGCATTACCGATGCTTGGCGTGGCATCTTTAGGATTATTGGTGAACCTTTTCGTTGCAAAGATGATGTTAAACAGCGATCATGATAATCTCAATATCAAAGCCGCTTATCTACATGTACTGACCGATTTATTCGGTTCCATTATTGCTATTCTTTCGGGTATCAGTGCCTATTTTCTGGGATGGTTATGGGTGGATCCCTTAGCTAGTATGATATTGAGTATTCTTGTGCTAAAAAGCGGAATTGGAACATTTCGCTTAGCATTAAAAGACACTTAAAAAACTAACCGCACTTTGTTTTGATATTTCCAAAGTGCGGTCAATTTTCAGCGATTATTTCAACTCGCCTCGTTCTACAATAATTCCGACATTATTTGCTTGAGCAACCGCTTTCGGTTTGCTTAATTTGAGGCGTAACCATGAAATCCCAAAACGTTGTTGTAATTGCTCTGCCACTTCATAAGCCACGCGCTCAATCAATAAAAATGGCTTAGCTTGGACATAATCTAAAATAAATTGGCTCACTTCTGCATAATTGAGGCAGTATTGCACATCATCCGTTTCTGCGGCTTTTTGACAATCCCACGCCATTTCCAAATCAAAAACGAGCTTTTGTTTAATTTGTTGTTCCCAGTCATACACGCCAATTTGTGCGAAGACCACTAATTCTTCAATAAAAATACGATCCATCTCTCATTCCTGTAAAAATATAGTGGGCTTATGCTATCAAGTTTGGTTAAAATAACGAACAAGTTTTTCAAATACAATCAAGATTGTGGAGCACAAAATGAGCCTATTTGCCCTTTTTTATATGATTTTTGCTTATTTACTGGGTTCGATTTCCAGTGCAATTTTGATTTGTAAGGTAGCTGGCTTGCCTGACCCACGAAAAAATGGTTCTCATAACCCTGGTGCGACCAATGTATTGCGTATTGGCGGACGTTGGGCGGCGCTTGCAGTATTAATTTGCGATATTTTAAAAGGGATGTTACCTGTTTGGGCGGGTTATTATTTAGGGCTTACGCAATTTGAATTAGGCATGGTTGCATTAGGGGCTTGCTTGGGGCACATCTTCCCTATTTTCTTTCAGTTTAAAGGCGGGAAAGGTGTAGCGACAGCATTCGGTGCCATTGCGCCCATCTCTTGGGGCGTAGCTGGCTCAACGTTAGGTACGTGGTTGTTAGTCTTCTTAATTAGTCGCTATTCTTCATTAAGTGCGGTCATTACGGCACTTCTCGTGCCATTTTATGTTTGGTGGCTTAAACCGGAATTTACCTTCCCCGTTGCCTTAGTTTGCTGTTTGCTGATTTATCGCCACCACGACAATATTCAGCGCTTATGGCGAGGCCAAGAAGATAAAATGTGGGGAAAATCCAAGAAGAAATAAATAAAAAAACCTGTCGATTATCGACAGGTTTTCTTTTTATCAAAACGACTTAGAAATCAACCGCACTTTTAAGTTTTTTCAGTGCGTTTGCTTCAAGCTGACGAATACGTTCTGCAGACACATTATATTTTGCTGCAAGATCGTGAAGGGTGGCTTTCTCATCATCTAACCAACGTGCTTTGATAATATCTTGGCTACGTTCGTCAAGATTGGCTAAGGCTGTACCTAACTTTTCTGTTGCTTGTTCTTCAAAGTTTTCGCTTTCAAGTTCTGCCGCAAAGTTTGAGCTTTTATCTTCTAAATATAAAGAAGGTACATAAGCCTCATCATCATCGTCTGTTGGCAAATCAAAGCCGACATCAGCCCCTGTCATACGGGATTCCATTTCGATGACATCTTCTTTTGACACGCCAAGCTCATTCGCCACCATATCCACTTCGTTTTCATTGAACCAACCTAAACGTTGTTTAGTTTTACGTAGGTTAAAGAACAATTTACGTTGTGCTTTTGTGGTCGCGACTTTCACAATACGCCAGTTGCGAAGGACATATTCATGGATTTCAGCTTTGATCCAATGCACCGCAAAAGATACAAGGCGAACACCCACTTCCGGATTAAAACGTTTTACCGCTTTCATTAATCCGATATTACCTTCTTGAATTAAATCTGCTTGCGGTAACCCATAACCTGAATAACCACGCGCGACATGAATAACAAAACGTAAGTGTGATAAAACTAACTTTTTCGCTGCTTCAATATCACCGTCATAATACAAACGTTCTGCTAAGCTTTTTTCTTCCTCTGCAGTCAGCATCGGATATTCGTTTGCTGCTCGAATATAACCTTCGATGCTACCTTGAGGTACTAACATCATTTGAGTTTCTTTATTCATTCTTCTCCTCACAGCATGCGGAGCGACGCCCCGACTCATTACTTATTTGTTATTGTATAACAACTGTTGTCATTATACCTCAATTTGTTTTATTTGACAGTTTTTAACGATTGAAAGTTCAGATTAATCACTAAAAATTTTCAAATTATTTTAATGGCACAAGCGAATAAATGACATCCTCCGCCGTTACCTTAAACAATAAATCAATATTCGGGTGTTTGCCAGGATTTTTCTTCGCATCTTCAACGTGTTCAGCAAACCACTCAATGCCTTGTTGTGCAGAAGTGTGGTCTAATTTCCCATTAAATTTTTCTGCTAACGCATGATAAAGACGAAGCGAACCTAACTTACCTGGCGCAGCGGGAATATGATGAATCACCGTTTCACCGTTTAATACGTCTAAACCTGTTAGATGATCAATGCTTGGTAAAGTCTCTAAAATGTCTTTAAAGTTCATGATTGCTTTCCTACATACTTTTTAACTGTTATATCATTATAATTTACAATGTACCCAAATTTCGATACTTTCCTCTTCACAACTAAAATAATGCTTGGATACGATTGTTGATAAACTATTTTTGAGTTAAATAACTCATCACCATATTCTTTTGAGGTTACATAAACATAATATTTTGGCCTTTGTCTATACCCACCTTTTTCGTACTCTAATTTCGTAATAATAACTTCAGAAGTTTTTTCCTCTCCAAATACTGTTGAGTAACATATCATAAACAGCGGTTCTAGAAAGATAAAAGCTATTACGGGTGGAGTTAATATCAACTCTAATGCTACTCTAATCCATGAAAATCTCCCTGTTTTATCTGAGCTATATCGAATGGAAGATTTCAAGGTTCTATATTCATAATAATCATCAGAATTCGACCAAAGAATTATTGGAATACCAATACAATAAGCAACAAAAATACACCAATATAGGGTACGATTACTATACGAGTGTATATAATGTGTATCAGTAAGATAAATTAATCCCCATAGCACCCCGACGAAGAGTGAGAATAAGGTCAAAAGACAAAGTAGCAGCCCTAAATTAGAATATCTTTTAAACATCGCTTAAGAAATTACTTGCTCTGAATTTACTTCGCCATTCCCCCCCATAAAGCGCACTTCGGGCTGTAAATACACACCAAATTTATCTGCTACGGTTTGACGGATATGATGTGCAAGCTTAACAACATCCTGTCCCGTAGCATTGCCTTTATTAATGAGCACTAAAGCTTGTTGTTGATGAACGGCCGCGCCACCGATTTGAAAACCTTTTAAATGGCATTGATCGATTAACCAACCCGCAGCAAGTTTCACAGAGCCATCCGGTTGTGGAAAGTGCGGTAGATTTTCGACCTGTTTTTGGATTTTCACAAATTGTTCTGCACTCACCACAGGATTTTTGAAGAAACTGCCCGCATTACCAAATTCTTTTGGATCGGGTAATTTGCTACGGCGAATATGGCACACTTCATCAAACACTTGTTTTGCCGTTACCGTTTGAGGATCAAAATTCACTAATGAGCCATATTTTAAAATCGGTTGCCAATTTTTCGCTAATTTCAATCCAACAGCCGTTATCACATAACCCTGCGCATAGCGATGTTTGAAAATACTTTCACGGTAACCAAATTCACATTCGCTCGCCTGCAAACGGAATTGTTCGCCCGTGTTAAGATTCAACACATCCACATAATCGCACACATCTTTAAACTCTACGCCATACGCACCGATATTTTGAATTGGTGCGGAGCCGGCACAGCCTGGAATGAGTGCAAGATTTTCTAAACCATTAATTCTTTGTGAAAGCGACCATTCCACCAACTGATGCCAATTTTCGCCACCATTAACATGCAAATAATGGTAATCGCTATCTTCTGTATGTTGAATACCCGATAAACGGTTAACAATTACAACACCTTGGAAATCTTCTAAAAACAGCATATTGCTGCCTTGACCTAAAAATAAGACTGGTAGCTTTTCAGCTTTCGCCTTTTGCCAAGCTTGTTGGATTTGTTCAATCGATGTGGCTTCAATAATTTCACGTGCATTTGCTGGAATATTGAAGGTGTGAAACGGTTGTAAACTTTGCATTAACTTTCCTTAAAAAAA
>NZ_CAJLNI010000081.1 GCF_905207935.1 uncultured Haemophilus sp.
CTTTTTTATTCCTTCACAAATTGTTTAATTTGATCTGAATTCAAATGACCTGGCTGTGCTTTGATAAGATTTAAATCCTTATCCAATAGCAAATTAAACGGATAGCCTAACACATTAGCACGTTTAATAATTTCCCCATTTTCATCCAATAATACCGTAATATTTTTGTAATCCAGACCTCTATACCAATTGATAAATTTTTGACTATTTTGTTCATTCTTTTGTCCAGGTGAGGCAATCGTAATCACATTAAAATCAAGATTTTTTTCTGTACTAAGATCGTCAATTTCCGCTAAACCCGCCAAGCAAATTGGACACCAAGATGCCCACATTTTGATATAAAGCGGTTTGCCTTGATATTGTGATAAGGTGACGGTTTGGTTATCCAACGTCTTCAAGGAAATATCCGCCAAAGACACCTTCTCTTGTGCAAAGCTTAATGGACTCAAAAACAATAAAAGTGCGATCAATATTTTTCTCATTTTTTCCTCTTATTTCACAAAGGGAATCAAATCGCCATAGCCTTGTTTTTCCATTTCATCTAATGGAATAAACTTAATCGATGCACTATTGATGCAATAACGTAATCCACCTTTATCACGCGGACCATCGTCAAACACATGGCCTAAATGGGCATGACCACTGCGACTTAACACCTCAATACGAGTCATATTAAAGCTATTGTCTCTTTGATACTCCGCCACTTCAGCGGCAATCGGTTTGGTAAAACTTGGCCAGCCACAACCGGATTCAAATTTATCTTTAGAAGAAAATAACGGTTCTCCCGTAGTGATATCCACATAAATACCAGGCGCGAAATTATCCCAATATTCGTTACTAAAAGAACGTTCAGTATGTTTGCCTTGCGTCACATCATATTGAAGTGCGGTCAATTTTTGCTTTAATTCTGCATCACTTGGTTTTGGGTATTGTTTATCATCAATTAATGGCTCATCGGCTTTTTTGATGTCGATATGGCAATAACCATTCGGATTTTTCTTGAGGTAATCCTGATGATACTCTTCCGCCTCCACATAATTTTTCAGCGGTTCTACTTCAATTTGAATTGGCGCCTGATATTTACTTTGTAAGGTTTTCAATGCTGCCTCTATAACCGCTTTATCTTGTTCATTTTGATAATAAATGCCGGTGCGATATTGTCTGCCACGATCATTGCCTTGCTTGTTAATACTGGTTGGATCGATAACACGGAAATAATATTGCAGCAATTTATCTAGCGAAATTTTGTTTGGATCGTAAGTGACTTTCACGGTTTCAGCATGATCTGTCGCGTGCAATAATTGATAGTTCGTGGTATCACCTTTTCCATTGGCATAGCCCGAAACGGCATCAGTCACGCCTTGAATGCGTTCCATATAAGCTTCTAGTCCCCAAAAACAACCACCAGCAAGATAAATAATTCGTTGTTCTTGTTTGCTTTCCATTGTCATTTTTTGCTCCTTTGATGAAGTTGTATTATCAGCATACGTTAAACTACTTTGCAAACCGCCAAAAAGTGCGGTCAATATGAGAAATGTTTTTGTATATTTCATTTTTTTTCCTTATTATAGAAAATATCTTTAGCTTACATTTCATTAGACGAAGACAAGCCCATTTTCTTACAAAATAAGACAATTTTTTACCGCACTTTGTGCAAGGAACCCTTATGCCAAACATACATCTCCGCAATAATTATCAAAAAGCTGTTGTTTGTATGGTGCTAGCTTACATCAGCATTGCCTTAATGGGCGTCTTTGTAAAATACGCCTCTGATGAATTACCGTCCAGTGAAATTTTATTTTCCCGTTTTTTTATTGGTTTTATGTTTCTCCTGCCCTTTTTAATTAAAGATGGAGATTTCAAAGTCGATATGTCACAATGGAAATTTCTCGTTTTGCGTAATCTCGCTGGCATTGCCAGTATGTTGTTAACTTTCTACGCCATTAAATATTTACCGATTTCCATTGCAATTTTATTGATGAATACGTCCACACTTTTTGTGCCTTTACTGCTGTTTTTCTTTAAAGTCAGAACGCCATTAAAAGTATTAGCTTGCAGTTTTATGGGGTTTTTCGGTGTATCCATCATTATGCTGACCAACGGCTCAATGGATATCAATCCTCTCCATGTAGGCTATGCGTTAGGTGCTGCCGTCTTGGCTGCGATGGCATTTATCAGCTTACAAGAGCTCAATAAACACAACTCACCTAAAAATATCGTGTTTTACTTTCACTTATTAGGCTCGATTTTATTGCCACTCTTTTTTATTGCACAGTGGAAAATGCCAACACTGCATGGATTTACGCTGTTACTTTTAGTGGGCGGATTCGGTCTTATTTTCCAATTATTACTCACTCGCGCCTTTAAATATGCCCCCGCCAATGTCATTACGCCTTTTGCTTTTACCGGTGTCATTTTCTCCAGCATCTGTGACTGGCTATTTTGGGATAACGTACCAAGCCTAAATTTCTGGATTGGTTCATTAGTCATTATTATTGCCGTCAGTTTGCTTGCTAGAATGCGGGCGAAATAGAGAAATCCGACCAAATAGATAAAATATAACTATTCTCAATAACATTGTTTGAATGTATAATCCAAATGCTTTTTATTATTGAGGACACAACATGAAAAAATTATTCAAAACCACTTTAGCTTCTGCATTATTAATGGTATCCGCATTCGCTAGCGCCGTGACGGTTAAAGATGCGAAAGGTGAATTTACCCTTGATAAAACCCCAAGCCGTGTTGTGGCATTGGAATATTCTTTTGTGGATGCTTTAGCCCAAGTCGGTGTAAGCCCAGTGGGTGTGGCTGACGATAACAAAATCGATCGTATTTTGCCGCAAGTGCGCGAAAAAATTGCTGCATGGCAATCCGTTGGCACGCGTTCTCAGCCAAGCCTTGAAGTGATTGCTTCTCTCAAACCCGATTTAATTATTGCTGATCCATCTCGCCATACTGCAGTATTTGAAGAATTGAAAAAAATCGCGCCAACGGTGATGTTTGATTCCCGTCATGAAAGCTACCAAGAAAATCTTGAAACCGCGCAGAAAATTGGTGATTTAGTCGGTAAAAGTAGCGAAATGAAAGCAAAAATCAATGAACATAATGATTACATTGCCAACATCGCAAAAAATTTAGGTGTGCAAGGCAAAAAAGCCTCATTTGGTACTTCCCGAGAAGATAAATTTAATATCCAAAATGACAATGGCTATGTGGGTAGTTTCTTAACGACATTAGGTTTTGCCCCAACTAAACTCAATAGTGATCAAGCTTTCGTAGAAATCAACCTTGAACAATTAGTAATGGAAAAACCGGAATACTTGTTCATCGCCCATTATCGTGATGAAAGTATTGCGCGCAAATGGGAAGCTGAGCCACTTTGGAAAGCCATTCCTGCCGTAAAAGCGAACCATGTTTACAGCGTTGATGCCGACATGTGGGCTCGCGGTCGTGGCTTAGAAGCGAGCAAAATTATGGCAAAACAAATTGAAGGTTTCGTGAAACAAAAATAATGATGAAGTCCACTTTCCGTTGGGGACTCCCCCTTATCATTCTGGCTTTCCTATTATGGGGAAGCCTGTTTTTGTATTATCCCATCGAAATTCGACCGCTTGCAGCTTTACAAGCGTTCCTCCCCGATGGCGATGAAATTGCCAAAATCACCGTAACCGATTTACGCTTACCGCGCGCATTAGTTGGCATGATTTTAGGTGCCAATCTTGCGGTGGCGGGGGCGTTGTTACAAACCATTACGCGTAATCCACTAGCCTCGCCTACGCTACTCAGCGTGAACTCGGGAGCCAGTCTTGCCATGGTGACCACCAGTGCGTTTAGCCCCTTAATTCTTTCTGGTTATAGCATTGCTTTAGTGGCTAGTATCGGTGGCGGTCTGAGTTGGTTTGTGGTGATGCTGATCAGCAACGGATGGAAAGACAACAGCGGGGATCGTAGCCGGGTGATTTTAGCGGGGATTGCCGTATCACTACTGTGTGCAGCACTGACGAAATTGGTGCTCATTATTGCGGAAGATCATGCCTTCGGTATTATGAGCTGGCTAGCTGGCGGCATTGCACATGCCCGTTGGAATGAATTATTGACGTTATTTCCGTTCTTTATTTTGACCGCACTTTTCTGTCTATTCTTTGCTAGTCGTTTAAACTTACTCAATTTAAGCGATGAATCCGCTCGTTCACTAGGCATCAATCTCTTCCGTTTACGTTGGTATGCTAACATCATGGCGTTATTGATTGTGGGCTCCAGCGTAAGTGTTGCCGGCCCCGTGGCCTTTATTGGCTTACTCGTGCCCCACCTTGCCCGCTATTGGATTGGTTATGACTTGCGAAAATCGCTCCCCATGGCGATGTTACTCGGCGCAATTTTAATGCTGGCGGCAGATACCATTGCCCGTGCGGTCAACTTCCCTAGTGAAGTGCCTGCCGGTGCGGTACTTGCCTTAATCGGTGCCCCAGTCTTTGTATTATTTGCCAGAGGAAGACACTAATGCGAACCTCTCATGTATCTTTTCGCGCTATCGGCTTTTATGTCGTCACGCTTAGTCTGATGGTACTACTCTTTGGGTTGAGTATTCGCCTCGGCACTTATACGCTTTCCTTTGAGGAAATTTGGGCGGCCTTTCAGCCTGACGATAAAAACTATTTTACCTTGATGGAATATCGCCTACCCCGTGCTGTGTTAGCGATTTTATTGGGTGGAGCCTTAGCAATTTCCGGTGTATTAGTACAAAGCGTGGTGCGCAATCCACTTGCCTCTCCCGATATTTTAGGGATTAACAATGCGGCAGGGTTGGTTGCCGTTTCGGTATTGATATTCTTGCCAAACTTAGCATTTTACTGGATGCCAATTTTTGCCTTTTTAGGCGGCGTACTCTCTTTTGTCATTTTATGGGTCGTGTGCGGTTTTAACTTCCGCCCTATCAAAATGGCAATTATTGGGGTCGCACTATCCGCGTTATGGGCAGCCATTAGTCATTATCTGATGCTTACCAATCCAATCGAGATCAATACGGCAATGTTATGGCTCACAGGAAGCCTGTGGGGGCGCAGCTGGTCTTATTTAAATGTGGTATTACCATGGTTAGTAGTGTTGCTACCCTTGCCATTTATTTTCTGTCGCGATCTCGATACCCTTGGTTTAGGTGAAAACAAAGCTTCCACCTTAGGCGTGACCGTGAATAAAGTGCAAATTAGCGTTTTAGTGCTAGCGGTAGCCCTTTCTACTACAGCCGTGGCAATTTGTGGTCCGATTGCCTTTTTAGGCTTGGTTGCGCCACATCTTGCTCGTCGTTTAGTCGGCGGCAGACATCGCACCCTATTACCGGCAGCCTTGATTATTGGCGCCCTCTTATTACAACTTTCGGATATTTTGGCGCGGGTAATTGACCCACCAACTGAACTACCAGCGGGTATTCTGACCGCGATTATCGGTGCGCCATATTTCTTCTACTTATTGATGAGAACTAAATAATGAGCATTGAAATCAATAATTTATCTTTAGGTTATCAAGATAAACTCGTGGTTAAAAATCTGTCGCTAAAATTCCCGAGAAATAAAGTGATTGCATTAATCGGCCCAAATGGTTGCGGTAAGTCCACCACATTAAAAGCGGTGGCTCGCTTGCTCAAACCGAAGCAAGGCTCAATCACCCATAAAGGTCAGGATATTTGGCAAAAAAGCCCTAAAGAATATGCCCAAGAATTGGCTTTTCTCCCGCAGCAACACTTGGTACCAGAAGGCATTAAAGTACGTGAATTGATCGCCTACGGGCGTTCGCCTTACTTAAACCTCTGGGGTAAACTCAGCCAAAAAGATGAAGAATTAGTTAATTGGGCAATGGCGCAAACCCAAACTGCCGAACTCGCCGAACAGCTGGTTTCTGATTTATCTGGTGGTCAACAACAACGGGTATTTTTAGCCATGACTCTTGCGCAAGATGCTGAATTAGTGCTACTCGATGAGCCGACTACTTATCTGGATTTAAACCGCCAAGCTGAACTCATGGGCATGATGCGACAAATGCAACAAAACGGTAAAACCGTGATTACGGTATTGCATGATCTCAACCAAGCCTGCCGCTATTGCGATCACTTAATCGTCATGAAAAAAGGTGCAGTAATGGCACAAGGTACGCCCGATGAAGTGATGACCGAAGAGTTGCTGAAGGATGTATTTGATTTAGATGTTATCATTCATCGTGATCCTATCAGCAATACACCGATGTTTATTTTGAAATAACTTTCAATCACTTTTCTAATATCAAATAGGCGTTTTATTTTACTAAAACGCCTATTTTTTCACCTAAAATCCCCACTGTATACATAACTAATGTTTTTCATAGCTAATATGAGGTCTGACCACTTTACAAAACTTATACTTATTTACATTGTCGTAAATGTGGAGTCCACAATAAATAATTATAATTAAACGTAGTAGAAGTTAATATGAAGTCTCTATCCCATGTCTTTAAGACTGTGCTATTAGTAGGTATTAGTACCTCAGTAGTACGGGTTGCCTGTGCCCAAAATTCCTCTATTGATACCGAACGAGAAAATATCATCATTTTCTCTCGTCAAGGAGAGGCCCAATTAAATCAAGCCATTCCAAAACTTGAGGCCTTATTTAAGAGGACAAACGATATTAAAGTGCGCGATGATTTAATTACACTCTATCTGAGGACGAATCAATCCGCTAAAGCACTTTCACTTTGCGAAAGCTGCGCACCAGCGCAATTTTCCCAAAATGAACTGGAAAATTTAGGCAAAGCCGCTCGAAATGAAAAACAATACGACCGTGCCGTTGCATTCTATTCCCAATTGCAAAAGCAATTCCCTGATAATCCTAATGGATGGCTTGGTGGCGCATTAGCCTCCACTGAAACCAAAAACTACACTGCGGCAAAAAATGCACTGAATGTTTATAAGAAACGTTTTGGACAAGATAATGCTTATCTTGATGCAGAAAGTTATTTACTTGATTTCACCGAACCCGACATGGCTAAACTTGGCCGTTGGCAACGTCAGTTAGAACAAAATCCGAAAAATATCACCTTAATGAGAGAGTTGTATCGTTTAGCATCGAAATACAACCTTCAACCATTACAAGAGAAACTACAAAAAACCTATCCTGATCAATTCAATCAAAAAGACATGATGTGGTTTGAGCATGGTAAGACGATTACCTCTTCAAAAAATGCGACAACGCCTGCACAACAAGAAAAATCATTTGAAGAATTGACCGCACTTTTGACCAAAATTAACCCTGAACATCCTTTGTATCAACAAGCATTGCAAGATCGTTTTGTGATGGGTGTTCGCTTGAATAAATTTGATGAAATTAAAGACGACTTCAATACATTACAGGCTCAACCTAATGTGCCTGCTTATTTAGAAGAAGCCTTTGGTGATTATTGGGAAGCAAAAGGCTCACCACACAAAGCATTAGCGATTTATCAAGCAATTGAACAACAAGCCTTAACCAATAAACTCGCAGTGAGTGATGGTTTACTTCATAAACTCTCTCTCGCTGCAAGCGATGCGGGCAAGTTTGAATTGGCGCAACAATATTTAGAGCGTATGAATTCAAATGTTTATATCAATGACTATACCCGAACGTCAAAAATTCTGAATCCAGGCTACGATTCTCGCTATTTTGGTTTGGCACGTTTAGCGTTATGGCGTGGTAACAGCAAATTAGCTCAGCAACTTATTGATGATCGTCTATTTAACAAAACGCCTGGTGATCCATGGGTTATGTTGCAAAAAGCAGAACTTGAGCGAAATCGTGGCAACTATGATGATGCCAAATTATGGGCGGAAAAAGCCGGTTATTTTTTGAGTAAAAATGATCAGCAAGAAGCTCGCAATAGCCTGGCTGAAACTGCCTTAAGTCAAAATGATTTACCAGCAGTTTCAAAAACAATTGATGCTATGAATGAAGAACAACGTCAGTCAGCGCAATCCCTTATTAAGCATTATGAACAAGCACGTTCTGGAAAAATTGTAGGGAGTGTCGGCTTACAGCATCGCACCTCACCAATAAGTTATAGCAATGAAAGTAGCCAAGATTATGCGATTTACACACCGAAAACAGCAAATGGTCACGATCTCTACGTTCATTACTTAGAAACTCGCTCCCCTTATGACAAAGAAAGTCTCATTTCTCGCCGAATTGGTGTAGGAACAGAACTCAATTTCTATCCACTCCAAGTAAAAATAGAAGGTGGGAAAGGCATTAAGCTTAATGATAAAGCCTATTTCTCCACGGAGGCAAATTATACCCTCAACCAACATTGGTCATTTAATTTAAATGCCAATATTAATGGTAGTGGCACACCGGTTAAAGCCATCAATAAAGGTGTGTATACCAAAGATATTGGTTTCTCCACCACCTATTCCTATTCTGATATTTTCCAAGCTGGACTAGGTGGTGGCGTCATGAAATTTGATGACGGCAACTTAAGAAAAGAAGCCAATTTTTGGTTGAATCTCAATACATTCAAACATGACCGTTGGGCGCTAACCAATAATTTCAGAGTCGATTACAGCAAAAATAAAACCATTGATTCTGCTGAATATTACAACCCATCAAAAGCGACAAGCTTGGAATTCGGTGCGGATTTAAGTTACTACCAACCACTTAATTATGGCTTAGTCTTAAATCATCA
>NZ_CAJLNI010000082.1 GCF_905207935.1 uncultured Haemophilus sp.
CGATTAAGATTGCGATAGAGCTGAAGTTAGCGAAACCACATAATGCGAAAGTAATAATTGCTTTAGTTTTTTCACTTAATACAACTGCTGTATCTGGTTGTAAGTATTTCGCGAACTCTAAGTAACCCACGAATTCGTTAACAGCTAATTTCATACCAATCATTTGACCGGCGATGGCAGATTCATCCCAAGATACACCGATTAAGTAAGCTAATGGTTTGAAGATCCAACCAAAGATTGATTGTAATGTTAAATCACCGTAACCGAACCAGCCGCCTACGCCACCTAAGATACCGTTAATTAAAGCGATTAAACCCACGAATGCGATTAACATCGCACCTACGTTTAACGCTAATTGCATACCTGCACTCGCACCACCTGCCATTGCTTCAAGCACGTTGGTTGGTTTTTCGCTATCATCCGTTTCAGGTTGTTTATCGTTAAATTGTTCAGTTTGTGGGAATAAAATTTTCGCAAATAATAAACCTGCTGGTGCAGCCATGAAAGATGCTGCGATTAAGTAAGTCAATGGTACGCCCATTCCTGCATAACCTGCCATTACTGAACCCGCGATAGAAGCTGTACCACCCGCCATAATAGCGAACAATTCAGATTGGGTCATATTTTTAATGTAAGGGCGAACCACTAAAGGTGCTTCAGTTTGACCAACGAAGATATTCGCGGCTGCAGACATTGATTCTGCTTTAGATGTACCTAACGCAGCTTGCAATGCACCACCGATCACTTTGATGACCACTTGCATGATGCCTAAGTAGTAAAGCACTGAAATTAAACCAGAGAAAAAGACGATGATTGGTAACACTTTCACCGCAAAGATAAAGCCGGCATTTGACGGATCCGCTAAGCCACCAAAGACGAAGTTAATCCCTTCATTACCATAGGCGATAACATTTGATACACCATTTGCTGTCGCTTGTAATGCATCGCGACCAAACGGCACATACAAAATAAGGGCCGCAAATCCGATTTGGATCGCCAAAGCCCCTAATACAGTACGTAAATTAATCGCCTTACGATTATTTGAAAATAATACGGCAATGACCAGTAATACGACAATGCCTAAAACGCTACCTAAAATACCCATTTTTTTCCCCTAGGTTGGTTAGATAAGTAAGTGAATAAAATTGTCCTATTCTACTTGTTTTTCGGTAAAAAGTCGGAATATTTTTACTATTTTTCGGCATGTTTGCTTATAAAATGGTCACAATTTTGGTCAGACCACAAGATTTCGCATAGTTTTCAAGTGCTTGGGTCTGTTCAACAGTTGGGACATAAGGCGTGAGTCCTTCGGCATCTCGTGCACCTTTTGTGTGCATTCGAATAATTTTCAACAACACATCCGGATAGTCTTTCAATAAGACAGCGACCTGTTCCAGCAACTTTTCTGCATCAAAAAAATTCGCCACATAAACTAACCGCACCTCTTCCACTTTATTTAATGGTAATAATTGCGCCAAGTTCTTCAAATTGCGATCTAAGTTTTCTTGCTTGATATGTTGATGAGTGGGAATGATGTTTTTCGGGACAATGCCTTGGCGATTTTGTCTATCAAAGCACAAACGTTGTAAGCCAAGTCCTTCCCCTTTCAAATCAAAGAGAAATTTGTCTGTGACATCAATTAAAGGACGAATTGCGTCAAATTCAAAGAAACCACTGCTATCTAAATAGCAAGTTAGCCCTTCCTCACGTAGTTTTTGAAACAATGGAACGAGCTTTTTATGATGAATGGTGGGTTCACCGCCAGAAACGGTTACACCACGAATGAAAGGTACCGCATCCATCACTTGCTCATACAAATACTGCAGACTGACTTGATGAGCGCCTTCTGCATAACGAGGAATGGTTTCTGGATTATGGCAATAAAGGCAGTTTAACTTACAACCTTGTAAGAAAATACTAGTACGATTCCCCTGCCCTTCTACATTAGAAAAAGGAATAATACGATGCAGGGGAACATAAATATCAGAAAGTGCGGTCACAAAAAACGCTGTTTTCTAGAGTAAGTCATCACTTACGAAAGTTTCATTTGGAAAATCACTAATTCCGCTTGGCAGCAGAATGTGAAAACCGCTTTAAGCAAGTATCCATCTTCAACCTGTTGAATTTCAGACTGAATTTGACAAGGTTCACTTTCGATATCACGTGCTTTTAACGTGAAATATTCCAATGCGCCTTCTGCATCTTGACGAGTGGCGTAAAACTGTTCGATAGGTAAACTACAATCACTGTTGTCAAACAATGATTTCATATCGAAAGTATTACATCCTACGCATTCAATTGGTTTTTCAGTTTGAATGGCCATCTTTTTCTCCTTATCTAAAAAAGCCGTGATATAACACGGCTTATTAAGTTTAAAATTATTTTGCAGCAACAAAGCCGACGGCTTCGTACACTTTGGCAAGAGTTTCTTTCGCTCTTGCACGGGCTTTTTCCGCACCTTGACGCAAAATCTCGTCTAAAAGTGCTTCATCGTTACGATATTGATAGAAACGTTCTTGTAAACCCGCAAGTAAGTTTGACACTTCGTCAGCCACGGCTGTTTTTAAGTGGCCGTACATTTTACCTTCAAATTCTTTTTCAAGGTCTGCCACAGATTTATCCGTCACTGCAGAAAGGATATCTAATAAGTTAGACACGCCCGCTTTGTTTTTCACGTCATAACGTACAACAGGCGGTTCATCAGAGTCTGTTACCGCGCGTTTGATTTTTTTCGCCACCGATTTAGGATCTTCAAGCAAAGTCACCACGTTATTACGGTTATCATCGGATTTAGACATTTTTTTATCAGGATCTTGCAAAGACATAATACGCGCACCGGCTTTGCCTAAGAAGATTTCAGGAATCGTGAAAATATCACCATAAAGCGCATTAAAACGAGCGGCAATATCACGGGTGATTTCTAAATGTTGTTTTTGGTCATCCCCTACCGGCACGCTTTTCGCTTGGTAAAGTAAGATATCTGCAGCCATTAAAACCGGATAATCAAATAAACCCACGTTAATATTTTCGGCATAACGTGCTGATTTATCTTTAAATTGAGTCATACGGCTCATTTCACCAAAATAGGTGTAGCAGTTTAATACCCAGCTTAGTTGAGTATGTTCTGGTACATGAGATTGCACGAAGATTGTGCTTTTATTCGGATCAATGCCACAAGCCAAGTAAAGGGCAAGTACATCAAGCGTTGCTTTGCGAAGTGCTGCAGGATCTTGACGTACAGTGATGGCGTGTAAATCCACCACGCAGAAAATACACTCATAATCTTCTTGCATTTTCACCCAGTTGCGAAGTGCGCCTAAATAATTCCCGATAGTTAATTCGCCGGAAGGCTGCACGCCACTGAATACAATTGGTTTTGTCATTGGTTATCCTTTTATTCTGTAAACTGAATTGGCGCTATGATAACAAAAGATAGGGCGTTTTTTAATGATTGAGTTCAAAACAATGTGTAAAAATGCTATATTACGCCAAAAATTTCTGCAGCTCACAATTTATAATCCCAATGAAAAATTATAATGATATGGCTCTGGCACTTGCCGGTGTTTGTCAATCAGTCTTATTAATCAGTCAATTAGCACAAAAAGGCGAAGTTGATCATCAAGATGCATTCCAAACCACCATTCATTCTCTTCTCATCACTCAACCTGAAGATACATTAGCCGTATTTGGCGGTGATGTTCAACATCTTAAAGTGGGATTAAACACACTTATCGAGCAACTCACCCAATTAAACGACAAAAATTTATTAAATTATTGGGGTAGCTTGTTAGCGTTAGAGAGCAAATTAAACAAACAACCTGAAATCAAACAAGAACTTGGCCGCCGTATTGCTCGCTTACCGGAACAACTTGCTTATCACGACAATCAATTTGATGATGAGATGTTTTCAATCATGGCAAATATTTATGTCGATACAATTAGTCCTTTAGGCAAACGCATTCATATTATTGGTTCGGCATATCATTTACAGCAACAAAATGTACAAGACAAAATTCGTGCGTGTTTACTTGCCGGCATTCGTTCTGCCGTTTTGTGGCGTCAAGTCGGCGGCAGCAAATGGCAACTGTTATTTCATCGTAAAAAATTAGTGCAAGCGGCACGACAACTCTACTCAACTTTAAATTAATCCTTGGAGAACTCTTATGCAACTTTCCGCATTAACCGCTCTTTCCCCGATTGACGGTCGTTATCAAGATAAAGCCACTGCATTGCGTGGTATTTTCAGTGAATTTGGCTTGCTCAAATTCCGTGTCACCGTGGAAGTACGTTGGTTACAAAAATTGGCGGCGACCGCTGAAATCCAAGAAGTTTCTTCTTTGTCTAAAGAAGCAAACGATTACCTTAATAAAATTGTGGAAGAATTCAGTCTTCAAGATGCTGAACGTATCAAAGAAATTGAGCGCACCACGAATCATGACGTAAAAGCGGTTGAGTATTTCTTAAAAGAAAAAAGTGAAGCCTTACCAGAATTAGCCAAAGTCTCTGAATTTATTCACTTTGCTTGTACCTCTGAAGATATTAACAACCTTTCTCATGCTTTAATGTTAAAAACCGCGCGTGAAGAAGTAATCTTACCGGAATGGCAAAAACTGATTGATGAAATCACCCGTCTAGCAAACGAATACAAAACCATCCCATTACTTTCTCGTACACACGGCCAACCTGCCTCACCAAGTACTGTGGGTAAAGAAATGGCGAACGTGGTTTACCGTTTAAAACGCCAATTCAAACAACTCCAACAAAATGAAATCTTGGGTAAAATCAACGGTGCTGTGGGTAACTACAATGCGCATTTATCCGCTTATCCAAATATTAACTGGCATAAATTCAGTGAAGAATTTGTCACCTCATTAGGTTTAGACTGGAACCCATACACCACGCAAATTGAACCTCACGATTACATTGCTGAATACTTTGATGCCGTGGTTCGTTTTAATACCATCATCATCGACTTCGATCGTGACTTATGGGGCTACATTGCGTTAAATCACTTTAAACAACGCACTATCGCGGGTGAAATTGGCTCATCTACCATGCCGCATAAAGTGAATCCAATCGACTTCGAAAACTCAGAAGGTAACTTAGGTTTAGCCAATGCCGTGATGACTCACCTAGGTCAAAAATTACCGATTTCCCGTTGGCAACGAGACTTAACCGACTCCACTGTATTACGTAACTTAGGTGTGGGTTTAGGTTATTGCTTAATTGCATATGCCGCAACGCGTAAAGGTATCAGCAAATTAGAAGTGAACGAACAACATCTCCGTGATGAACTCAACCAAAACTGGGAAGTTTTAGCTGAGCCAATCCAAACCGTGATGCGTCGCTATGGTATTGAAAAACCATACGAAAAATTAAAAGAGCTCACTCGTGGGAAACGAGTTGATGAAAAAGCAATGCGTGAATTCATCGAAAAACTGGATATCCCAGCCGATGAAAAAGCACGTTTACAACAACTCACTCCTGCAACCTATATTGGTGCAGCCATTGAGTTAGTGGAAAAACTTTAATAAAGTTTTCATGCCCTAAAAAATAAAAGTGCGGTCAAAAACATCTTAGATTTTGACCGCACTTTTTTCTTTCTTCTCTTACCTATTGCATCCTTCACGCTTAATAAACAGCAATCGCGCGTGATCATATACCCAATTAAAAATAAAGGTATAAACGGTCACCATCACCGTTAAGCTGAAATCCATCATAAAAGCTGTAATCCAATCCACTTTTAAAAAGTAAGCAATGATCGGCACGGTGAAAATAAGCAAACCGCTCTCAAATGAAATGGCATGTAAAGTACGAAATATGACACCTCGCTTTTCTCGCGGTCCCGTAAAGACTTTATCAAGAAAATAATTAAAGACGAGGTTCCATAGCATGGCGGTTAAGGAAACCAGTACCATGGACCCAAAGAGAATAGAAACACTTTCTTCTGTAAAGAAATACAAAGCGAAAACAGAAAGCAACACAACCGTGGTTTCAAACAAGATTGCGTGAAAAAGTCGCTCAAGAAAACTCATTTGTCATCCTTTACAAAGCAAAAGTGCGGTCAAATTCACCGCACTTTTCATCAATATTTGATTAATTGGTTTTTAATTTATTCCAATATTTTTCGTAAATATCAACCGCTTCACCGACATCACCTTGCATAATGCCTTTTTCAATGTTTTCAGCAGATGGGAACAAGGTTGGATTATTCGCCATTTCAGGTGAAAGTAATGCTTTCACGCCTTCATTTGGCATGGAGAAGCCCATTTTTTCAACCACTAATTTCGCATTTTCAGGACGAAGTAAGAAGTCGATAAATTTATAAGCGCCCTCTGTATTTTTCGCACCTTTTGGAATCGCGTAGTTATCCATCCAGAAAATCGCGCCTTCTTTTGGATACACAAATTGGATACTTGGATTTTCTTTGTGTGCTAAATAAGCCGAACCATTCCATAACATCCCAATAGATGCCTCACCTTGTACAAATGGTACTTCTGGCGAGTCAGAGTTAAAAGTCACCACATTTGGTAACAATTTCACTAAGCGCTCGTAAGCCGCTTTAATGTCTTCTTCATTCGTGGTATTTGGTGATTTTCCATCTAAAAGTAATGCAATGTGGAACACTTCACGCGCATCACTGGTTAATAATACCTTACCTTTAAATTCTGGATTCCATAAATCAGCCCAACTCGTAATTTTGCTTGGGTCAATATCATCCGCATTCACACCGATACCGGTTAAGCCATAAACGTAAGGCAGAGAATATTTGTTATTTGGGTCAAATTCCTTGTTTAATAAATTTGCTGGAATTTGTTTAAAATTACTTAATTTGCTGTGATCAAGCTCTTGTAACATGCCTTCTTTCGCCATTTTGTTGACGTAATAGCTTGATGGGAAAACTAAATCATAACCACTACCTGTACTAGAGGTCAGCTTCAATTTAGCATACATTTCTTCATTACTTTCAAATGTTGAATAAATCACTTCAATGCCCGTTTCTTTGGTAAATTCCGCAACCAAATTAGATGGCACATAGTCGGTCCAGTTATAAACATAAAGTTTTTCAGCAGCAAATGCCGCAGAGGTTGCGACGAATGCGAGGGCAGACAGACAAAGTGATTTAATGTATTGAACAGCATTTTTTTTCAATTTATTGACCTCCTCAGGACAATCAAAATAAACCTTAAGTAATCGTTTACCTATGTAAACTTGGGGAGTATAGCACCTTTTTTGCAAAAGGTTTGACATATTTTCCCATCAGGGTAAGATTTCCCTCATCTCTATTTTATGTTAATTAGTCATCAACTATGCTCGAATTTGCTCATCAAGAACACGTCAAATCTTATTATCTCGATAGTCGTAATCAAACCTTTGAACTGCCACCTCTCACTCAACAAGAAGAAGCGGATGTTTGTGTCATCGGTGCGGGTTTCTTTGGCTTATCTGCTGCCCTTGAATTAGCAGAAAAAGGCAAAAAAGTGATTGTTCTAGAAGGCGCGAGAGTCGGATTTGGTGCATCTGGTAGAAGTGGTGGTCAAGCCATCAACGGTTTTGAAGAAGGCATTGATGAATATATTGCTCAAGTAGGCTTTGATAAAGCGAAGCAACTTTGGGATATGTCACTAGAAGCCATTGATATTATTGATGAACGCATTGCAAAATATGGCATTCAATGTGATTGGAAAAAAGGTTATGCCACATTGGCGTTGAATGAACGTCGAATGGACGATCTCATTGAAATGGAAAAAGCCAGCCACGCGACTTTTGGCTATGACAAAATGCAACTTTGGGATAAGGCCAAACTGAAACAACATCTAGGCAGTGATATTTATGTAGGCGGGTTATACGATAGCAATTCTGGCCACCTACACCCATTAAATTATTGCTTAGGCTTAGCAAAAGCCTGCTTAGATTTAGGCGTGCAGATTTATGAGCAATCCCCTGTTGTGGATTTAGTAGAAAAATCAGGCTGCATTGAGGTCAAAACCGATAAAAGTGCAGTCATTTCTCAAGACGTTATTTTAGCCACCAACGCTTATATTGATGCACTACCAAAATCCATTCATCACGGCATTAATCGTAAAATTTTGCCAGTAGAAAGCTTTATTATTGCAACCGAGCCCTTAGATCAAGCCACGGCTGATTCCGTAATCAATAATGGCATGTCTGTTTGCGATAACAATATTTTGCTCGATTACTATCGTTTGAGTGCAGATAACCGTTTGTTATTTGGTAGTGACTCGAGCTCAGAAAAAGATATGGTGCAGATTATGCGCGGTAATATGTTGCGTGTTTTCCCTCAATTGGAAAACGTCAAAATTGACTATGGTTGGGCTGGACCGATTGATATGACACTCAACGCTACCCCACATTTCGGGCGTATCTCACCGCACATTTATTTCGCACAAGGCTATTCTGGGCACGGCGTCGCACTCACTGGACTTGCTGGACGGATTATTGCAGAAGCAATTTTAGGCAATGACGAACGTTTGAGAATTTTTGAAGGATTGAAAGTGCCTTCGTTTTACGGTGGAAAATCCCTAAAAAACTTAGCCACCAAGATCGGCGTACTCTATTACAAATTCCTCGATCGTTATC
>NZ_CAJLNI010000083.1 GCF_905207935.1 uncultured Haemophilus sp.
CAAAATTGCTCCGCATACTACAACAAACGCCCCAATATAGCTAATCATATTTAATTCTGGCGCGGCAAAATTTTCAGGGCTCACATAATGAGCAAGATGGGCAAAGAAAATGGTAAAGAGTGGTACTAAGGTTATCACTACGCTTACTTTAGAAACTTCCCAACGATTAAGCGCCTCAGCATAAGCCCCATAACCAAATAACGTATTCAAGCAGCAATAAACAAAACAACCGAATGCAAACGGGGTGAGGTTACTTACTTGTGAAAATTCAGCAACAGGTGTAAAGACTAAAAGACAGCCGAAATACATCATTAATAAAATTTGTTGCGAACTAAAACGACGAAGCATGAGCTTTTGTGCCATACCATAAGCAACCCAAACTAATGAGGCAGTCAGGCTGAGTAAGACACCTGTTAAATAACCACTCTCTCCTTTAAACACCTCAAGCTTATCATTGAAGAAAAACACCAACCCAGCCAATAACAAACCTAAACCAATCTTTTGATGTAATCCGAGCTTTTCTTTAAAGACAAAAATACCGCAAATTAACATACCAAAAGAAGAAAAATGAATAAAAATTTGAGCTGAAGGAGGATCAATAAAATTAAGTGAGCTATTAAATAAGAAGAAATTACCCGCTAATCCTGCTACACCTATGAGTACAAGCCAAATAAAACGGCCACCTTTCGAAAATTGTGGAAATTTTTTCTTGTAACCAAGCAAAATCAATAACGCAAGAGAAGCTACCGCAAATCGATACCAAACTATCGTTTGTGGTGTCATCACTGATAAAACCTGTTTTAACGCAATAGGTAAAGATCCCCATGCCATCGCTGTAATTAAAGCAAATAGAAATCCTAAAAGAGGTTGTTGTTTCATGATGTCTTCCTTTATTTGGCTAAAGCACAGTTAGGAATTCAGGTAAATTTCATTCTAAGAAATATTGAAGAGAATGAATGACAGTGCCAAGATAACAGATTTGATTAATGATTGTAAATCACAGGTAAGAAAACAAAGAAAACGCCCCACAGATAATGCGGGGCGTTTATCAAATCAGATGTAAAATTATTCAGTTACAATACTTACGTATTTACGGCTTTTCTCGCCTTTAACTTCAAATTTTACTTTACCGTCAGCGGTAGCAAATAAGGTGTGGTCACGACCCATACCTACGTTGTTACCTGCGTGGAATTTAGTACCACGTTGACGTACAATGATGCTACCTGCTAATACAGATTCGCCACCGAAACGTTTAACACCAAGGCGTTTAGCTTCAGAATCACGACCGTTACGAGTTGAACCACCAGCTTTTTTAGTTGCCATCTACTTGATCTCCTCTGAAATTATGCTTGAATCCCAGTGATTTTCACTTCTGTGAACCACTGACGATGACCTTGTTGTTTACGGCTGTGTTTACGACGACGGAACTTAACGATTTTAACTTTATCGCCACGACCTTGTGCCACAACTTCAGCCACTACTTTCGCGCCAGCTACTACTGGTGCACCAATTTTAACATCTTCACCATTAACGACCATCAACACTGAGTCGAACTCAACTGTTGCGCCAGTTGCAAGTTCAAGTTTTTCTAAACGAACTACTTGACCTTCGCTCACACGGTGTTGTTTACCGCCACTTTGGAAAACTGCGTACATAAATACTCCGCTATAAATTGTGCTTCTCCGTTACTATTTTCGGTCCGCACTTCAAAATTCATATAAATAGGTCGCAAATTCTACGGAAAAAACAACTCGATCGCAAGCACTTATTTGCAATAAAATAAAAAAAAGCGCTTTTCCTCGAGTTTAATTTCAGAAACCTTGAAAAATCGGGTAAAATTCACCGCACTTTCTTTTATATACACAACCATCGAACCAAATGAAGATGAACAAACAAGATTTAATGGATATGGATGCAATCCAAGCATTAACAGATACGGATATGCAAAAAGTCAACCAAGCCATTCTAGCACAAATTAACTCCGATGTGCCGATGGTTAATCAACTTGGTTTTTATATTGTACAAGGTGGCGGAAAACGTATTCGACCACTTATTGCGGTTTTAGCGGCGCGTGCATTAGGCTACGAAAGCGATAAAGTAGCGACTTGTGCGACCTTTGTAGAATTTATTCACACTGCTTCTTTATTACATGATGATGTGGTAGATGAATCTGATATGCGTCGTGGTCGCGCAACGGCAAACTCAGCCTTTGGTAATGCGGCTAGCGTATTAGTGGGTGACTTCATTTATACCCGTGCATTCCAATTAGTGGCACAGTTACAATCGCTAGATATTCTTCGCATTATGGCAGATGCCACCAACGTGTTGGCTGAAGGTGAAGTTCAACAATTGATGAATGTGAACGATCCCGATACCACAGAAGAAAGCTATATGCGTGTGATTTATAGTAAAACAGCACGCTTATTTGAAGTGGCGGCACAATCTGTGGCGATTGTTGCAGGTGCTGAAAAATCAATTGAAACGGCATTTCAAGAATATGGTCGCTATCTCGGTACCGCATTCCAATTAGTGGATGACGTGCTAGATTACAGCGCAAATGCTGCCGCATTAGGCAAAAATGTAGGTGACGACCTCGCCGAAGGTAAACCTACTCTTCCTTTATTACACGCAATGCGTCACGGCAATCCACAACAAGCCGCGCTTATTCGCGAAGCCATTGAACAAGGCGGAAAACGTGATGCGATCGATGAAGTGCTTGCAATTATGGCAGAACATAAATCCCTCGATTACGCAATGGATCGTGCGAAACAAGAAGCCCAAAAAGCGGTTGATGCCATTGCCTTATTACCTGAAAGTGAATACAAAAAAGCCTTAATTTCACTGGCTTATTTATCGGTAGACCGAACTTATTAATATGACTGAAGAACAAATTCAACCGCAAAGTGCGGTCGATTCTCAACCTAAATTTCAAAAAACACGCAAACAAAAAGTGCGCAAGGATCCCAATGCGCCTTTTATTCGTGAAAAACTTGAATTACCTGAAGGACATAATAAGTTACTTCTTCACTCCTGCTGTGCACCTTGCTCAGGTGAAGTGATGGAAGCCATTTTGGCCTCTGGTATTGAATTTACGATTTATTTTTACAACCCAAATATTCATCCATTAAAAGAATATTTAATTCGTAAAGAAGAAAACATCCGTTTTGCCCAAAAATTTGGGATTCCGTTTATTGATGCAGACTACGATCGCCAACAATGGTTTGATCGCGCAAAAGGCATGGAATGGGAACCTGAACGTGGCATCCGTTGCACTATGTGTTTTGATATGCGTTTTGAAAAAGCGGCTGAATATGCTCATGAACATGGTTTCCCTGTATTTACCAGCTGTCTTGGTATTTCTCGCTGGAAAGACATGGAGCAAATTAACGGTTGTGGCCACCGTGCAGCTGAAAAATATGATGATGTGATTTATTGGGATTACAACTGGCGTAAAGCTGGCGGATCGCAACGCATGATCGAAATCAGTAAGCGTGAACGTTTTTATCAGCAAGAATATTGTGGCTGCGTTTATTCTTTACGAGACAGCAATAAATGGCGTGAAGAAACAGGGCGACAAAAAATTGAAATTGGTAAACTCTATTACACGCCCGATTAAAAATACATAAAAAAAGAGCCGCACTTTCAACATGCGGTTCTTTTTTATTTAATCGACGATAAGGCGCCCACCTAATGCATTCTCTAAAGAATGATCTAACTGCTGAATTCGCGTACATAACACGTTTTCAATCTGGGCATTTTTATTCTTTTCTTGGGTTAATTCAAAACTTAAATTCAAGGCAACAATAGAAAGCACACGGTCTAATTGCAATAAACCTGTACGCTCTTTCATTTCAGACACTTGAAGATCTAAATTACGCGCCGCTTGACGCAAAATCTCTTCTTGTTCGGCAGGGACATTCAAGCGCAGCACTTGCCCTAATACAACAACTTCAACCAGTTTTAATGACATGTTATTCCCTTATGTTGAATGCTCAAGTGTTCCTATTATGCCACAGCCAAATGCCTTCGTCATAATTTTTACGTTTAATTGACCGCACTTTATCCGTTCGCCCCATTTCGCAATTTACGCTATAATGCGACACTTTTCATTATTTTTGAACGGAATATTTATGCCAACTATCGCTCCTAATCCATTAGTCCTAGTGGACGGTTCATCTTATTTATATCGTGCTTTCCACGCTTTTCCTCCACTCACCAATTCTGCCGGTGAACCAACCGGTGCCATGTACGGTGTATTAAATATGCTTAAAAGCCTGATTTCGCAAGTGCAACCGAGCCATATTGCGGTGGTCTTTGATGCGAAAGGCAAAACTTTCCGTGATGAAATGTTTGAACAATATAAATCCCATCGTCCACCGATGCCGGACGATCTGCGTAAACAAATTCAGCCGTTACACGATATTATCCGTGCCCTTGGCATTCCTCTTTTAGTCATTGAAGGCGTGGAGGCTGACGATGTCATTGGTACCTTAGCGGTAGCGGCTTCCAAAGCTAATCAAAAAGTCTTAATCAGCACCGGCGATAAAGACATGGCTCAGCTAGTGGATGACAACATTATGTTGATCAATACCATGAATAATACCTTATTAGATCGCGATGCGGTGATTGAAAAATATGGTATTCCGCCAGAACTCATCATTGATTACTTAGCACTAATGGGCGATAGCGCCGATAATATTCCAGGCGTAGCGGGTGTGGGTGAAAAAACCGCTCTTGGCCTCTTGCAGGGTATCGGCAGCATGGCAGAAATTTATGCCAACTTAGACAAAGTGGCTGAATTGCCAATTCGTGGGGCAAAAAAATTAGGGGATAAATTATTGGCTGAAAAAGAAATGGCCGATTTATCCTATCGTCTAGCCACCATCAAAACTGATGTGGATCTCGATATCACCCCAGAACAACTCACCCTTGGTGCAAGTAATAATGATCAACTCACTGAATATTTTGGCCGTTATGAATTTAAACGTTGGCTCAATGAAGTGATGAATGGTGCTGATTCCATCACCAATAATAACGAACAACCGACTAAGATCAATCACTATCAAGCTACGCCTTCGCTCGCTCAAGACAATAGCGATGAAACATTACCAGCAATTCAAATTGATCGCAGCCGTTATGAAACCTTGCTCACCGAAGCAGATTTAAATCGTTGGGTGGAAAAACTCAATCAGGCCAAACTTTTTGCCTTAGATACAGAAACCGATAATTTAGATTATATGGCCGCCAACTTGGTGGGCATTTCCTTTGCGTTAGAAAACGGTGAAGCGGCTTATTTACCGCTACAATTAGATTATTTAGGCGCACCAAAAACGCTCAAAAAAACAACCGTACTTGCTCTGTTAAAACCGATTTTAGAAAATCCTACTATTCAAAAAGTCGGGCAAAACTTCAAGTACGATCTCACCATCTTCGCTCGTAATGGCATTGATGTGCAAGGTGTGGCTTTCGATACTATGTTGGAGTCCTATGTGCTCAACAGCACAGGCCGTCATAATATGGACGATCTGGCGAAACGTTATTTAGGGCATCAAACCATTAGTTTTGAAGAGATTGCAGGCAAAGGTAAAAATCAGCTGACCTTTAACCAAATTCAATTGGAACAAGCCGCTGAATACGCTGCGGAAGATGCTGATGTGACAATGAAACTGCAGCAAGTACTATGGGAAAAACTCTCTAAAGAACCCACTCTGGAAAAACTCTTTAAAGAAATGGAATTGCCATTGTTAGGTGTGCTATCCCGTATGGAACGTCGCGGTGTTTTAATTGATAGCGATGCACTATTCCTACAATCTAATGAAATCGCAAATCGTTTAAGTGAATTAGAAGAACAAGCCTATGTCTTGGCAGGGCAGCCATTTAATTTGGCCTCCACCAAACAATTACAGGAAATTTTGTTTGATAAATTAGGTTTACCAGTCATTCAAAAAACACCAAAAGGCGCGCCATCGACCAATGAGGAAGTATTGGAAGAGCTGGCATTTAGTCACGAATTACCGAAAGTGTTGGTAGAACATCGTGGTCTCAGCAAACTAAAATCCACCTACACTGATAAATTGCCACAAATGGTAAATCCACAAACGGGTCGAGTCCATACTTCCTACCATCAAGCGGTGACAGCCACCGGTCGTCTTTCATCAAGCGATCCGAATCTGCAAAACATTCCGATCCGTAATGAAGAAGGCCGCCGTATTCGTCAGGCATTTATTGCACGCGAAGGCTTTACTGTTGTGGCAGCTGACTATTCACAAATCGAACTACGCATTATGGCGCACCTATCACAGGATCAGGGCTTAATTAACGCCTTTACTCAAGGCAAAGATATTCACCGCTCTACTGCGGCAGAAATCTTTGGTGTCTCACTAGATGAAGTGACTTCCGAACAACGCCGCAATGCCAAAGCAATTAACTTCGGTTTAATTTATGGTATGTCTGCCTTTGGCTTATCGCGCCAACTCGGTATTGGCCGTGCCGATGCTCAGAGCTATATGGATTTGTATTTCAAACGCTATCCAGGCGTACAAACTTTTATGCACGATATTCGTGAGAAAGCTAAAGCCCAAGGCTATGTGGAAACCCTATTCGGCCGTCGTTTATATCTGCCGGATATCAACTCCTCTAACGGTATGCGCCGTAAAGCTGCAGAACGTGTCGCGATCAATGCACCAATGCAAGGCACTGCCGCAGACATTATTAAACGTGCCATGATTCAATTGGATCAAAAACTACAAAATGATCCCGATATCGCGATGATTATGCAAGTACACGATGAATTGGTGTTTGAAGTGCGGTCAGAAAAAGTCGCGTTTTATAGCAAACTCATCAAAACACACATGGAAAGCGCAGCTGATTTAGTGGTGCCATTGATTGTAGATGTGGGGCAAGGCACTAACTGGGATGAGGCGCACTAAGGAATTTAGTCATGAATAAAGTTATTCAAAGTCAGCACTTTACGGCAGAACGTGCTTGGGGAGCACTGGATATTACCAATATGAATGGCATTTCCGTGCGTCTGCACTGGACAGATAAACCTTACAAATGGCATATCAATGACGGTGAAGAAGTCTTTGCTGTCATGGATGGTAAGGTGGAAATGCGCTACAAAGAAGAAGGTCAAGAGAAAGCCGTATTGCTTCATACGGGTGATATTTTTTATGCGGGTATTGGTACCGAACATGTTGCTCATCCACAAGGCGAAGCGCGCATATTAGTCATAGAGAAAGCAGACAGTATTTAATAAATTAAAAGAATTTTATGAATCAAGAAAGACTCAACGAAATCGAAAAACCATTACTTCACCTTGTGGAACGTGATGTGGTTCCCGCACTTGGCTGTACTGAACCTATCTCTTTAGCGCTTGCAGCTGCAACGGCGGCTAAATATTTAGGGAAAACACCTGAACGTATTGAAGCCAAGGTGTCACCAAACTTAATGAAAAATGGTTTAGGTGTTGCAGTACCGGGAACGGGCATGGTGGGCTTGCCTATTGCCGCAGCGATTGGTGCTTTAGGCGGTGATCCAGAGGGTGAATTGGAAGTATTAAAACACATCACGCCAGAGCAAGTATCCCAAGCCAAGGCGATGCTTGATAACAAGCTCGTTAATGTGGATATTCATCAAACCGAGCATATTTTATATTCAGAAGCTGTGTTGCTTGCCGATAATGACCGAGTGAAAGTAGCCATTCAAGATCAACACACTAACATCATTTTGATTGAAAAAAATGGCGAGGTCATTTTTGAGAAAGAACACGATGAATGTGCTGATTGCGATCCCTATGATATTTTCAAACAGGTGAGCGCACGTGAAATTTTTGAATTTTCTTGTGAAGTTGAGCTCGATAAAATCCGTTTTATCGGACAAGCTGCCGCGCTCAACCGCGCGCTATCTAACGAAGGGTTACGCGAAAATTACGGTTTACACATTGGCAGAACGTTACGCAAACAAGTTGGTAGTGGCTTAATGTCAGATGATTTACTCAGCAAAATCATGATTGAAACCACTGCAGCCTCTGATGCACGTATGGGTGGGGCTACATTGCCAGCGATGAGTAATTCTGGTTCCGGTAACCAAGGTATTGCCGCCACTATGCCCGTGGTTGTGGTCGCCGATTATTTAAACGTGAGTGAAGAAAAACGTCTTCGTGCACTCTTCTTATCACACTTAATGGCCATTTATATCCACAGTAAATTACCCAAACTCTCTGCCCTTTGTGCGGTAACAACCGCATCAATGGGAAGTTGTGCGGGTATCGCCTATTTGCTTACGGGCAAATTTGAAACGGTAAGTATGGGGATTTGCAGCATGATTGGCGATATTAGCGGAATCATCTGTGATGGCGCATCCAATAGCTGTGCAATGAAAGTGTCCACCAGCGTGGCTTCCGGCTATAAATCAGTACTCATGGCTATGGATGAAACCCATGTGACGGGTAATGAAGGTATCGTTGAACATGATCTCGATCGCACTATCGACAATCTAT
>NZ_CAJLNI010000084.1 GCF_905207935.1 uncultured Haemophilus sp.
TGGCACATCGAAATCAGGAAAATCTTTTGCATGTTGTTTGGCTGCATTAAATGCGTTGTAAACTGCATTACTCTTCGGCGCTACAGCCAAATAAATAATGGCTTGCGCAATAGCTCGCTCTCCTTCATAAGCTCCCACTCTCGTAAAACAATCCCAAGCCGCTAGAGCCACTTGCATTGCGCGAGGATCGGCATTACCCACATCTTCTGAGGCTATCGCTAATAAACGTCGTGCAACATAAAGAGGATCGCCGCCTGCAGTGATAATTCGCGCATACCAGTAAAGCGCCGCATCTGCTGCGGAGCCTCGAATAGATTTATGTAAAGCAGAAATCAAATCATAAAAGCGATCACCTTGTTTATCAAAACGAGCTTGTCTCTCACCTAATACTTCTTTCAACAAAGTGCGGTCTAATTTTTTACCGTTTTCAGTTTCAGAAGCCATATCAACCATCAGTTCAAGACAATTTAAAGCCAGGCGAGCATCACCATTCACATATTCGGCTAATACCTGTAGTAAATTCTCTTCTAAAATTAACCGCTCTTTACCTAATCCTCGCTCAGGATCAGAAATCGCCTGTTTTAAAACTTGTTCGATTTCAGCCACTGTCAATGACTTAAGGAGATAAACTCTCGCACGAGAAAGTAAGGCATTATTTAATTCAAAGGAAGGATTTTCTGTTGTCGCTCCAATAAAAATAATCGTACCATCTTCAATATGGGGTAAAAACGCATCTTGTTGGCTTTTGTTAAAGCGATGCACTTCATCCACAAATAAAATCGTTTGGCGATCTGCTAGTCGATTTTGTTTCGCGCGCTCAATCGATTCTCGAATTTCTTTTACGCCGCTTGTTACCGCTGAAATTCGTTCAACTTCTGCATTGATACGATGAGCAATAATTTCCGCCAGTGTTGTTTTACCTGTACCTGGCGGTCCCCACAGAATCATAGAATGAACATGCCCAGCTTGAATTGCTTTACGAAGCGGCTTTCCTTCACCAATTAGATGAGTCTGCCCATAATATTGTTCCAAATTTGTTGGGCGCATACGGGCAGCTAAAGGGCGAAAGTCATTTTCAGCAAAATCAAAATTAAGATTAGACATATTCTTTCCTTAATAAGCAAAAGGTGTGAAGATTATCATTCACACCTTATGGATTATTTTTTACCTTTACGTTGGTCATCCAATTCCACACCTTTCGGTACGCTAAATTGGAATAAGCTATCAGCTAGTGTTTGATTCGTAATGTTGCGCAACACATAAAGATTAGTTTGACCATCTTTTTCTGTGGTGCTGAAATTTTTTAACACACCATTTGTATCTACACGAATATCAAATTGTTTAATATTGCTATTTTTCGCCTTCGGTTTTAACACAAAGGTATCCGCATTCTGCGTTACTGAATACTGATTCCAGTGGCTTTTATCGTTACTGGTTAAAAGCACGAAAGGAGTATTATTTACCGCGTCCTTCACCCATTGAGCTGTCACTTGTTGTACAAATGGATCGTAATACCAAAGGGTTTTACCATCTGCAATAATTTGTGTTTCTTGCGGTGATTTGGTATCCATACGGAAAAGATTTGGACGTTTAATTTGAAGTTTTCCACTTCCTTGTTGAACGTTTTTACCACCAGCAGAAGTCACGGTTTGTGAGAAATCAGCACTTAATACCGTCACTTGATTTAAGCGATTTTGTAGCTCATCTGCGGCATCAGCAAAAGCAAAGTTACTTGCGCTTAAAAGTGCGGTAAGTGCGGTCATTTTTAATAATGTTTTTTTCATTCTACTTTCCTTTTGTAAAGTGAAACTTAAGAGAATTAATATTCGGAACGTCGAGCTAAAATTTCTCGTTTTCCATTTTTCATTGGGCCTAAAATACCTTGTTCTTCGAGCTGATCCATAATTCGAGCCGCTCGGTTAAACCCAACACTAAATTTACGTTGAACATAAGAAGTCGATGTATTGCCTGTGCTTAGTACAAACTCAACGACTTCATCAAATAATGCATCAAGATCGCCACTGCTTGCCGTTGATTTCTCACCAGAATCTTCATCATCCGCACCGTCTAAAATGCCATCAATATAATTTGGTTTACCACGTGCTCGCCAATCATCTGCTACACGCGCTACCTCATCATCACTCATAAAGGCACCATGTACACGAACAAGATCCGAAGAACCTTGACCTGAATATAACATGTCACCTCGGCCCAATAAGGCTTCTGCACCGCCTTGATCCAGAATCGTTCTAGAGTCAATTTTACTTGCCACCGTAAAGGCGATACGGCTCGGAATATTGGCCTTAATCAAACCAGTAATCACATCTACCGAAGGGCGTTGTGTTGCTAAAATCAAGTGAATACCAATCGCACGGGCTTTTTGTGCTAAGCGAGCAATTAACTCTTCAATTTGTTTGCCTGCAACCATCATTAAGTCAGCAAACTCATCAACAATCACGACAATATAACTCAATTTTTCTAATGGAGGCGGCATCTTATCCATTGTATCGCCCGGTTTCCAAATTGGGTTTGGAATTGGCATATTGAGTTTTTCATATTCTTCAATTTTTTCGTTATACCCTTCAATGTTACGCACACGTAAGGCTGACAATAATTGATAACGACGTTCCATTTCATCTACGCACCAACGCAATGCATTCGCCGCTTTTTTCATATCCGTCACCACAGGGGTAAGCAAGTGCGGGATATCATTATAAATAGAAAGCTCAACCACTTTCGGGTCAATCATAATAAATTTCACTTCGTCCGGTGTCACACGGAAAAGCAAACTTAAAATCATGGTATTCACACCAACAGATTTACCCGAGCCTGTTGAACCTGCAACAAGCAAGTGTGGCATTTTAGCCAAATCAACCACAACGGGTTTTCCGCTAATATCTTTACCCAAAGCCATTGAAAGCAATGATGTTGATGAACGGAATTCATTACTATCGAGCACATCACGCAATGGTACTATTTGACGGTGCGCATTTGGCGTTTCAATACCGATATAAGGTTTGCCTGGAATCACTTCTGCCACACGGATCGCACGGAACATCAATGCACGAGCTAAATCGGTATCAATACTGGTTACTTTTGATGCTTTTACACCCGGTTGTAATTCAAGCTCATAACGAGTAACCACAGGGCCTACTAACACATCTTGTACCGTAGCTTTGATATTAAAATTCTTTAATTGTTGTTCTATACGTGCAGATGTGTCTAAAATTTCTTCACGCGTAATATCTTGAGCCTGCGTTGGGCGATGCTCAAGTAAATCTAAACTTGGTAATGGTGTCGTGGGTTTTTCACGTTTATTCGTTGGTTGTTGGAATGCAGGATGAATAAGCGTATCGGAATACGGCTTATAGGTTGTTTCAGTTGCATTCTCAATATGAATTTCACGCGCTTTAACTGGTGAAGCTGTCGGCTCATTCAAGATCACTTTTAATGCATCTTCAGCATTTGAGGCTTTTGCTCGCACTTCCATTTCTTGCATACGAGCTTGCTCTTGCGCAGCAAACTGACGCGCTAATTCATCCTCTAAACCATCATTGTCTGATTCTAAAGATTCATCATAAGTTGGATAAAGTGCGGTCGTATTTTCAGGTGTTTTAAGTGACACTTTTGGTATGACATTTTCTTCAAAAATATCATCCGAATCATCCGTACTTTGATGATTCACTTGTGAGTTTTTCCATGTTGCTGAAAAATCTTCTTTTGTTGGTAATTCAACGGAAGAAGAGGCAGAAATAGACACATTCGGTAAATTGTCAGATTCAACCGTGAAGCCTTTAAACTTATCTTCTAATTTCTCAACATCTGCAGGCTCTGAAGTACTCGGTGAGGATAACCCACTGATATTAATTAGTTGCTCAGGCTTAACAAAGGTATTTTCAGCCCTCTCCTCTTTTTCATCTTCTGTAGATTCAGTTTCCAATTGAGAATCAGAGAAAGCCAGTTGTTGAGGTGCCTCAATCACAATTTGTTCAAGATCATCTACAGAAGTATGTTCTGCATGCTCCTCTTCTGCCGGCTGATTTTTCATTGTCAGCCAATGGTAGAATTTTACAATTAAACGAATTAATGATGCACCAGAACAGAAAATAAAGCCTACAACTGCACAGATAAAGCCCACTAAAATACAGCCAAACTTACCGAGTGTAGGATATAAATTCACCACTAAGCTGCCACCAAATACACCACCAGCTAAATAGTAGTTCGTATTTGAAAGCAACAATGTTGCCATCATAGTTAAGCCAACGATGAGAGCAATAAAACCAAAGGAACGTAATGCAATACGGGTTACAGAGAGAGAATGCACCGCTTTGGTTTTCAGTAAATAAATCGGTACGATGAAAATGACAAACGGAATGAGATGACCTACATAGCCGAGAAAAACAAAAAACGCATCAATTAGCCAAGCACCAAAAGCACCGGCTTTATTGATGGTTTCAGTTTGAAAACTTGCTGTAGACCAAGAGTTATCTAATGGCGTATAGCTTGACCATGCCACGATTAAATATAAACCTAAAAGTGCGGTCAATCCGAGTAATAATTCTGCTAAATATTGTTTCGGTGTAAATCGTTTTGTAATTCGTTTAATCATTTTTATTTTAGTACGAGATAATTAGTTTGTTTCACTTCTTCCATTACAACATAAGTTCGGGTGTCATTCACACCTGGTAAGCGCAATAATGTGGTACCCAATAATTTTCGATATGCGGCCATATCTGCTACACGTGTTTTGAGTAAATAATCGAAATCACCTGATACCAAATGACATTCGAGAATTTCATCAAGCGCTTGAATCGCCGCATTAAACTCTTCGAAAACATCCGGTTTACCACGTACTAGCGTAATTTCAACGATCACCAATAAAGGCGCATCTAGTAATTCAGGATTTAATAGCGCCCGATAGCCCATAATCACACCTTGTTTTTCTAGGCGTTTTACCCTTTCTAAACAAGGTGTTGGCGATAACCCAACTTTCTTTGATAAATCGATATTAGAGATTTTACCGTTGCGTTGTAATTCATTTAAGATTTTGATATCAATGCTATCCAACGCTTTATTTAATTTCTTTTCCATAACCTTTCCTTATGTACGGCGCATATTCTATCTAATTTATCAAAAACTTTCAGTAATCAGACAACAATAGGACAACGTTTTTTTAGAAATTATCCAAAATGGCAAGTGCATCAGCGAGTTTTTTCACCGTAAAAACTTCCATATTCTCAACCGCACTTTTCGGCTTATTGGCGAAAGGCACAATCGCACGTTTAAAACCATGTTTTGCGGCTTCACTAATGCGTTCTTGACCACTGGTCACCGGGCGAATTTCACCCGCTAACCCTACTTCACCAAAGACAACTAAATCTTGTGGTAACGGGCGATTACGGAAACTCGAAATTAATGCGAGTAATAACGCAAGATCTGCCCCGGTTTCCCCGACTTTTACACCGCCAACGACATTCACAAAAACATCTTGATCCGACATTTGTAATCCACCATGGCGATGCAATACCGCAAGCAATAAGGCTAAACGATTTTGCTCTAACCCCACCGCCACACGACGCGGATTTGCAAGCATGGAATGATCCACCAACGCTTGAATTTCCACCAAAAGCGGACGCGTTCCTTCCCAAAGAACCATTACAGAGCTACCAGGTGTTTGTTCATCACCACGGCTTAAGAAAATCGCTGATGGATTTTTCACCTCGCGCAGGCCTTGCTCTGTCATACCAAATACCCCTAGCTCATTCACTGCGCCAAAACGGTTTTTATGACTACGCAACGTACGGAAACGAGAATCAGCTTCCCCCTCTAGTAATAAGGAACAGTCAATGGCATGTTCTAATACTTTTGGCCCCGCAAGGGTACCGTCTTTCGTGACATGTCCAACCATAATGATAGCGACCTGTCGGGTTTTCGCATAACGAGTCAGGAAAGAGGCACATTCACGCACTTGTGCCACGCTTCCTGGAGAAGATTGAATATCCGAAAGATGCATAACCTGAATCGAATCCACCACGATAATTTGCGGTTTTAATTGATCCGCCAAATTGCAAATTTGCTCAACTGAGGTTTCAGATAACATATTTAATTTATCTGTCGGCAGATTTAAGCGATTAGCTCGCATAGCCACTTGTTGAAGTGACTCTTCCCCTGTTACATAAAGTGCGGTCATATTTTTCGCTAATCCGCACATGACTTGAAGTAACAAGGTACTTTTCCCCGCACCAGGATGCCCACCAATTAAAATGGCACTCCCCGGTACGATCCCGCCGCCTAACACGCGATCTAATTCTTTAAATCCACTGGTGAAACGCGGTGTTTCTTGTAAGCTAATTTCAGAAAGCGTTTGGATTTTTGCGCGAGTTTCTCCTGCATAACCGCTAAAACGATCATTTTTTGTGGAATTTGAGGCTGAAATTAACCGCACTTCACTAATGGTATTCCATGCTTTACAGGCAGAACACTGCCCTTGCCAGCGTGAAAACTCTGCGCCACAATCATTACATACATAAGCAGTTTTAGGAGCTTTTGCCATTTTTATTATCCTTTTAAGAAACCGCCATCAACATCATTAAACTAAGCATTCTTTCAAAATACGCACGGCTCTTTAATAACGCTTTTAACTTCTCAATAGTTTGAACATTATCTTTTGTCTCACTATGAAAGGTAATTAAACCTTTAATTTCATTTAGGAAATATTGATTACTTGCTAATAACTCAGCTGATCGATTTTCTTCCAATTTTTCAAACAAGGCTTTGTTGTCATCATAATAATGATAAAGATTGAAAAATGCGCCGACACGTTCAACGGTTTTCATAAAATCGAAAGCAAACACATCCGTTGGGAATGAAAGCGTTTCCTCAATCAATTGCTGCTCCATTTTCATGACTGCACTTAATTGTTCGCGAGAATCAACCGCACTTCCCTCACGTTCTTCTTTTAAGAAATCCCGCCATTTATTTAACCAATCAATCAGAAATTGTTTACTGCCTAGTTGATAGCCTCGTTTCGCTTTACTTGCCGAACTAAAATACACATCCTGTTCAAAAGGTAAAAGTGAGACAAAATAGAAAAGATCTGAAACAAGCCCTTCTTTTAATTCAAATTCAATTTCGCAGATAGGCTGTGTTTTCTCCCCTGACAGAATCTTCCCCTGATCAAAAGCCACTTCAATTTTTGATGCACCAAATGCAATCAACCAAAAAGTGCGGTTAAAATCTGTTGAGAAAATCGGCTGTAATGCAGCGGAAGGCAAATGTTCAAATGGATACAATGAGATTAATTGTGCCGATGTCGGTACTGAATCATCAGGTATAGATAAATTATATTCTGGACGACTATGCAATCCGCCAACTACTTTTCCATCAGTTTTTAAGGTAAGTGTGAAATCGTTATTTTCCCGACGGACACGCAATCCCATTTTTTGTTTTGCCAAAAAATGATCGGGATAATCGAAATAAGTATTTCCTAGAAAGATCGTATTTTGCTCTAAGATATTGAATTGATTGAGGTGTGTTTTTAGGATATCAAAAGCATCAGAGGTGACTGCAAGCTTTAATTCAACTTCATTACTCATTTTATTTTTCCTTATCAATTTTAACTGTTTAAATATACAGATAATTTTATACAAATCAAGATCTTTTTCGTGTATTTCCTTATAAAATCAGGTAATATGCAACGGAAATTTTAACCCTTGTTATGGAGTAAAACACCTATGGCAATGAATAATATTCTCGGATTATTTGCCCATTCTCCTTTAAAACCACTGCAGAAACATTCTGACAAAGTGACTGAATGTTGTGATTTATTAATTCCATTCTTCCAACATACCTTTTTAAAACAATGGGATGATGCAGAAAAAACACGTCTAGACATTTCTCAATGTGAACGTGAAGCAGATAGTCTAAAACGCGAAATCCGTTTGAAATTGCCTCGCGGTTTATTTTTACCCATTGATCGTACCGATTTACTCGAATTAGTCACCCAACAAGACAAATTAGCTAACTATGCTAAAGATATTGCGGGTCGTATGATTGGTCGCCAATTTGGTATTCCTGAAGAAATGCAGGAAGAATTTTTGCATTATGTTCAACGTAGTTTAGATTCTATTCATCAAGCTCATTTAGTGATTGAAGAAATGGATAAACTACTTGAAACCGGTTTTAAAGGCCGTGAATTAAAGTTAGTGAACCATATGATTCAAGAGCTAGACAGCATTGAAGATGATACAGATCAAATGCAAATTAAATTACGCAAAATGCTCTACACCATTGAAAGCCGTTATAACCCTATTGATGTGATGTTCTTGTATAAAGTCATCGAGTGGGTGGGTGTATTAGCCGATCAAGCTCAACGTGTTGGATCTCGCATTGAATTAATGCTAGCCC
>NZ_CAJLNI010000085.1 GCF_905207935.1 uncultured Haemophilus sp.
AACTCGCGACCCCGACCTTGGCAAGGTCGTGCTCTACCAACTGAGCTATTCCCGCGTTTGCTTGTTGCCAAACAACGGGGCGTATTTTACGGATTTATCTTATTGTGTCAAATAAAATTCGTAAAAAATTTTTTTGATTGGTTAAAAATAATTCAAAAATAAAAAGTGCGATTAAAATAACCGCACCTTTTATTTAAAATTTAGCCAATTCTATAATTCAATGTTATCTAATAAGCTACCTTTCGCTGCTTTCAAGTATTGGAGCATTGACCATACTGTTAAGATTGCTGCCAAGTAGAGAAGTATGATTGCCAATGTTTCCATATAGACATTATATCGCCAGAGTAATCCACCTAAAGCTAGCATTTGAGAGGTTGTTTTCACTTTTCCCATCCATGAAACGGCTACTTTATTACGTTCACCCAATTCAGCCATCCATTCACGTAAAGCAGAGATTATGATTTCGCGTGAAATCATAATAATAGCAGGGATAGTAATCCAAAAAGAATGTTGATATTCCACGATTAACACAAGGGCAGTAATAACCATCACTTTATCAGCTACAGGATCAAGGAAAGCGCCGAAGCGAGTTGTTTGTTTTAATTTTCGAGCAAGATAGCCATCAAACCAGTCGGTGACACCCGCGATAAAGAAAATAAGAGTGGTAATAAAAGGTGCAGAAGGGATAGGTAAATAAAACGCCAAGACGAAGAATGGAATTAAAATCACTCGTAGAATCGTCAGGAAAATGGGAATATTATATTTCATAAAAATAACCGCACTTTGGTTAAAGATAGGTTCATTTTAAAGGATCTACAAAAATAAAAAAAGCCACTTAATGTGGCTTTTTCTTAAAAATTAAAGTTTGTCAGCGTTTTGTTTCAAGTATTTAGCAACACCTTCAGGGCTGTCTTTCATACCTTCTTTGCCTTTTTCCCATTGAGCTGGGCAAACTTCACCGTGTTCTTCGTGGAATTGTAACGCATCTACCATACGTAACATTTCATCGATGTTACGACCTAATGGTAAGTCATTTACCACTTGGTGGCGAACAACACCGTTTTTGTCGATTAAGAATGAAGCACGTAATGCAACACCTTCTTCTGGGTGTTCGATACCGTATGCTTTAGCAATTTCGTGTTTAACGTCAGCTGCTAATGCATATTTAACTGCACCGATACCGCCGTTTTCAGTTGGGGTATTACGCCATGCGTTGTGAGTGAATTCTGAGTCGATAGATACACCAACAACTTCAACACCACGTTTTTTGAACTCTTCGTAACGGTGGTCGAATGCGATTAATTCAGATGGACAAACGAAAGTAAAGTCTAATGGGTAGAAGAATAATACCGCAGCTTTACCATTAACGTGTTTTTTGAAATTGAAGTTGTTAACGATTTCACCATTGCCTAAAACTGCAGAAGAAGTAAAATCTGGAGCTTGACGAGTTACTAATACCATAGTCATAATTCCTATATAAATGTTGATAAAAATTTTGCTAACGCAAAAACTCGGTTAGTATTCTAAAAAAATTGACCGCACTTTAACAGCTGTTTTTATCTATTGAATTAATTAATATTGTCTAAGTTACAGGTGAAATATATGTCAGAACATCATACTTTATCAACCACGCTGGTTCATGCCGGACGTAAAAAACGCTTTACTCAAGGAGCTGTAAATCCCGTTGTTCAACGTGCTTCTTCTTTAGTGTTTGACACTATTGCAGATAAAAAACATTGCACAAAAAATCGTTATAAAGGTGAACTTTTCTACGGACGCCGTGGCACGTTAACGAATTTTGCACTTCAAGATTTAATGTGTGAAATGGAAGGGGGCGCAGGCTGTTATCTTTATCCTTGTGGGGCCGCAGCGGTAACAAATGCCATTTTATCCTTTGTGGAAACGGGTGATCACGTTTTAATGACAGGTGCAGCCTATGAGCCGACGCAAGATTTTTGCAATGTGATTTTGAAAAAAATGCATATTGATACGACCTACTATGATCCAATGATAGGTACTGATATTGCTAAACTTGTGCAGCCAAATACCAAAGTCTTATTTTTAGAATCTCCAAGTTCTTTAACGATGGAAGTGCCAGATATTCCAACGATTGTTAAAGCGGTTCGAGAAGTGAGCCCTGAAATCGTCATTATGATCGATAATACATGGGCAGGAGGTGTACTATTCAAAGCGTTAGAACACGGTATTGATATTTCTATTCAAGCAGGAACGAAATATTTAGTAGGGCATTCTGATATTATGATCGGTACAGCCGTGGCTAATGCACGAACTTGGGATAAATTACGCGAGCATTCTTATTTAATGGGACAAATGGTTGATGCCGATTCTGCTTATACAACGGCTCGTGGCATTCGTACCTTAGGTGTGAGATTAAAACAACATCATGAAAGTAGTTTAAAAGTCGCCAAATGGTTAAGTGAACAACCACAAGTTAAAGCAGTGTATCATCCTGCGTTGCCAAGCTGTCCAGGCCATGAAAACTTTAAACGTGATTTTACCGGCGCAAGCGGTTTATTCTCTTTTGAATTACATAAACGTTTAAACGATGAAGAGCTTTCCGCCTTTATGGATCATTTTGATCTTTTCACAATGGCTTATTCTTGGGGTGGGTTTGAATCGCTCATTTTATGCAATCAACCAGAAGAAATTGCGAAAATTCGCCCAGGTATTGAGCGTAAATTAACGGGGTCATTAATTCGAGTACATATTGGATTTGAAGACACAGATGAATTAATTGCCGATCTTCAAGCGGGCTTTGACCGAATCAAATAAGAAAGAGGGCTGTTTATGTAAACAGCCCTTATTTACTCAATCTTTGAGTTGATTTATCATAGTCAGCATTTTTAGTAACTAGAGAAGAACAATGAAACATATTCATATTTTAGGCATCTGCGGTACCTTTATGGGTGGCGTTGCGATGATTGCCAAACAAATGGGCTATAAGGTAACAGGTTCCGATACCAATGTTTACCCACCGATGAGCACTTTTTTACAAGAGCAGGGCATTGAAATTATTCCTAATTATGATGTAGCTCAACTTCAGCCTGCACCCGATATGGTGATTGTTGGAAATGCCATGAAGCGTGGTAATCCTTGCGTGGAATATGTTTTGGATAATGCCTTGCCTTACACATCAGGTCCGCAATGGTTACACGACCATTTATTGCGTAATCGTTGGGTGTTAGCGGTTTCAGGTACACATGGTAAAACCACAACAACGGGCATGTTGACTTGGATTTTAGAACAAAATGGGTTAAAACCTGGTTTCCTAATCGGTGGGATTGCGGGGAATTTTGGTACCTCTGCTCGTTTAGGGGAAAGTGAGTTCTTCGTGATTGAAGCGGATGAGTACGATACGGCGTTCTTTGATAAACGTTCTAAATTTGTACATTACAATCCGAAAACCTTGATCATTAACAACATTAGCTTCGATCATGCTGATATCTTCGACGATCTTCACGCGATCCAGCGTCAATTCCATCATATGATCAGAACCATTCCTTCCAGAGGACGTGTTCTTTCTTTTGCAGATGAACAGAGTGTGAAAGAAACTCTCAATATGGGATGTTGGTCAGAACAGCAATTTATCGGTAAAGATAAAGAATGGTTTGCGGAACGTATTACTAATGATTGTTCTGAATTTGCTGTATTCCATCACGGTAAAAAAGTGGCTGAAGTGAAATGGAATATTGTCGGACAGCACAATATGCACAATGCTTTAATGGCAATTGCAGCCGCTTACCATGTGGGTGTCAAAATTGAAGATGCATGTCAGGCATTAGGTAGCTTTATCAATGCAAAACGTCGTTTAGAAGTGAAGGGGGAAGTCAACGGTATTACGGTTTATGATGACTTCGCTCACCATCCAGAAGCAATTCTGGCGACACTTACGGCGTTGCGTGACAAAGTGGGTGGTGGCGTACGTATTCTTGCCGTATTAGAGCCTCGTTCAAACACCATGAAAATGGGTGTGCATAAAGATGAAATTGCACCAGCACTTGGGCGAGCTGATGCGGTGTTTATGCTACAACCAGATAATATTCCATGGGATGTGGCTGAAATTGCGGGACAATGTGTTCAACCCGCACATTACACAGGAAATATTGATAAATTAGTGGATATGATTGTGGCTGAAGCGAAACCAACGGATCAGATTCTTGTGATGTCAAACGGTAGCTTTGGTGGCATTCATCAAAAGATTTTAGATCGATTAAAATAATCTCAATATAAAGTGCGGTCAAAAATGAGAGTGTTTTTGACCGCACTTTTTATCATCAAAAATAAGGAAATAGCATGGCTGATCCACATATTGAATCTCCAATGGATGTTTGGGATAAACTCACCGTCATTATTTATCGTACAGGCTTTGTGATTGCAGCATTTAGCATCTTGGCTTTAACTTGGTATCCTCAACAGGCTCAAATTGCCGTATTAATTGCAGCAACTTGTTGTGCATCATCGCTTCATATTTATTTAAAGCATTTCCGCTTAACATTTCAATTTGCCACGTGGCTTGCACTCTTATGTGCGCTTTTAGGTTGGCATGAATTAGCGTTAGGTGGTGCATTAGTCACACTGGGCGGTTTATGTTTTAAAGAATACTTCTGTTTTAGAGTACCGCTATTAAATTTACAACCTGCATTTGTCGCCGCACTTTGGTTTGCTTGGGTATTTGAAGGGGGGTGGATTACTCGAATTTTATCGTTAATTGTCGGCGGATTATTATTGATTCTTGCAGTTCAAAAATGGCGAATGCCACTGCATTTTGATATTGGCGATAAGACAAAGTATCAAATCTAATAAGATTGATAGATAAAGGCATAATGTTTCACGACATTGTGCCTTTTTATTTTTTAGTATTCTAGAAAAATTAAAATTGTGATCTTGTTCTCATTTTTTAATATAAACCCAATCTATGCGATAGTTTTTTTTAATGATTAATATATAATGATAATTATTTTCGTTATTAAATTAAGGAGGATTGAGATGGATGACTCAAAAAAAAATTATACCACCGCAACTTTATTGCTTTTTTCTTTTATGGGGATAACCCCTTTAGGAGCTCTGGCGGAAGAAATAAATCAATTGGAAACCATTAATGTTAGTGCAACGGTAGAAAGTAAGACATTAGCAGGTAAAGATGAGGTTTATAGTAAAAACAATGTCACTGAATATAAAAGCAAAAAAGAGATTGAAACTTATCATTCTCAATCTGTATCTGATTTATTAAGTGGTATTACAGGCGTCTATAGTGGCGATGCGCGTAATGGCGGTGCGATTGATCCTATAATTCGAAGTTCTTGGGGGCAAGGGCGGATTCCTGTATTAGTTGATGATACTGAACAGGCGATTACCATTTGGCGTGGTTATTCTGGAGTAAGCAATCGTAACTATCTTGATCCATTTTTAGTGAGTGAAGTGAATGTGGAAAAAGGCCCCAATTTAGACCGCACTTTGCGCTCTGGGGCGGCAGGCACGATTCGTATGTCGACGCTAAATCCTGATGAGATCATTAAGCCTGGTAAAAAATGGGGTATTGAACTTAAAACGGAAACCGCCAACAATTCCATTAAAGCTCGTCCTTATGAAGGTGTACCTATTGGTCAGGATTATCGACTTGTTTCACCAGACGGGCGTGCAGAATTAGCTGAATGGGCGTTGTATTTTAAAGATGATGATCGGATTAGCCCAAGAAAAAAAGGCAGAAACAAACCTTTACACGATAATGCCGTACGTTTGGCGTTAGCCGCAAAAGATGATGGTTATGAAGTCTTAGGGGCGTATGCTTATCGTAACAAAGGAAATTATTTTGCTGGTAAACGGGGAGGGAAAAAATACGGTGAAGGGACAACCGGCCCACTTGATTTAGATAAAAACTCCGATGACCCTTATATTCCACTCATTGCTCGAATTTATAAACCGGGTGAAGAAGTGCCGAATACCTCTTATGAAAGCCGTTCTTGGTTGCTGAAAGGCAAATTGCATTTTAACAAACACACCTCCCTTTCCGCCAATTTCCGTGACACCAAAATCAATTACGGCGACATTATGCCTTCCCGACTTGGCTATAACTATGCTGCGCGTAATACCGTCACCCAATGGCCACTAGCAGATGTAAAACAAAAAACAGGTAATGTTGAGTTTTCCTATAATCCTCCCGATAACAAATGGCTTGATTTAAAAATAGGTGTCTGGGCAGTAAAAAATGATACGGCAACTAATACATCGGGCGGCTCACCGGGCGATGTACTTTTTAGTGATTATAATACTCAAATGATTGGTACTTTATCTCAATTTGATCTCGCAAATGAGTTTGGTGATAAAGCCTATGAATTAGATCAAGTGAAAGATCCCGTTGAATATAAACGTATAAAAGATCGTTTTTACGAAATTTTTAATAGCAAAATAAAGGAATATATGAAAAACCCTAAATTTAAAAATATTGATGGGATTTTTAATACTCAACCCGCGCAAGTGCAATTTGCCCGTGATAATCATATGGGAATAACCTTTAGCAATGTCACGGAACTAAGTCCAAAACTTCGCTTCAGCATCATGACAAATTATCGTCGTGAAACTTTAGACAGTACCAATGTTTATGAGCTTTGGGATAAATATCAACTTACTGCATTTAATCAATACGAGACTGATGCTAAAACAGAAGGGGAACAACTTACCTGTGTGGAAGGCGATTTACATGGTATTTGCCGAGTATCAAACTCTGCTCGTTCAGGAAATCGAAAAGGCAACCGAAATGAATTTAATGCAGGCTTCAAATTTGAATATTCACCAACCGATTGGTTATTACTGACTGCTGGGATGAAATATACTCACTACAAATCCAAAGATCGCGGCTTGCAAGAAAAAATTGCAAATTTAAAACAAGAAGAAGTATTAACCGAATCACGTATTCCATTTACAGTAAGAAAATTGAAACAAGTCGCCCCTAAAATAACACAAGACTATATAAATTTTGAAAGAAAAAATAATTTAAGAGCTTCACTTGAGGCAGAATTTAAAAAATTATATCCAATACCTGCTGATGATTCACCAGAATTACAAAAATGGCTTGATGATCGTGATGAATATGTTGTTTCACATGGCTGGACTCCAACCACAGATGAGGAATATGATAGTTGGTCAGAACTCAGTGGTAATAATAGTCAATGGGATGAATCAGCAACGCAGACCATTTATTGGGAACGGGACGAATATGGTAATTTTTCTGTTGAGCATTTTCCGCTTACGGATGGACGCATTACAAAAGAAATGTTAGAAAAAAAAGCAATTCATCCACAAACCGGGAAAGAAGATTATTTATATGACATTGGTGCTGATTTTTCCGGTTCGCCAGAAAAAACACCAATAACCAAAGAACAGTGGGAAAAAATGAAAAAGGCAGAGCGTAAAGATCACGCTTGGGCACCTTCCCTTAGTGCTACCGCATTTTTAAGTGATAACGCCAGAATTTATGTGCGCTATGATGAAACCAAACGTATGCCAAGTATTTTTGAAGATACCATTGGCTATTCCATTGATATTCTCACGCCACTTTATAAACGCAAACCGGAACACAGCAAAAATATTGAAGTGGGATATGTGCATGATTTACGTGGTTTCTTCCCAAGTTTACGCCGTGCGGATATTCGCCTAAATTGGTACAAAAACACCACGAAAAATATTTTTGACCGTGATATTAATTATGAGATGAAGCAGTTTGATAAACGGATTTTAGAAGGTGTAGAATTATCCGCTCGTTATGATCAAGGTCGCATCTTCGGTGATATCGGTATTAGCTACAACATCAAAAATAAATTCTGCGATAAAAGTTCAGCAATTCGAGATGTTGGTCGTATAGGTGATATACATACATTTGAAGCCTATCCCGAATGTGTTAATGGTGGTAATGAAAACGGCTACTTAAAAAATGCCATTTTGCCGAAATACAGCATTACCTCAAATCTTGGTGTACGCTTCTTTGATGAACGATTAGAAGTTGGCACCCGTATGGTATATCACACTAATGTAAAAGAAACTCGTAACAAATCTTTACGTGATGCCGGTTGGTTTGCCAATAGCAATGACAATCCACGTTGGCAACCTGTATTCTTGGTTGATGCGTATATGAATTACAAAGTGAATGAGAATCTTGCGCTGTCATTGTCTGCGACAAACTTAACTGATCGTTATTATCTTGATCCAATGACTCGTTCATCTATGCCTGCACCAGGGAGAACAATTAAATTTGGGGTGACGGCAACATTCTAGAATAGAAAACAGTCACTTTGAATACAAAAAAGCACCGAAATCTCGGTGCTTTGTAATTTGGTTGCGGGGGCCGGATTTGAACCGACGGCCTTCG
>NZ_CAJLNI010000086.1 GCF_905207935.1 uncultured Haemophilus sp.
GTGCCATCTTGTTCTACGCTTAATAGTGTGTAACCGTGGTTTTTAGTATCAACAGGAATGTTGTTGATAGATTGAGCACAGTCACTTAATAGCTCTAAAATTTCGCCTTTTTGTAATTGTGGCATGGTTTCGAGCATCACGATTGCTGGATACGGGCAAGGCTCACCTAGCGTATCTAACGTGTAATCTGGGGTGATGTCTTTTGGATCTTTATCTAATTTTTGAACAACGGTAAATGCCATAATAATGTCCTCTTTTTTTGAATGAATTCGTTAATATTTAATTAGCAACCACAAGCTTGTGGATTTGCTGCCGCAATTTTTGCTTTGGCTTTTTTCAAGAAGTGGCGTTCCCACCAAACGACAGCGATTAAGCAGAGAATAAGCAAGCCGTAATTCACTAATAAACCGCCAACTGGGCCAAAGGATTTCAATAAGTTAAGTTTTTCGTAATCTAACGCAAGTACAGGCGCAAGATCGTCCCATGCGTAGGCTAAATAGGTTGAACCAACAACATTACCCACGCCTACCCACATAAAGTGAACTTGACCTTCCATTGAACGGTACATCCAGCCGGTTTCACACCCGCCAGCTAACACAATACCGAAACCAAATAATAAACCACCGATAATTGCATTTGGACCCGCCCACATGATTTTGGCTGGTACGCCTAATTGAATGTAGCTGAATACGCCAAGCGTACCCACGATAATACCGAAGATGATGGCTTTTGCCATATAAGCACGACCCGTTACCCATAAATCACGGAAAGCGGAAGTAAAGCAGATTTGAGCACGTTCAATTAATAAGCCGAAAGCTAAACCACAAAGCATCGCGAAACCGAGTTTGATAGAGCTTGTCATCACATAAAGTGAAGCGATTAGGTAAGCAAAAAAGACGGCCATACCAATCCAAAAACGACGATTTGCTTGTTTCGGATCGGTTTCTTGTAATTTTGCTGCGCCTTTTTTCAATTCTAATTTCACGCGAAACATCGGAAGTAAGGTGACTTTTACCCCTGCATAAGTACCAATGGCAGTGGCAATAGTGAAGAACCAAGCGTGAACCGAAAATTGTGGAATACCGGTGAAGAGAGAGGCGAGGTTACAGCCCATTGCTAGACGTGCACCAAAACCGGCTAATGCACCACCAATGAGGGCTTGAACAATACGACGTTTGTGTGGTTGATTACGCCATTTTACGTTGTTTGCCCAAAGTGCGGCAGAAATACATCCCGCGAACATACCTAAAATCATCACGCCATCAATACGGGTGAAGATCGTGCCTTGCATGCCGATAATTTTATAATAGCTCCAGTCGGATATATCCACGCCTAGCGCTTGCAAAGCATGTCCACCCCAACGGGTAAATTCTCCAGTAACCGCCCAATAAGTGCCAGTTACCCCAAAGTAATAAGCTGAAATAAGCCCCGCAGCAATAACTGCCGCGACAGGATTCCAGTATTTGATCAGATAATTTTGTTTGAATTGCTGCAAAATCTCTTTCATTAGTGAATAAATCCTTAAATTGAAATGATGATTTGCAAGTGCGGTATAAAATGAAGAGATTTTTGAAGTGTCTGCCATTTTCCTATACACAAAACTTGCGATATAAGACAAATGAATTGTCGAGCAAGATAATAGCATTTGTTTTTTGGCAATGCACGAGGGGAGGGATAATTATTTGTGGGTAATTTAGGATTTAGACAGACTTACTGTCTGTCTAAATATTGATAGAAAAGTTAAACAGGCAATTTCATTTCTCGTACACGCATGGTTAATCCATCGATTAACAATAAGCGTCCACATAAATTTGAACCGATTTTTAACCGCACTTTGATGGCTTCTAAGGCTTGAATAGAGCCAACAATCCCCACGATTGGCGCCAGTACGCCAGCTTCTACACAGCTTAAAACGTTTTGTCCAAAGAGTTGGCTAAGTTGGCGATAGGTTGGGGTATTGGGTTCATAAGTAAAGACGGAAACCTGTCCTTCTAAACGGATCGCAGCACCAGAAACAAGCGGGATCTTCGCTTGTTCGCACCCACGATCGAGCGCATTACGAATATCCACGTTATCGGTACAATCTAATATCACATCAAAGTGCGGTATGATTTCCGCGAGTTTTTCTTCGGAAAGTTGTGCATTGATGGTTTCAATTTCTACGTGTGGATTAATCTGTTGTAACGCAATTTTTGCTGATTCCACTTTAGGCATATTTAATCTGCTATCGGTATGTAATACCTGACGTTGCAAATTAGAAAGCGATACCGTGTCAAAATCCAACAAGGTTAAATGACCCACGCCAGCCGATGCAAGATATTGACTTGCCGCACAGCCTAAACCACCCAGACCGACAATTAACATTCGGCTGTCTTTCAGCTTTTCTTGTCCGTCAAAATCAACCGCTTTTAAGATGATTTGGCGGTTATAGCGCAGTTCTTCTTCGTAGCTTAATTCAGCCATTATTGCCCCAATAGGTGATTAAACGGTTCAATGGTGACGATTTCGCCTGCAGTCACATTGCCGCGATCTTTTTCGAGGCGAATAAAACAGTTACTTTTCACAAAAGAGCTGAATAAATGCGAGCCTTGGAAACCCACTGGATGCACTTCAAGTTGACCATTTTCATTAATTTGATAGAAACCACGTTGGAAATCTAAACGGCCAGGCGCTTTTTTCAAATTAGTTTGGGCAATCGCTTGAAAGTGCGGTTGTTTTTTCGGGTGTTTTTTACCGCTTAATTTAGCGATAGCCGGTTGAACCAATTGATAGAATGTCACTAATGCAGAGACCGGATTGCCGGGTAAACCGCAGAACCAAGCATTTTCTAATTTACCAAATGCAAATGGTTTGCCGGGTTTCATCGCAATTTTCCAGAAATTCACCTGACCGACTTTTTCTAACACAGTTTTCGTGAAGTCAGCTTCACCCACTGAAACGCCACCGCTTGTGATAACCAGATCTGCTTGCGCTTGTGCTTTCACAAAAGCCGCTTCAAATTCCGCTTGGTTATCCGGCAGAATACCGAAATCAAGTACGTCACAATTTAATTTTTCTAGCATTAATTTCACGGTGAAACGGTTGGTGTCGTAAATTTGTCCCGCTTGTAACGGTTGGCCGACAGGGACTAATTCGTCACCGGTTGAAAGTACGGCCACTTTTAAGCGAGGATAAGCTTTGACTTCAGCAATACCTAATGACGCGAGTAAAGGTAAAGAAACGACATTTAACTCATCGCCTTGATGTAAGACCACATCACCTTTTTTCACATCTTCACCAATACGGCGAATATTCTGATTGGCTTTAGGTAATGCCGCAAAGGTAACTGTACCATCTTCATTGACGGTGACCTCTTCTTGCATAACCACCGCATCGGCACCTTCAGGAATCATCGCACCCGTCATAATTCTGACCGCACTTTGTGCTACCCATTCCCCTTGAAATGGATTACCCGCAAAGGATTTTCCTGCGACAGAAAGCGTCATGGATTGCTGTAAATCGGCTAAACGAACTGCATAGCCATCCATCGCGGAGTTATCAAAAGAAGGCACGTTAATCGGAGAAATCACATCTTCCGCACAGACACGATCAGCGGCTTCAGTTAAAGCCAGTGTTTCAGTTTTTGTTGGGAAGGGAAGTTGGTTGAGCATTTGCGCCAAGGCATCTTCAAGTGGCAACATAATCAATCCTTTGGGTTGAGCGAAATAAAAGTGGATATATTGTAGCCCGAAATACAATATGAAGGAAATTAATAAATTAGGGTGATTTTTCGCATTTTACGAATAATTCATCTTTTGCTAAAATGCCGCATTATTTTTTTATAAATGGAAAGTGAATGAACGCGATTTCACCTGATGCGGAAAGTGTCCGCCGCGCCTTGGTAGCCAAAGGCATCGAAACACCAATGATTGATCCGACTCAATGTAAAGATGAGCGCCGTGCGGCGATTGCTTCGCATATGCGTGAAGTGATGAAATTGATTGGGTTAGATCTGCGTGATGATAGCCTAGAAGAAACACCAAATCGTTTAGCCAAAATGTTTATTGATGAAATTTTCAGTGGAATGGATTATGCCAATTTCCCGAAAATGACGAAAATCAAAAACCAAATGAAAGTGAGCGAAATGGTGCAAGTGAATGACATCACCTTAACCAGTACTTGTGAGCATCATTTTGTGACAATTGATGGCAATGTTGCTGTGGCATATTATCCCAAAGATTGGGTGATTGGCTTGTCTAAAATCAATCGCATTGTTGCGTTTTTTGCGCAGCGTCCGCAAGTGCAAGAGCGTTTAACCGAACAGCTTTTAACGGCATTTCAAACCATTTTAGAAACCGATGATGTGGCAGTTTATGTGAAAGCGACACATTTCTGTGTGAAAGCTCGCGGGGTAAAAGATACCCACAGTTATACTGTGACATCAGCCTATGGCGGAGTCTTTTTAGAAGATCGCGAAACTCGAAAAGAATTTTTATCTTCCATTCAGAAGTAATGAGCAGAAGCACCGAATACTCGGTGCTTTTTGTTTATTAATTGTACGGATATAAGTTAAAATCAGCCTTTTCATTTTTATTTTTCTTGAGGATTATCATGACGAAAGCAAATTCAAAACTTTTTCTTGTTTTATTACTCGGTGTCCTTTCAGCCTTTGGTCCGTTTGTGGTGGATCTTTATTTACCTTCTTTGCCACAACTTGCTACCTTTTTTGAAACAAGTGCTTCAATGACACAACTTACGCTCACCACTGCCATGATTGGTCTAGCGGTGGGGCAGTTACTTCTCGGGCCTCTTAGTGATAAATTTGGGCGAAAAATTCCGCTTATTATTTCATTGGTGATTTATATCATCAGCACGGTCTTAATTGTTTATGCGCCGAATATTGAAGCGATGATTGTCTTGCGCGTTATTCAAGGGCTTTCTTCGGCAGGGAGTGTGGTCATTTCTCGTGCGGTCGCAACGGATCTTTATCGTGGTCGTGAAATGACTCGTTTCTTTGGTTTATTAATGACAATTAACGGACTCGCCCCAATTATTTCACCAATCCTTGGTAGTTTATTGTTGGAATACATCAGTTGGAAAGGTGTATTTGTTTTCCTTGCATTGATTGGTGTGATAGTTTTGCTTTTCTGCTTCCGTTTAAAAGAAAGCTTAAGCATCGAAAATCGCTTACAAGGTTCAATATTTTCCACCTTTTTGACGTTTGGTGTGATTATCAAAAATCGCTTATTTATGAGCTATGTAGGAATTCAAAGTTTCTTGCTTGGTTCCATGTTCGCCTATATTGCGGCTTCGCCATTTATTTTTCAAAGTTTCTATGGGTTGAGTGCATTTATCTTTAGTTTATGTTTTGGTGCGAATGGAGCAGCGTTAGTTATTGGGGCAAATGTTGGTGGTAAATTAGAAAATCGTAAGGCATTGGCTATTGGCGTATTTGCTTTTGTGATTGCTGCACTTTATACCATTGCGGTATTAATTATTCAGCCATACTGGTTATTTGTTGAAATCGGTTTCTTTGTGATGTTGTTATTAATGGGCATAACTTTCCCGGCTATTTCTTCTTTAGCAATGGAAAGTGAACGCCAATATGCAGGCAGTGCATCTGCTTTGTTAGGTTTTGCTCCATTCTTTTTAGGTGGTGTGGTTTCACCATTAGTTGGAATCGGCAATATTTTCTATTCAACGGCTTTAGTTATTTTAGCGTGTGGCTCATTAGCTTTAGCTATCTATTGGGCGATTCGTCATAAAATTCCAGATTCAGCAGAGTAGTGAAAAGTGCGGTCATTTTTTACGGTGTTTTAAAAAAGAAAAAGGCGAACATCCATTTGTTCGCCTTTTGTTATTTCAGTTTTAGCTTCGAACACTTAATTTCTCAAATTCATCGAAGAATGTTGGGAACGTTTTAGCCGTACATTTGGGATCTAAAATCGTGACGGGTGTATCCGATAATGCAATCAACGCAAAGCACATTGCCATACGATGATCATTATAGGTCTCAATTTCGGCATGTTTAAATTGAGAAAGGACAAGTGGTTGAATGCGAATAAAATCTTCACCTTCTTCAACTTCCGCACCGACTTTTCGTAACTCAGTAGCCATTGCAGCAAGGCGATCAGTTTCTTTCACTCGCCAGTTATAAATATTGCGAATAACGGTTTCACCCTTTGCAAATAAGGCTGTTGTGGCAATCGTCATGGCTGCATCAGGAATGTGGTTCATATCCATATCAATGCCATGGAGCTCAGCTTGTTCTGCTTGAATAAAATCTTCACCCCAAGTGATTTTGGCTCCCATTTTTTCTAGCACGTCGGCAAATAGGCGGTCGCCTTGAATGGAATGTTTACCAATTCCTGTCACTTTTACGTTGCCTTTAATCGCGGCGGCTGCGAGGAAATAAGAGGCGGATGAAGCATCACCTTCTACCATATATTTGCCAGGTGAGACATAGGATTGGTTACCTTTCACCTTAAACACTTGATAATGTTGATTTTCAACTGAAACACCAAAATCTTTCATCATCGCGAGGGTGATATTAATATAAGGTTTTGAAACTAAATCACCCACAATATGGATATCTAAATCGCCTTCAGCAAGAGGTGCAGCCATTAAAAGTGCGGTCAAAAATTGAGAAGAAATTGAACCATCAATTTTAACCATGCCACCTTTAATCCCTTGATTAAGAATCGCAAGCGGTGGGTAACCGTCATTTTCTAAATAACGAACATTGGCACCCGATTGAAGAAGCGCATCCACCAAATGTTTGATTGGACGCTCTTTCATACGAGGTTCACCAGTCAAAATGACTTCGCCTTCAGTGTTACCTTTTAAACAAAGTGCAGCCGTTAAAGGGCGCATGGCTGTGCCGGCATTGCCGAGAAACAGTGATAAGCCATTTTCAACCTGAAACGCGCCACCTAAGCCCTCAACTTCGCAGCAAGTTTTGTCTTCAGATAGTTGGTAATTCACCCCTAAAGCTTTGAGGGCGTTTAACATATGGCGAATGTCATCACTGTCTAACAAGTTAGTGACCGTTGTGGTGCCTTTAGCTAATGCGGCTAATAATAATGCACGGTTTGATAAACTTTTCGAGCCAGGTAAGTTGATCTCACCTTCAATACGAGAAATTGGCTCTAAAGTGATTGCTTTCATTACAAGACCACCGTTTTATTTTTATACACAAAAATACGATCATGTAAGGCAAGATCAAGCGCACGGCTTAATACTGTTTTTTCCACATCACGGCCTGCACGCATCATGGCATCGGCAGAGTAAGTGTGATCCACATTAATCACATTTTGCATAATGATCGGACCTTGATCCAATTCATTATTAATAAAGTGAGCCGTTGCACCAATAATTTTTACGCCGCGCTCATAAGCTTGTTGATAAGGTTTTGCCCCAATAAATGCCGGTAAGAATGAGTGGTGAATATTAATCACACGATTTGGATAACGTGCCACGAATTCTGGATTTAATACGCGCATATATTTTGCTAATACAATGTAATCAGGTGCATATTCATCAATTTTTTCAGCCAGTAATTTATCGTGTTCTACACGTGTGAGACCTTCATGACTGACACAATGGAATGGAACGTCAAAACGTTCAACTAATTCGCGTAAATTATCGTGATTTCCAATTACTGCCGCAATTTCTACGTCTAACGCACCGTAGTAATTTTTCATTAAAATATCACCTAAGCAATGCGCTTCTTTGGTGACTAAAATTACGATACGTTTACGTTTTGCACTGATTAGGCGACAGTTTGTCCCTTTCGGCAAACTATAATTTAAATCAGCCAACAAGGTTTCTTCATTAAAAATCCCTTCCAATTCGGTACGCATAAAGAAATGTTTCGTTTCGAAATCAACGAACTCATTGTTATGAAGGATATTTAATTGATGTTTGTAGCAAATATTGGTGATTTTGGCGATTAAGCCTTTATCATCAGGACAATCGGTCAGTAATATTTTCTTTTCTAACATAATGAATATTTTGCAAGATAAATAAAAAAAGAGAACCCATAAAAATGGGTTCTACATTGTTAATGTGAAATTAGATTTCAAAAGAAGCTAAAGAGGCACCTTTATCTAAGGCCTTTTGAATCACACGAGGTGTACGGCCTTGACCTGTCCATGTTCTTTCTTGACCAGTTTCATCGGTATATTTGTATTTTGCCGGGCGAGGTTCACGTTTTTTACGAATTGAAGAAGG
>NZ_CAJLNI010000087.1 GCF_905207935.1 uncultured Haemophilus sp.
CAAGCCCTTTATCAACATTGGGAAGAGAGCGGTTATTTTAAACCGTCTGAAAATGAAAATGCGCCGAGCTATTGCATTGCAATTCCGCCACCGAATGTAACAGGTTCTTTACACATGGGGCATGCTTTCCAACAAACCTTAATGGATACCTTAATCCGTTTTAACCGTATGGAAGGGCATAACACCTTATGGCAAGCGGGGACAGACCATGCGGGTATCGCAACTCAAATGGTGGTGGAGCGTAAAATTGCCGCAGAAGAAGGCAAAACTCGCCACGATTATGGTCGTGAAGCATTTATCAATAAAATTTGGGATTGGAAAGCCTATTCAGGCGGCACAATCAGCCAACAAATGCGTCGTTTAGGTAACTCAATAGACTGGGAACGTGAGCGTTTCACGATGGACGATGGTTTATCGAATGCAGTAAAAGAAGTGTTTGTTCGCTTGCACGAAGAAGGTTTGATTTACCGTGGCAAACGCTTAGTAAACTGGGATCCCAAACTTCACACCGCGATTTCTGATTTAGAAGTAGAAAACAAAGAGAGCAAAGGTTCCCTTTGGCATTTCCGTTATCCGTTAGCAAACGGTGCGAAAACGGCAGATGGTAAAGATTATTTAGTGGTGGCAACCACACGTCCAGAAACCATGTTGGGTGATACGGCGGTAGCGGTGCATCCTGAAGATGAGCGTTATCAATCTTTAATCGGTAAAACCGTGGTTCTGCCATTGGCAAACCGTGAAATTCCGATTATTGCCGATGAATATGTTGATCGTGAATTCGGTACCGGTGTGGTAAAAATTACCCCTGCGCACGACTTCAACGACTATGAAGTGGGCAAACGTCACAGCTTGCCGATGGTTAACGTGTTAACTTTAAATGCGGATATTCGTGATGAAGCCGAAATTATCGGCACAGACGGCAAACCACTTGCCGGCTATGAAGCAACTATTCCTGCGGATTACCGTGGTTTAGAGCGTTTCGTTGCACGTAAGAAAATCGTGGCAGATTTTGAAGCACTTGGTTTATTAGACGAAATTAAACCACACGATTTGAAAGTCCCTTATGGCGACCGTGGTGGCGTGCCAATTGAGCCGATGTTAACCGACCAATGGTATGTGAGCGTGAAACCGCTTGCTGATGTGGCGATTAAAGCGGTAGAAGACGGCGAAATCCAATTTGTGCCAAAACAATACGAAAACCTTTACTTCTCTTGGATGCGTGATATTCAAGATTGGTGTATCTCTCGCCAACTTTGGTGGGGACACCGTATTCCAGCGTGGTATGACGCAGAGGGTAACGTGTATGTTGCGCGTAACGAAGAAGAAGTGCGGTCAAAATATAACTTAGATTCTGCGGTTGAGCTCAAACAAGATGAAGACGTGTTAGATACGTGGTTCTCATCAGGCTTATGGACGTTCTCTACCTTAGGCTGGCCAGAGCAAACCAAAGAGCTCAAAATGTTCCACCCAACGGATGTGTTAATCACAGGCTTTGACATCATCTTCTTCTGGGTTGCGCGTATGATTATGTTTACGATGCACTTTGTAAAAGATGAAAACGGCAAACCGCAAGTACCATTCAAAACGGTGTATGTAACAGGCTTGATCCGTGATGAGCAAGGTCAAAAAATGTCGAAATCGAAAGGTAACGTGCTTGATCCAATTGATATGATTGACGGTATTAGCCTTGAAGATTTACTTAAAAAACGCACTGGCAACATGATGCAGCCGCAATTAGCAGAGAAAATTGCTAAAGCAACGCGCAAAGAATTCGCTGAAGGTATTGCAGCTCACGGTACAGACGCATTGCGTTTCACATTAGCTGCGTTGGCTTCAAACGGTCGTGACATCAACTGGGATATGAAACGTTTAGAAGGCTACCGTAACTTCTGTAATAAATTGTGGAATGCAAGCCGTTTCGTCTTAACGAATGAGAAATTAGATTTAAGCGAAGGCGAGATCGAATTCTCATTAGCGGATCGTTGGATTCAATCTGAGTTCAATCGCACCGTGGAAACTTTCCGTAACTCATTAAGCCAATATCGTTTCGACCTGTGTGCCAATGCGATTTATGAGTTTACTTGGAACCAATTTTGCGACTGGTATTTAGAATTGACTAAACCAGTATTTGCAAACGGCAATGCAGCACAAATCCGTGCGGCAAGCCAAACCTTGGTTCACGTATTAGAGAAATTATTACGTTTAGCACATCCGCTCATTCCATTTATTACCGAAGAAATTTGGCAAAAAGTGAAAGGATTTGTGGGCATTACGGCTGATAGCATTATGTTACAACCTTTCCCACAAGTGGAAGAGAACGGCTTTGATCCAGAAGCAGAAGCTGAAATTGAGTGGTTAAAAGAAGTGATCGTTGCGGTGCGTAATATCCGTGCAGAAAGCAACATCGCGCCAAGTAAAGGCTTAGATCTGTTATTCCGTAATTTAAGTGCAGAAAACGCAAAAATTCTCGAAAAACAGACCGCTCTTTTAAAAGCCATGGCGAAATTAGACAATGTTCAAGTGTTAGCCGCAAACGAGACCGCACCACTTGCGGTAGCGAAACTCGTTGGCAATGCTGAATTACTCGTGCCAATGGCTGGCTTTGTTAATAAAGAAGCCGAGCTTGCCCGTTTAACCAAAGAGATTGAAAAATATCAAAACGAAGTTAAACGCATAGAGAATAAACTCAGCAACGAAGCTTTCGTGGCTAAAGCACCAGAAGCGGTGATTGCGAAAGAACGTGAAAAACAAGCGGAATACCAATCTGGATTAGAAAAAATCCAAGAACAGTATAAAGCGATTGAAGCGTTGTAGTTAGTCTGATTTGGTTGCTTTAAATTTATTGTTTAAACAGTATATCAGCTATGGATAAATTAACGCCTGAGCAACGTAAAAAATGTATGAAAGCTAGTAGTAAGAATAAAGGGACAAAGCCTGAGTTACTACTAGCTAAATATTTATGGGCTTTAGGATTAAGATATCGTAAGAATGATAGAAGCATTTTTGGTACTCCCGATTTAAGTTTTAAAAGGTACAAAATTGCAATTTTTATTGATGGTGAGTTTTGGCATGGAAAGGATTGGGATATTCGAAAGTATGATATCAAAAGTAACAAAGATTTTTGGATTTCAAAAATTGAGCATAATATGAATAGGGATAAGAAAGTAAACGATTATCTTATTTCTAAAGGTTGGGTAATATTTCGATTTTGGGGAAAGGATGTATTAAAAAATCCTGAGAAGTTTAGTTTAGATATACAGAAAGCAATTTATGAAAGATGTGTTAGATGATAACTTGTTAGAAGAACCCGCTGCACAATATAGTTTATTTGAACCGGAGTCCAAGCCTAATTCACAAGAAAAATTTACTTTTATTGATTTATTTGCAGGTATTGGTGGATTTCGTATTGCCATGCAAAATTTGGGTGGTAAATGCATTTTCTCTAGTGAATGGGATGAGCAGGCACAGAAAACTTATGAGGCTAATTTTGGTGATTTGCCTTATGGAGATATTACCTTAGAAGAAACAAAGGCTTTTATTCCTGAAAAATTTGATATTTTATGTGCTGGTTTTCCTTGCCAGGCATTTTCTATTGCTGGAAAACGTGGAGGATTTGAAGATACTAGAGGGACTTTGTTTTTTGATGTTGCGGAAATTATACGTCGCCATCAGCCCAAAGCATTTTTTTTAGAGAATGTAAAAGGATTAAAAAACCACGATAAAGGTAGAACATTAAAAACTATATTGAATGTACTAAGAGAAGATCTAGGCTATTTTGTCCCTGAGCCAGAAATTGTTAATGCTAAGAATTTTGGTGTTCCACAAAATAGAGAAAGAATTTATATCGTAGGCTTTCATAAAAGCACTGGTGTTAATAGTTTTAGTTATCCCGAGCCTTTAGATAAAATTGTAACTTTTGCTGATATTAAGGAAGAAAAAACTGTTCCAACTAAATATTATCTGTCAACTCAGTATATTGATACTTTAAGAAAACATAAAGAACGTCATGAAAGTAAAGGTAATGGCTTTGGTTATGAAATTATTCCTGATGATGGAATAGCAAATGCTATTGTAGTTGGAGGTATGGGACGTGAACGTAATCTTGTAATCGATCATAGAATTACTGATTTTACTCCTACTACAAATATTAAAGGGGAGGTAAATCGTGAAGGAATTCGTAAAATGACTCCACGAGAATGGGCAAGGTTGCAAGGATTTCCAGATAGTTATGTTATTCCAGTTTCTGATGCATCAGCGTATAAACAATTTGGTAATTCAGTAGCTGTGCCAGCTATTCAAGCTACAGGTAAGAAAATTTTAGAAAAATTATGTTATTAGGGAATAGTAATATGGAAATTAGAGGCAATGTTGGCGAATGGAGTGAGCTGTATGTTTTGATAAAATTATTATCAGATGGAATACTTTATCAATCGGATATAAATCTTTGTAGAGATAGTAATAATACATATAAAGTGATAAAAGCTTTTAAGGACGAAGTAAATTATAGTTTGGAATTTGATAGAGTAGGTAACTATTTAAAAGTATATCGTGTTATTAATGATGAAAATACTTTATTGAAGGAATATACATTCAATGATTTTAATGAGGTATCAAAACAAATATTACATTCAATAAAAACTAAATCAGAAAGAACATTTTCTATTCCGGATATTCAACAGTTTTTATCTGATAACTGTATTCTTACTACAAAAGCAAGCTCGCATTCGAAAGCCGACATAAGATTAAGAATTTATGACCATCGTCTGGCTAGTGAAACTGAATTGGGTTTTAGCATAAAATCTCTACTAGGAAAAAAATCTACTTTATTCAATACTGGACAAGGTAATAATTTTATATATGAAGTTAAATGTTTAACAGAATCTATAAATATAAAAGAATTTAATGAGAGTACTATAATCGATAAGCCAAAAATTGTATCGCGAATAAATAAATTAAATGAATTAGGTTCAAAAATTTCATTTTATGGAGTTCAATCCAGACAGTTACAGCAAAATTTAAAGATGATTGATGGTGATTTACCAGAGGTTATAGCTTGGAGTTTATATTATAGATATCTAAAAAACGAACCTTCTCTTGTCAAAATAGCAGATCTTTTGGAAACAGAGGATCCTTTAGGTTTTTATGAGACGGCTGATGATAAGAAGCAGAGAATGTATGTCTATAAATTAAAAAAGTTTTTAGCTGAATCCGCTATGGGGATGACTTCTGAAAATATTTGGCTTGGAGAATATGATTCATTTGGAGGGGTTATAGTAGCTAAGAATGATGGTGATATTGTTTGTTTTCATATTTATGACTTTAATTTATTTAGAAATTATTTATTAAATAACACAAAATTTGAACAGGCATCAACTGGTGAAGATGAGACTCATCCAGGACTAGAGAACCATAACGCTAAGAAAAAATATTATTTTGGCTGGTTGTATGAAGAGAATGGAAGCCACTATATTAAATTAAATTTACAAATTAGATTTAATTAGACGTGTAAAATATTTGTATTGTTACTTTCTATTTTTAATTTAAAAAGAACAGTAGTTTTACTGTGATTTAAAAAAACGGTCAGATTTAAAGTCTGGCCGCTTTTTATTTTCTACGATGTTGTAGGTAGAAAATCTATTCTAGTGATTCAACACCTCAAGCAATGCTTGCACAGGATGTTTCAAGATGGCTTTTTCATATCGCTTCACTTGGCTGCGGCAAGAATAGCCTGTCGCAAGACAATGATTCGGATCTTTACCTTGCAATTTTTTGCCCCAAGATACGTCGTAAATATCTTTCGACATGGTTTGATTTTGAACCTCATGACCAAATACACCCGCCATACCACAGCAGCCGACTTTCTCGACATTCAATGTTTGTCCAAATTGCGCAAAAATATGCTGCCATTCTTTTGGGCTGTTTGGCATAAAGGTGGATTCAGTACAATGAGGGAATAAATGCCACTCAAAAGTGCGGTCAGATTTTGCAATATTTTTCACCGCACTTTGTAATGCGTTACTTTCTAATTGATTGGTCAGCCATTCATGCGCTGTGAGTACATGGAAATCACCGCGAGAATCACCTAATGCTTCTTTATATTCATCACGATAAGAAAGCACAATAGCTGGATCTACGCCGACTAAAGGCACATTTAATTTAGCGACGCGATTTAAAAACTCCGCTTGTGTTTTCGCGGTTTTACTAAAGCGAGCTAAAAAACCTTTAATATGCATGGCTTTGCCATTGGGTTTGAAAGGCAGAATGATTGGAGAGAATCCTAATTTTTGCGTGAGAGCCACGAAATCCCGTACCACTTTAGCATCGTAATAAGAGGTATAAGGATCTTGTACAATAAAGAGCATCTTCGCTTTTTCTGTGGCACCGAGACCTTCCAATTCTTCTAATTTTTTGCCTTGATAACCAATTTCGACTAATTGCTGTTGAAGGTTTGGCTCTGAAAGGAGAGGTAAATCGGTCATTCCCAGTGTTTTTTCAACCAAGCTTTGAGTAACTTTCAGCTTGGTGAAATAATTGAATAATGCCGGTTGTTTCGCCATATAAGGTGCAGCAACTTCTAAATTCGCCACAATATGATCTTTGGCTGGACGCAAATAACGACTGTGGTAGAAATGGAAAAATTTCGCACGGAAACTTGGTACGTCAATTTTAATTGGGCATTGGCTTGCACAGGCTTTACAAGCCAGACAAGTATCCATTGCCGCTTTTACTTCATGTGAGAAGTCATATTCACCACGCCATTTCTGCACGCTATTGCGGAAACGTTCCACAAGTGCGGTCAGTTTCACTTGTGTTTTATGAAAATCTAATTGATCAGGTGATACGTTTTCATTGGCCATTAATCGCAACCATTCACGCACCATAGCGGCTCGTCCTTTTGGCGAGAATACGCGATTTTTACTCACTTTCATGGAAGGGCACATAATGCTGTGCTCATCAAAGTTAAAGCAAAGCCCGTTACCGTTACAGTTCATCGCGCCTTTGAATTCGTCTCGCATCTGAATCGGGATTTGTCGATCATTGTCAGCACGCATTGGCGAGAGAATAGAATAGAGTTCCGCATCGCTATTAAGTGGCGTACAGATTTTTCCTGGATTGAGACGATTGTTTGGATCAAATAAAAATTTCACATAACGTAATTCTTGCCAAAGTTCAGGTGTAAAGAATTTCTCGCCATAATGAGAACGTACACCTTTACCGTGTTCCCCCCATAATAAACCGCCGTATTTTACGGTGAGTTCTGCCACTTCATCTGAAATTTGTTTAAAGAGTTTGACTTGTTCTTTATCGCATAAATCTAAAGCGGGGCGAACGTGCAATACGCCAGCATCAACATGGCCAAACATCCCATATTGCAGATTGTGACTATCTAATAAGGCTCTAAATTCCGCAATGTAATCCGCAAGATGTTCTGGTGGTACACAGGTATCTTCCACAAAAGGAATCGGTTTGGCTACGCCTTTCGCATTCCCCAATAACCCCACCGCTTTTTTGCGCATGGCGTAAATACGTTCAATAGAAGGCAAGTCAGAACAAAGTTGATAGCCGATAATATGATCTTTGCCTTGTGCAATTTTTTCATCTAATTGCTGACAAAGTGCGGTCACTTGGCTGTCGATTTTAGCTTGATTGTTGCCCGCATATTCAACAATGTTTAAACCAAGAATTGGATTTTGTTCTTCTTCTGTTAAAAGTTCTTTCACTGAATGCCAAATAATATCTTGCTTAGCAAGGTTCAGCACTTTGGAATCGATAGTTTCAACTGAAAGGGCATTGGCTTTCACCATAAAAGGCGCATTGCGAAGTGCTGCATCAAATGAGCTGTACTTCACATTAATTAAGGTGCGATATTTAGGAATCGGCAATAAATTGAGTTTAGCTTCGCAGATAAACGCAAGTGAACCTTCTGACCCCGTTAAAATTCGGGTGAGATTAAATTCACTTTCATCTTGATTAAAGACATTCTTAAGATCGTAACCGGTGAGAAAGCGATTGAGTTGTGGTAAATCTTGAATGATTGAGGCTCGCTTCTCTTTACAACGTTGGAAAATCGTTTGATGTAGCGTTTTACCATTTTCTGCAAGCGGGTAGTTTTCTAAAATATCGTCAGATTTGACCGCACTTGTATCTAATATTTCACCATTCATCAAAACAGAACGTAATGCTAAAACGTGATCAGAGGTTTT
>NZ_CAJLNI010000088.1 GCF_905207935.1 uncultured Haemophilus sp.
GTGCGGATTTAAGTTACTACCAACCACTTAATTATGGCTTAGTCTTAAATCATCACCTGAAAGCCAGCTTGGGGGCTTATAAACAGGCTGAACTCAGTCGAGAAAAAATGTGGTCGATTAGTTACGGACATCAATGGCGTATTGGTAAAAAATTTGGCGTGTCTTATGAAATCGGGCGTAAAAAGAATATTTACGACGGCAGTGCTGAATTCAACAATTTCGGAAATTTAAACTTTTCTATTTATTATTAAATACTTAAGCGGTATAACCTTATGAGATCTCTAAAATATTTTGCAAGAATAATTATTTGCACGCTTTCCCTTTTTTCGGCTTTTGCCTTTGCGCAAGATCGTTATGGCGTATTAGCTTATCACTCTGTGGTAGATGAAAGTGCGGCTGAAAATCAAAAACAGTATTTTCCTCAAACGATTTCTGCCCAAATGTTAATTAAACATTTTAATTGGCTAAAAGAAAACGGATACAACGTGATCAGTTGGCAGCAAGTTATCGATGCTGAAAATGGTAAAGGCACATTACCTGATAATGCGGTATTGCTAAGCTTCGATGATGGCTATGAGACTATGTATAACGTGATCTTCCCACTATTAAAGGCCTATAACTACCCTGCTGTTTTTGCGCCAGTGACAGGCTGGTTGGATACACCAGCAAATCAAAAAATCGCTTATGCCGATAAAATGCTAGATCGTTCTGTTTTCGCGACTTGGTCGCAAGTCAAAGAAATGGAACAAAGTGGACTCGTTGAAGTAGCCTCACATACACATAATCTTCATAACGGTATTAATGCTAACCCATCTGGTGGTCAATTACCTGCTGTGATTGCACCTGAATATAAAAATGGGAAATATGAAACAGAAGATGCCTACAAAAACAGATTAAAATCTGATTTTGCTCATACGGTTCAAACATTAGTCAATCATATCGGTAAGAAACCACGTGTAATGGTGTGGCCTTACGGACAATTTAATGATGTTGCCGTACAACTTGCACGACAAGCAGGAATGCCACACTATTTCTCATTGGGTGAGAAAATTGTTAATAAAGTTGGCGATAAACACATTGGACGCTTATTACTTAATGCAGAAACCGATCTAAATACCGTTAAAAACTATCTCGATGGCATCGATGAAAGCAAGCAAATTCAACGTGTGGTGCATGTTGATTTGGATTATGTCTACGATGCGAATAAAGCTCAACAAGCCAAAAACCTTGATAAGTTAATCGAGCGCATCTCTCGCTATGGCGTAACGACAGTTTATCTTCAAGCTTTCTCCGATCCAGATGGAGATGGTGTAGCCGATGCCTTGTATTTCCCCAATAAATATCTTCCTGTGCGAGATGATATTTTTGGCCGCATTGCATGGCAATTACAAACGCGCGCAGGCGTAAAAGTTTATGCCTGGATGCCTGTACTTGCCTTTGATTTACGCAAAAGCGTAAAAGAAGCGGAATATGTCATTGATAGCCGCACGGGCAAGCCTTCAACAAAGGCTTATTTACGCCTTTCACCTTATAACAAACAGAATGTTGAAATCATTAAATCTATTTATAACGATTTGTCATTCTACGCCAAATTTAATGGCATTTTATTCCATGATGATGCGTTCCTAACCGATTTTGAAGGCGCAGAAGGTGATCATGCTGAAGGCATGGTTAGCCCACAAGCAAAACAAAAAACGCAAGATTTAATCCAATTAACCCATCAACTCACCGATGCGTTAAAACCTTATTTCTTGCGAGGTTCATACTCGCTTAAAACGGCCCGTAATCTTTATGCATCAGTGATCACCAATCCCAATGCAGAAGAATGGTTGGCACAAAACTTAAAAACGCTCACTGACAATTACGATACCACGGCCATTATGGCGATGCCATACATGGAAAATGAGCAGCCTATTTCACAAGAAGAAGCCTATCAATGGTTTGCCTCTCTCATTGAAAATGCGAAAGCCCAAGCACCATTAGATAAAGTCTTGTTTGAATTCCAAGCAGTGAATTGGCGAACTCAAAAACCAATTCCTGAATCCGAGTTGATTGATTGGATGAAGCTATTGCAAAAAAATCATATTTATAGCTATGGCTACTATCCGGATAACTTTTTAACTAATCAACCGGATCTGAACAAAATGAAACCATATTTTTCGGTAAATACTAATGTGGGAAAACCTTAAGGATTGACAATGAATCAACAATTCTTAGAAGCAATTAGTATCTTCGTATTTATGTATCCTGCTGGAATGGCAATATATTGGGTCAGTGCAAGTCTCTGCTATTACCTTTTTATGGAAGGAAAACTTGGGCAACCAACCTTCCAACAAATGTGTAAAGAACGCGTTCCTATGGTCAGTATTATGGTACCTTGCTATAACGAGGGAGACAACTTAGATGAGTCAATTCCTTACTTGCTCCAACTCAGATACCCAAACTATGAGCTCATCTTTATCAATGATGGGAGTAAAGATAACACTGGCGAAATTATTGAATGTTGGGCGAAAGAAGATGAGCGGATCGTAGCACTTCATCAAGAAAACCAAGGTAAAGCCAGCGCATTAAACCATGGCTTATTGGTCGCTAAAGGGGAATATGTAGCCTGTATTGATGGCGACGCGGTATTAGATTTTGATGCCATCGACTATATGGTGCAATCCCTTGAATTAAACCGCACTTATGGTGCTGTTACAGGCAACCCGCGCGTACGTAACCGCAGTACTATCCTAGGTCGCTTACAAGTGTCTGAATTTAGCTCCATTATCGGTTTAATCAAACGCGCTCAAAGCTTAATGGGAACGATCTTCACTGTATCAGGTGTATGTTGTCTATTCCGCAAAGATGTGATGGAAGAAATTGGTGGCTGGAGCACCAATATGATCACCGAAGACATTGATGTCAGTTGGAAAATTCAAACAGCCGGTTACAACATCATGTATGAACCCCGTGCTTTATGTTGGGTATTAATGCCTGAACGTCTATATGGTTTATACAAACAACGTTTACGCTGGGCACAAGGTGGCGCAGAAACCATCATCAAATATTTTCCTCAGGTCTGGCGATGGAAAAACCGCCGTCTATGGCCAATGTATGCCGAATATTTTGTTACCGCAACTTGGGCAATCTTATTGGTTGTACTGGTTGCGCTTGCACTATACCGCAAGATTACCTTAGGTATAGGTATTCAAAACATGGAGCTGTTTGAAACAAATATCTCGATCATGTTTTTTTCCTTCTTCTTACAGTGTCTCTTAAGCTTATACATCGACTCTCGTTATGAAAAAGGATTGATCCAATATGGAATTTCTTGCATTTGGTATCCCTACGTTTATTGGTTACTCAATACGGTAACGTTACTCATTGGAATCCCAAAAGCGATTTTTAGAAACAAGTCCAAATTAGCTGTATGGACAAGCCCTGACAGAGGAGTTTAAATAATGGCAACCGCCACTTTACAACAATTGATGGTTATTAATAAAGGTAGCAGCCTTCCCTTGCTGATTAAAGCCAAAAGCTTTGTACTAGATATAGTCACCTGGGCTTTATGGGCTTATATCATCACTTTTGTCGCGAGATATGCGGAACGCATCTTCACTAAACCGATTCTGGAAAGTTTCTTTTTCGTTGATGTGATAAGCATAATGTTTTCTGTTTCTGCGGTATTGGTTATATTGGCTTATATTTGGTCTATTCTCACCGTAGCAAAAGAATAGCTCGCAAAAAACTTAATATAAAAAACCGCACTTTGGTTTTTAAATCAAAGTGCGGTTATTTTTATGGGAATTTTAACTCAATAGACCAGAATACCTCATATCTAAACAGACTTTCTTTATTTATCGTAAGCATAATACTTTCTGTATTACCCCTGTAATATTCGCTTAATTACTATTCCCCATATCAAAAGATGTCACTCACATAAAAATTGAAGATAAAGAAAACCGCACTTTGATTTAAGAACCAAAGTGCGGTTATTTTTAGAGATGTTTAATTAGATTCTGTTTATCTAATTAAGCTTTTGGACCCGCTGCAATAAGTGCTTTACCTTCTGCATTAGTCGCATATTTTTCGAAGTTTTTCACGAAACGTCCTGCAAGGTCTTTAGCTTTCGCTTCCCATTGTGCTTTATCAGCATAAGTATCACGAGGGTCTAAGATCGCAGGATCTACACCAGGTAATGCTTTTGGAATCGCTAAGTTAAAGATTGGTAACTCACCCATTTCAGCTTTTTCTATAGAACCATCTAAGATTGCATCGATAATACCACGAGTATCTTTAATTGAGATACGTTTACCCGTACCGTTCCAACCAGTATTAACTAAATACGCTTCTGCACCAGCAGCTTGCATACGTTTAACTAACACTTGAGCATATTGTGTTGGGTGAAGAGTTAAGAACGCTGCACCGAAACATGCTGAGAAGGTTGGAGTTGGTTCAGTAATACCACGCTCTGTACCGGCTAATTTCGCAGTGAAACCAGATAAGAAGTAGTATTTGGTTTGCTCTGGTGTCAATTTAGACACTGGAGGTAACACACCGAATGCATCCGCAGTTAAGAAAATGACTTTCGTTGCGTGACCAGCACGAGATACTGGTTTAACAATATTATCAATGTGATAAATTGGGTAAGACACACGAGTATTTTCTGTTTTAGAACCATCATCGAAATCAACTGAACCATCTGCACGAACCACTACGTTTTCTAATAACGCATCACGACGGATTGCACGATAGATATCTGGTTCATTTTCTTCAGAAAGATGGATAGTTTTCGCGTAGCAACCACCTTCGAAGTTGAAGATACCTACATCATCCCAACCGTGCTCATCGTCACCGATTAATTCACGTTTTGGATCGGTGGAAAGGGTGGTTTTACCTGTACCTGATAAACCGAAGAAGATTGCTACATCACCGTCTTTACCTACGTTAGCAGAACAGTGCATTGCACCTACACCTTTAAGCGGTAGGAAGTAGTTCATCATTGAGAACATACCTTTCTTCATTTCGCCGCCGTACCAAGTACCACCGATTAATTGGATACGCTCAGTTAAGTTAAATGCAACGAAGTTTTCAGAGTTCAAACCTTGTTCTTTCCAGTTCGGGTTAGTGCATTTAGAACCATTCATTACCACGAAATCTGGTTTAAAGGTTTTTAGTTGTTCTTCTGTCGGACGAATGAACATATTTTTCACAAAGTGTGCTTGCCATGCTACTTCAGTCACAATACGTACTGCGATACGGTCTTGTTCACTTGCGCCACAGAAACCATCAACCACGAATAAACGTTTACCAGAAAGTTGTTTAGTCACAAGACCTTTCAAGCTTGACCAAGTTTCTTGAGTCATTGGTTTGTTATCGTTTTTCGCCACATCAGAAGTCCACCACACAGTATCTTTTGTGGTATCATCTAAAACGATGTATTTATCTTTCGGTGAACGACCGGTAAAGATCCCTGTATCAACAGCCACCGCGCCAGTTGTGGTAAGTGTACCTTTTTCAAAGCCTTCTAAGCCAGGTTTGGTTTCTTCTTCAAAAAGTTGTTCATAGCTTGGGTTATAAACCACTTCTTTTACGTCATGAATACCAATGGCTTCAAGTTCTTTAATTACATTTTTAATGTCAGTCATAGTTCACCTCTTGATTAAAGTTTAAAAATTTTTCCTGCGGTTATTGTAGGGGAATTGCCAGAAAAAAAATGTTAACTAGATCAAATTTTTGAACATTCATTGAAAATTTCTACCTATTTTTAGGGTGTTTTGGGGAGCCAAGATGAAGTGCGGTTGATTTCACCTTTACTTTTACTATATAGTGATAACCATTCTCAAATTAAGACCGGATAACCATGTTCTCATTTCTGCGTTTACCCTTTTTATTTTGTCTGCTGATGTTTACACAAAGCACGCAAGCAGAACCTGACTTTAAGATTCCACCTATTCAAGAAAGCATGAAAAAAATGTATCAAATTCAACAAAAAGATTTTACTTTTGAAGACAAACATTACCGCTTGTTTATTGCGGTACCGCCAAAAACATCGCAAAAACTGACCGCACTTTATACGTTAGATGGCAATGCTCAATTTCCAATGGCGGTAAATGCGGTTAACCCCAATAAACCGCTCCCTCTTATTGTCAGTATTGGTTATATATCTGATAAAGCTTACGTCATTGAAGAACGCACAAGAGACTACACCTTTCCTGCAGAAGGTGCCGAATTCGCCAAAGGAGGAAAAGCGGCCGATTTTTTACGTTTTATTCAACAAGACGTAAAGCCTTATATTGAACAGCATTTCGACATCAATAAGGAAAAACAATATTTCTTTGGCCATTCTTTTGGTGGGTTATTTGGATTATATGTACTCTTCCATCAACCGGATTTATTTCAATATTACACCTTGGCAAGCCCTTCTCTTTGGTGGGGGAATGGTTCATTTTTACCTCAAACCGAACCTTGGATTCGCCAAAAACCATCACATATCCAGATTACATTAGGCTATTATGAAGAGCATCCTGAGCAGGATCCAAATATCACCGAAGAACAATTACAACGTATTAATCAACGGAAACAAATGCGAACAATCAATGCGCATCAGTTGGCGGAAATATTGGAAAAACAAGGTAATTCCGTGGAATTTATTTCCATTCCCAATAAAAATCATGGTGGCTCGATTCCGGATGCTATCAAACATTGCTTAGAACAAGTTCAACAATAAAAGAGCATAAAAAATCCCCGTCATCATGAACGGGGATTTTTCTTATTGGGCTTGTTTGAGTTTATCAATCGCTTCTTTATTGAAGAAGTAATGTGTGCCACAACATTCACACTGCATATCAATACTGCCTTTATGCTCCTCTAAGATTTCATCAATTTCAGCTTCTGGAATCAGTAATAATGCTGCCCCTGAACGCTCAGGTGAGCAACCGCAGAAGAAAGAAACAGTTTGCGGTTCAAACACTTCCACTACTTCTTCGTGATATAAACGATAAAGCAATTCTTCTGCGGGTAATCCAAATAACTCCTCATCTTTTACGGTTGCAGCTAAAGTGGTTAAATGCTCAAAATCCTCTGGCGTACCTTGACCATCCGGCATAATCTGTAGCAACATTCCTGCAGCAACTGGTTTGCCGTCATATTCACCTGTACGAATAATAAGTTGGGTTTGTAATTGTTCTGAACGCACAAAATAGTCTTCTAAACATTCCGTAATGGTTGGTTTATCTAAACCGATAACGCCTTGATAACGCTCACCTTCGTTTGGTGCAATCGTAATTACTAATACGCCTTTGCCGATCATATCATGTAGACTCATGCCGTCTTGAATATCACCTTGTACACGAGCTAATGCACGAATTTGCTGCTGATCATTGCCATTAACTAAGGCTAATTTTAATGGACCGTCACCTTGAATTTGAACCGTAATATTACCGTTAAATTTTAATGTTGCAGTCAATAAATTCGTTGCCACCATCATCTCACCTAATAAGTTTTTTACCGCTTTTGGATAATGATGAGTGTTCAAGGTATCGGTAAAAGTTTGGTTTAATCGTACCCATTCACCACGCACGGCACGGTTTTGGAAAAGGTAACGGTAAAGTTTGTCATTGTCTTGAGTGTAATTCATTATTTGTTCCTATTTATTCTTTGAGTAAAAAGTGCGGTCAATTTTGAGAATAAATTGTAAACGTTCAAAAAAGATGTTGTTTTGTTACCGCACTTTGTGCCTGTGCAGTATTATGGGGGTGAAAATCAAAATTACAAGCCAAAAAGAAAAGCGGATAGCTTTCACTATCCGCTCGTTTTATAACGATTAAACTGATAAATTACCAGTATGCACGTAAACCGATAACAGTTTTGAAATCA
>NZ_CAJLNI010000089.1 GCF_905207935.1 uncultured Haemophilus sp.
ACGGGTAATGAAGGTATCGTTGAACATGATCTCGATCGCACTATCGACAATCTATGCTCAATTGCTTCTAAGAGTATGCATCATATCGATCGCCAAGTGATTGAAATTATGGTGAGTAAACCATGTCCTTAACATCAAGATAACTTACGATAAAGTGCGGTCAGAAAAACACGCAAATTTCTGACCGCACTTTTTTTATATCAAAAAAACATATTTTCTAGCCAAAAGTTATTGGCGCTACCTTCTTATTTTTTTAGAAAATACCAACCTACTTAGTTCTAAAAGAGAAGGAATATTTATGCTTTTAACCGGATTACTTTGCGGAATTTTACTCGGATTTGTGATGCAGCGTGGGCGCTTTTGTATTACTGGCGCATTTCGCGATATGTATGTCACCAAAAATAACAAAATGTTTGTAGCCCTTCTATTGGCGATTACCGTGCAATCCATCGGTTTCTTTCTCTTAAAAGAAATCGGTGTATTAAATGTCGATCCGGCTGAAAATTTTGCCTTTTTAGCGGTGATTATCGGTGCCTTTGTGTTTGGTATCGGCATTGTTCTTGCTGGCGGTTGTGCAACAGGAACTTGGTACCGCGCTGCAGAAGGCTTAGTCGGTAGTTGGGTCGCGTTATTCACTTATATGTTGTTAAGTGCCATCATGCGTACTGGCCCATTGGGCGAATTCAATAAAACTTTACGCAGTATCAATATTGAACAACGCAACATTTACGATACATTTGGTATTTCACCTTGGTGGTTTGTGGCACTATTAACTTTAGTGACGGCTTTCTATGTGTACAAACATCTCAGCAAACCCAGCGTAAAAGTCGCGGCATTAAAACCGAAGAAAACGGGGCTTGCCCATCTATTATTTGAAAAACGCTGGCACCCATTTTTCTCTGCCGTATTAATCGGATTAATCGCACTTGCCGCTTGGCCACTCAGTGTCGCTACGGGTCGTGAGTTTGGACTTGGGATCACTGGTCCATCCGCTAATATCATGCAATTCCTCGTTACTGGCGACGGTAAATTTATTAACTGGGGCGTATTCTTAGTCTTAGGGATTTTTATTGGGTCATTCATCGGCGCTAAAGCAAGCAATGAATTTCGTGTTCGCGTACCAGATGCCACCACGATTCTACGCAGCGGACTCGGCGGTATTCTCATGGGCATCGGTGCAACCCTTGCGGGTGGCTGCTCTATCGGTAATGGCTTAGTCGAAACCGCCTTTTTCTCTTGGCAAGGTTGGGTATCATTGCCATTGATGATTCTCGGCACTTGGGTAGCCGCCTACTTCACCATTATCCGTCCACAACGTTTAAAATTAGCAAAAGCATCATAAGGAGTTTATATGATCGTTAAATTACCTACACTTGGCCTTGTTTGCCCATTTCCTCTCGTTGAAGCTAAGGAAGCCATGGCTAAGTTAAATAAAGGCGATGGCCTAGAAATTGAATTTGACTGCACACAAGCTACAGAAGCCATTCCCGCTTGGGCGGCTGAAGAAGGTTATGAAGTGACAAACTTCGAGCAAATTGATGATGCTAAGTGGTCAATTACAGTGATTAAATAAGAAAAAAGAGCGGTCAGAAAAATATATAAATTTCTGACCGCACTTTTGCTTTAATAAATCGAAATAATTAAATCAATTCTACCGGTACTTTCACCACTAGTTTTTTCACAAAACTTGATTTGCCGTTTACGGTGCAACCTGGTTTATGTGGCTCATAAGGGAAAAAGACAGCGAACATTTTTGGTAAAAGTGTCACCGTACTTTTATTTTCAATTTGTGGGGTAAGTTGGTAGTCATCGGCATCACGATATTCATCGTATAAGCTGAGGTTTGGATAAGTCGCGCTTACTTCAACATTCTCTTCACCACGAATAAGTAATTGAATATCTAGATATTTGTGGTGAAGTTCAGCTTGTTTGCTATCCGCTTCAACCGTATCAAATTCCATGACATTCATATAGACTTGCTCGCTTAAATCATGACGGCCATTTTCTAATGCTTCAAGATCTAAGGTGTTGAGATGATCGCAAATGTCCGCGATAACTTTTGGTAAACCCACTTTGAAATTTGGGTTATTTAATGCACTGATAATCATAGTGTCTCCTTACGTATGTATTTGTATGAGAATATGATAACAAGTTGCTTATATTAAATAAAGTTACCAATAAATTTAAAACTCTGTATAATAAGCGAGCTTTATTTTCTGCATTAGCGTGCGGCTATCAAAAGAGATTTTTAAACGCCCAAAGTGCGGTCATTTTTTCGAAAGATTTCTTTTGCTAGTCGCAATCTGGAAAATAAAGCTTTGTTTTAAATATTATTTTGAAGGAAAACATTGTGAATCCAATTGTTAAACAATTTAAATACGGTCAACATACCGTTACTCTAGAAACCGGCGCAATTGCACGTCAAGCAACCGCTGCTGTCATGGCAAGCATGGACGATACCACAGTATTCGTGACTGTTGTGGCTAAAAAAGATGTAAAAGAAGGCCAAGACTTCTTCCCATTAACCGTAAACTACCAAGAGCGTACTTATGCGGCGGGTAAAATCCCTGGTGGTTTCTTCAAACGTGAAGGTCGTCCATCTGAAGGCGAAACTTTAATTGCACGTTTAATCGACCGTCCAATTCGTCCATTATTCCCAGAAGGTTTCTTCAACGAAATCCAAGTTGTGGCAACCGTGGTTTCTGTAAACCCACAAATCAGCCCAGACTTAGTGGCAATGATTGGTGCTTCTGCAGCATTAACCTTATCTGGCGTACCTTTCAACGGCCCTATCGGTGCTGCGCGTGTTGGTTTTATTGACAACCAATTCGTATTAAACCCAACTATGGCTGAACAAAAACAAAGCCGTTTGGACTTAGTGGTTGCAGGTACTGACAAAGCCGTATTAATGGTTGAATCTGAAGCTGACATTTTAACTGAAGAACAAATGTTAGCGGCGGTAGTATTCGGTCATCAACAACAACAAGTTGTGATTGAAGCGATCAAAGAATTTGCAAAAGAAGCAGGTAAACCGCGTTGGGATTGGGTTGCGCCACAACCAAACACAGATTTAATCAACAAAGTAAAAGCGATTGCTGAAGCACGTTTAGGCGATGCATACCGCATTACTGAAAAACAAGCACGTTACGAACAAATCGATGCAATTAAAGCGGATGTGATTGCACAAATCACAGCTGAAGATGAAGAAATCAGCGAAGGTAAAATCGTGGATATTTTCACCGCACTTGAAAGCCAAATCGTTCGTGGCCGTATCATTGCAGGTGAACCACGTATTGATGGTCGTACCGTTGATACCGTTCGTGCATTAGATATTTGCACTGGTGTATTACCACGTACTCACGGTTCTGCAATTTTCACCCGTGGTGAAACACAAGCATTAGCCGTTGCAACGTTAGGTACTGAACGTGATGCACAAATCATTGATGAATTAACAGGTGAACGTCAAGATCACTTCTTATTCCACTACAACTTCCCTCCATACTCTGTAGGTGAAACCGGTATGATCGGCTCACCAAAACGTCGTGAAATCGGTCACGGTCGTTTAGCAAAACGCGGTGTAGCGGCTGTTATGCCAAGCCTTGCAGAATTCCCGTATGTAGTGCGTGTTGTATCTGAAATCACTGAATCTAATGGTTCTTCTTCTATGGCCTCTGTATGTGGTGCGTCTTTAGCATTAATGGATGCGGGTGTTCCAATCAAAGCCGCTGTTGCAGGTATCGCAATGGGCTTAGTAAAAGAAGAAGAGAAATTCGTGGTGCTTTCAGATATTTTAGGTGATGAGGACCACTTAGGTGATATGGACTTTAAAGTAGCTGGTACACGTGAAGGTGTCACCGCACTTCAAATGGATATCAAAATTGAAGGTATCACCCCTGAAATTATGCAAATTGCATTAAACCAAGCAAAAGGTGCACGTATGCACATTCTTGGCGTAATGGAACAAGCAATCCCTGCACCACGTGCAGATATTTCTGACTACGCGCCGCGTATTCACACCATGAAAATTGATCCGAAGAAAATCAAAGATGTTATCGGTAAAGGTGGTGCAACTATCCGTGCATTAACTGAAGAAACTGGTACTTCTATTGATATCGATGATGATGGTACAGTGAAAATCGCTGCAGTAGATAGCAGTGCAGCGAAAAACGTGATGGCACGTATTGAAGAAATCGTTGCTGAAGTTGAAGCGGGCGCAATTTACAAAGGTAAAGTGACTCGTCTTGCTGATTTCGGTGCATTCGTGGCTATCGTTGGAAATAAAGAAGGTTTAGTTCATATTTCTCAAATCGCAGAAGAACGCGTAGAGAAAGTGAGTGATTATCTTCAAGTTGGTCAAGAAGTGACTGTTAAAGTGGTTGAAATCGATCGTCAAGGTCGTATCCGCTTAACCATGAAAGATCTTGCACCAAAACAAGAAACTGAAGCAGAATCTGCACCAGCAGAAGACATTTCAGAAGAACAAGAATAATCTCACAGGGTGTGTGAATTTAGTTTACACACCCGTTTTGATTATCAAACTAACTTATAAAACAATGCAATATTTTCGGTTATTCCGTTTTCTAGTTTCATTATCTAGCCTAAGTCTGACTTTATTTATTTCCGGTTGTGTGCAATCGGGAAACGTGTTTGTCGCACCAAATAAAGTCGTGCTAGCGGATCAGAATCCGAATGCTCACTTCGAACAAGAAGTGATGATTACCCGAATCGGGCAGGTTTTATTAGTTGGAAAAATGAGTAATGAAGAACGGGCGACGCTTCACTTTGAACGTGGCGTTTTATATGATTCCCTCGGTTTATGGGGCCTCGCACGTTATGACTTTACACAAGCCCTCGCGTTACAGCCAAAGATGGCTTCCGTTTATAATTACTTAGGGCTTTACTTACTGCTTGAAGAAGATTACGACAGTGCATTAGAAACCTTTAATGCGGTGTTTGAATTGGACCCAAGTTATGACTATACCCACCTTAATCGTGGTTTAAATTTTTATTACGTCGAACGCTATAATCTTGCTGAAGACGATTTGATGAAGTTTTACGAAGCCGATACCAAAGATCCTTATCGCGTACTCTGGCTCTATTTGAACGAACAAAAATTAAAACCACAAGAAGCCCATGCCAACCTTGTTGAACGAGCTAAAGGGCTATCTAAGGACTTCTGGGGAACAAATATCGTTCAATACTATTTAGGTAATATTTCCGTGAGTGACTTGCAAGAGCGGGCAACCAAATTTGCAGAAAACTCGCAACAATATGCAGAAATATTAACCGAAACCTACTTTTATCTAGCAAAACAAAAACTCAATTTGGGGCAAATTGATGAAGCTGCGGCTTTATTCAAACTCGCTATTGCGAATCAGGTATATAACTTTGTTGAGTATCGTTTTGCCGTGTTAGAGCTGATGAAATTGAAACCGGCTCAAACTGAAGACGAAAAAGAAGAAAAAAGTGCGGTCACAAAAACTGCTGTTTTTTAGACTTGCCTCTTTCTTTTGTAACAAATAAACCTGAAAGCGAAATTGAGCTTTCCTTACTTACATTCGAGTATTTTAATGACAGACAAAATCACTTTTAATGATTTAGGCTTGCCTGAATTCATTCTAAAAGCCGTTTCTGACCTTGGTTTTGAAACACCTTCGCCAATCCAACAAGCTTGTATTCCTGCTCTTTTAGAAGGCAGAGATGTACTTGGTATGGCACAAACCGGTAGTGGTAAAACTGCCGCATTCTCTTTACCTATTTTGGCAAAAATTGATCCTGCCGCAAAACATCCACAATTATTGGTGATGGCACCAACGCGTGAACTTGCAATTCAAGTTGCTGATGCTTGTGAACATTTCATGAAATATGCAAAAGGCATCAACATCGTGACCCTTTATGGTGGTCAACGCTATGACATTCAATTACGTGCATTAAAACAAGGTGCACAAGTTGTTGTGGGTACACCAGGTCGTATTTTGGATCACATCCGTCGTAACACATTAAATCTTTCTGAATTAAAAGCGATCGTTCTTGATGAAGCCGATGAGATGCTTCGCATGGGCTTTATTGACGATGTAGAAACCGTTATGGCTGAATTACCGGAAGAACACCAAACAGCCCTTTTCTCAGCGACTATGCCTGAGCCAATTCGTCGTATCACAAAACGCTTCATGAACAACCCACAAGAAGTGAAAATCAAAGTAAATAACGATAATGCGCCAGATATTGAGCAAAATTGTTGGTATGTTCAAGGTTTCCGTAAAAATGAGGCATTATTACGTTTCTTAGAAGTGGAAGAGTTTGATGCAGCAATCATTTTTACCCGTACCAAAACGGGTACACTTGATGTGACCGAATTATTAGAAAAACACGGTTTCCGTGCTGCGGCATTAAACGGTGATATGACTCAGCAATTACGTGAGCAAACCTTAGATCGCTTACGTAATGGTAGCCTTGATATCGTCGTTGCAACTGATGTTGCTGCGCGTGGTATCGATATTGAACGAATCAGTCTTGTAGTGAACTATGACATCCCGCTTGATGCAGAGTCGTACGTTCACCGTATCGGCCGTACTGGTCGTGCAGGTCGTTCTGGCCGTGCATTGTTATTCGTTGAACCACGTGAACGCCGTTTACTTCGTAATATCGAACACTTGATGAAAAAACCAATCAATGAAGTTGAATTGCCAAATCATGAAGTGTTACAAGCCTGTCGTCGCAAAAAATTCCAAGACAAGATTACCAAGCAATTGGAACATCACGATCTCGAAATGTATCGTAGCTTATTAGAAGATTTATTCACGGCGGATCAGGATCAAGAAGATATTGCTGCGGCGATGTTGATGTTGCTTCAAGGTAAACAAAAACTCATTCTTCCACCTGATCCACCAATGGATAAACGTCGTCGTGACCGTAATGATCGCGGTGATCGACGCGAAAACCCACGTTCAGCTGAACGTCGTGGTGAGCGTAAAGGCTATGGCAACCAACAACCTATGGATTTATATCGTATCGAAATCGGTCGTGCAGATGGTGTAGAAGTGCGTCATATCGTAGGTGCGATCGCAAATGAAGGTGATATTAACAGCCGTTACATTGGCCATATCAAACTTTACGATGACTACTCTACTGTTGAATTACCACAAGGTATGCCAAAAGAATTGCTCCAACAATTCGGAAAAACTCGCGTTTTAAATAAACAAATGCAAATGAGCTTTATGGGTGCAGCACAGTCAGACAATAGACGTGGTGGCAATGACTTTGGTGGAAAAGGTCGCCGTAATGAACGTGGAGACCGAGGCCAAGATCGTTTCCGTGGTGAACGTAATGGTGAGCGTCGTCAGCGTAAATTTAACGATAAAAATGACCGCACTTTTAATGAACGTAGTCGCCGAGATCGCCAACGTTAATCCTTATTTAACAGCCCCTTGAAGTAAAAGGGGCTTTTTTATTGTCTTAATTCTCGTTACAATCGTCTCTTATCTCAATTTATAAGGTTTATCTATTGAAAGGTCTATTTTTACGTATTATTGCTGCTTTTGCATTATTACTTTGGGCAGTGGATATGGTGTTCCCTTGGCAAAAAATTATGCAATCGGAGCAAAACCCTTACACTGCGATCAAAAATCGCGGTAGCCTTATTGTCGGCACCATTAACAATCCCATTTACTATTTTATTGGGAATGAAGGTGAGTCAGGCTTGGAATACGAATTAGCAAAAAACTTTGCTGATTATTTAGGGGTTCGCTTACAAATTAAAACCTTAGAAAATAACGATCAACTTTTTAA
>NZ_CAJLNI010000090.1 GCF_905207935.1 uncultured Haemophilus sp.
CTTCTTTCTGAAAAACGCGCTTGTGGTGATGGCATTTCAAATAAATCTTGGCGAACCGGGTTTCCTACCACTTCGGCATCTTTGAATGCCGTTGGGAAAGCTTGTAAAACTCGGGTTGCAATTTTTGCTAACCATTCATTGGTTAAGCCCGCTACGGCATTTTGTTCATGTAAAATAACCGGCACACCACAAAGTTTTGCAGCGATGCCACCTGGGCCAGATACATAACCGCCCATACCTAATACCGCATTAGGTTGATATTCTTGAATAATTTTACGAGCTTGCAATACTGCTCTTAAAATAGCAAAAGGTGCGCCTAGTAATGCTTTAATGCCTTTACCACGCAACCCTGAAATTTGAATAAAACGAATAGGAATGCCATGTTTTGGTACAAGCTGTGCTTCCATGCGATCTTTGGTGCCTAACCAGCAAATTTCCCAACCTTCTTTTTGTAAGGTTTGAGCAACAGCGATGGCGGGGAAAACATGTCCACCAGTACCACCCGCCATAACTAATAATTTTTTACTCATAAATATTCCTAATCATCTCTCAAACGAGCTTGACCACCTCGTTGTAATCTATTTTCATGGTCAATACGCAATAAAATCCCTACGGTTGCCGACATAATAATGATACTTGAACCACCGTAACTCACTAATGGGAAAGTTAAACCTTTTGTTGGTAACATCCCTAAGGCCATGCCTAGATTGACAAAACCTTGGAAGAAAATCCAGAAACTAATACCTAAAGCAAAAAAGCCACGGAAACGTTGTTCTAACATGAGTGATTCTCGTCCGATTTTCATCGCTCGGAAAATCAGTAACCCTAAGAGAATCACAACCACTAAAATACCAATAAAACCGAACTCTTCACCAATAATCGCCATGATAAAGTCAGTATGTGCTTCAGGAAGATAATCGAGTTTTTGAATGGAGTTACCGAGTCCTTCCCCACTAATTTCACCACGACCAAACGCCATTAAAGAGTTAGTCAGCTGGAATCCTGTTCCGTATGGATCTTTAAATGGCTCTAAGAAACCGGTAAAACGTTTTAAACGATAAGAGGCGGAGAGAACCAGCCATACAAAGAGGAGTATGCCTGTACCAATTAGCAAAATAAATTGCCAAAAATTTGCACCGACAATAAAAAGCATGCCAAAGGTAATAACGAAAAGTACAACGGTACTCCCTAAGTCAGGCTGAGCTAGTAAGAATATCCCTAATACGCCCATCACAATGAAAGGCTTAGCCGCACTGAATTTTTTACCACGAACTTCATCATAACGACGCGTAAAATAGCTCGCCAGGAAACAAGTTAAAGCTAGCTTAGCAAATTCCGCAGGCTGGAAATTTAAAATTCCTAAAGAAATCCAACGTTTAGCCCCATTAACAGAAGTCCCGATACCAAGAACCAGTATTAATAAAACAATAGCTAACAAGAAGACTTTTGCGTGCCACTTTTCCCATTGAGAGGAAGAAATTTGGAGAGTTAAATAACAAGTTGCTAAAGAAAGTAAGACATACACGGCATCACGTTTAGCAAAATAGAATGTATCATTAAATACGCGTGCACTGTAAGGCATTGAGGCAGAAGTTACCGCTACTAAACCAATCAGCAATAGCACGACAAAAAGCCAAAACAATGCGCGATCGTAAAGTAATCCTTGCGGTGTCACTCTCGCCCATTGTTCATAATTTTGTTTAATTTTATTGATAAATTCCATTATTACCCTAATTTTTAAGCTAATTTTGCTAGACGAGTAAACTCTTCGCCACGTTTTTCAAAAGAGGCAAACTGATCCAAACTTGCACAAGCGGGAGATAATAACACCATATCGCCTGATTTTAAATGTGGACGTAAAAATGAAATGGCTTGTTCCATGGTTTCAAACAAATGACTTTGACTTGAAAGTGCTGCAAGTTGTTTGCCATCACGACCAAAACAATAGGTTGAGATATGGGGTTGGTTGATTAAATCAGCGAGTTCAGAAAAATCTGCACCTTTGCCATCACCACCTAATAAAAGATGTAATGTTCCTTCAACATATAACCCTGCTAATGCCGCAACGGTACTGCCTACATTGGTGGCTTTAGAATCATTAATCCAGCGAATGCCATTCGCTTGATGCGCTAATTGGAAACGATGGTCTAGGCCTTTAAATTGACGAAGTGCGGTACGAATTGCCTCTAAATTTATGCTAACTGCTTGCGCTAACGCTGTCGCCGCTAAAATATTCATGTAATTATGACGGCCAACTAAGGTTGCTTCATCACAAGGTAAAATTACTTCCTCTTTCGCCATTAAGTACCGTTTACCGTTTTCGGTTTTCAACCAGTAATCCGCTTGATTTTCAGCAAAAGACACAACCTTTTTAGCTTGATTTTCACCTTCGCCAAAAGTGAGTTTATCTTCTAAGTTCACTACTGCGGTTTCCGCATTGTGGTAAATACGTAATTTGGCTTGGCGATAATCTTCTAAATCTACATAGCGATCCATATGATCTTCAGTCACATTAAGCACTGTCGCTGCAGCCGCTTTCAAACTATAAGTGGTTTCTAGTTGGAAACTGGAAAGCTCTAATACATAAAGATCGCAATCTTCATTTAATAATGACAACGCAGGAATACCAATATTTCCCCCCATTCCCACTTTTATTCCGGCCGCTTTTGCCATTTCATAGACTAATGTTGTCACAGTACTTTTACCGTTAGAACCGGTAATCCCAATAATTGGCTTGGTGGCAGCTCGGCAGAATAATTCGATATCCCCTATCACTTCCACGCCTGCTGAAAGTGCGGTCTGAATTTCAGGTGTTTTTACCGCGAGTCCTGGGCTAATGACAATAATATCGCTTTCAAGTAACCATTGTTGATTTAGACTACCTGTGTGTAAAGGAACATTTTTAGGTAATTGCTCCGCGCCTGCTGGATGTTGACGTGTATCAATCACACGGATATTAGCTTGTTGAGATTGAAGATATTCAACGCAAGAAAGGCCTGTTTTCCCAAGGCCTATGATGGTGATAGTTTTATTTTGATATAGAGTTGTCATGTTGTTTTTCTTCTCTCGTATTCTGGGATCACGCAGGGTGCAACAAGTGCACCCTACAAAAATTATCTTAGTTTGAGCGTTACAAGCCCCATCAACACCAACATCAAGGATATAATCCAAAACCGAATAATCACTCTTGGTTCTGGCCAACCTTTTAATTCAAAGTGGTGATGAATTGGTGCCATTCTAAAAATACGTTGTTTTCTTAATTTGTAAGAACCCACTTGCAAAATCACAGACAAGGCTTCAACAACAAATACACCGCCCATAATCACTAATAAGAATTCTTGACGAACAAGGATGGCAACGACACCGAGTGCGCCACCAAGTGCAAGAGAGCCTACATCACCCATAAAGACTTGAGCCGGATAAGTGTTAAACCATAAGAATCCTAAGCCTGCGCCTACGATTGCAGTACAGAACACCACCACTTCAGAACTATATTTGATGTAAGGAATATGTAAGTATTCTGCAAAATTAACGTTACCGGTCGCCCATGCGATTAAAGCAAATGCACCTGCGACTAACGCTGTTGGCATGATGGCAAGACCATCTAAACCGTCAGTTAAGTTTACCGCATTGCCTGTACCGACAATTACAAAGTAAGACAACACAATATAGAATAAACCTAATTGTGGCATGATATCTTTGAAGAATGGAATCACTAAACGGGTCGCATCGGTATCATGGCCTAACCAGTACAACCAAATGATCGCTACTAATGCCACAACAGACATCCAGAAATATTTCCAACGAGCAATTAAACCATCGGTATTTTTACGCGTGATTTTACGGAAATCATCCACAAAACCAATTGCACCATAACCAAACAGCACAAATAAGCAAATCCAAACATAAGGATTTGCTAAGTTAGCCCATAATAACGTACTGACACCAATGGAGAATAAAATCATCACACCACCCATAGTTGGGGTGCCCTTTTTCGCAAAGTGACTTTCAGGTCCATCATTACGCACTTCTTGCCCAAATTTTAAAATTTGAAGGCGTTTGATCACTTTCGGACCAATCCATAAAGAAATGAAAAGTGCGGTCAATAATGCCAAAATCGCACGTACGGTAATATAGGAAATGGCATTGAATGCCGTTTCATAGCGAACTAAATATTCAGCAAGCCAAACTAACATAAGCTATCCTTTAATGAATAAATCGTCTCTTCCATTTTCATTGAACGCGAGCCTTTCGCTAATACGACGACTTTTTGGTTTTCTTGTAATTTCTGTTTAATAATATCTAACGCATAAGCTGTCAATTCAGCTTTATCTGTAAAATGTTTTCCCAAAACAGCTTCAGAAATGACCGCACTTTCTGTTCCGTAAGAAAGCACTAAATCTAATTTAGCTTGTTTGGCGTGCTCACCCACTTGTTGATGGCATTTTAGGCTATCCTCGCCTAATTCTTTCATATCTCCTACGAGTAGAATACGGAAAGCATCATAACCTTTTAAAACATCAATCGCAGCTTGTAAAGAATCGACATTCGCATTGTAAGTATCATCTAATAAAAGTAGATTTTCATTCACTTGAATCGGGAATAATCGTCCTTTTACTTGAGAACGATGTTCAAGACCTGCTTTTACATCAGCAAGACTCGCGCCCACATTCATAGCAAGTGCGGTCGCCGCCAAAGCATTTTTTACATTATGCTCACCTAAATAAGGCAAATTAATTTCAATACTACCTTTTGGCGAAACTAACGTAAACGTTGATCCATTGGGTGAATGTTTTACATTTTCAGCTTTGTAATCGCCACCATTAAAATATTGAATAGCATGCGAACCAATTTCTTTTTGCCACAATTCAATATAATTATGTTCACTGTTAATAATCGCCACGCCATTTTGGGTTAAACCACGATAGATTTCACCTTTTGCACGTGCGACACCTTCAATGGAACCAAAACCTTCTAAATGTGCTGCTGCTACATTATTCACTAATGCGGCTTCAGGCTGTGCAAGATGCGTAGTGTAATCAATTTCACCTTGATGATTAGCACCTAATTCAATAACAGCAAATTTATGTTGTTCGGTTAAGCGTAATAACGTTAAAGGTACGCCAATATCGTTGTTGAAATTACCATTTGTGAATAATACAGCTTCAGGATTGCCCGCTGTTTGTTGCAGAATGGATGCGGTCATCTCTTTCACCGTAGTTTTACCCGATGAACCTGTCATCGCCACAGTACGAGGATTAATTTTTTCACGTAACCATTTTGCTAATTGACCAAGAGCTAAGCGCGTATCTGCAACAACTAATTGTGGCGTTGCAATTTCAGTGTTGGCTTGTTGCACAACTAAGGCTGTCGCACCTTGCTCAACGGCTTTATCTAAGTATTGATGTGCATCAAAATGCTCACCTTTTAATGCAAAGAAAAGCGAGTTGGATACAGTTTTGCGCGTATCCGTATTGATATTTTCAACAACGATCTGCCCATCTCCAATAAGATTAGCATTTAAAATTTGAGCAAGCTGTTGGGTAGTTAGTTTAATCATTCTGTTTTTATTTTTTCGTTAAATAGGCTTCAGCCACTTCTTGATCAGAGAAATGAAGTATTTTATCTCCAATGATTTGATAGTTTTCATGGCCTTTACCGGCAATCACAATCACATCGTTTTCAACCGCATTCTCAATGGTAAATTTGATGGCTTCTTCGCGATCCGGAATCACTCCAACATCTTCCATTCGGCTAAAACCCGTAAGGATATCTGCTTCAATTTTATTTGGATCTTCTGTACGCGGATTATCTTGAGTTACGATCACTAAATCTGCAAACTGTTCAGCAGCTTTTGCCATCAGCGGACGCTTGCCTGCATCACGATCTCCGCCACAACCAAAGATACACCAAAGTTTACCTTTGCAGTGTTCACGCGCGGCATTTAATGCCTTTTCTAATGCATCTGGAGTATGGGCATAATCAACGATAACCGTTGGTTTACCTGCTTTCTTAATCAATTCCATTCTTCCATTTACCCCTTTTAGCTGTGAAACTGTGCGGATAAGATCGTCGAAAGAATAACCTAAAGCTAATAAAACAGCCGTGGCTAACAGCAGATTACTCACGTTAAACGCGCCAATTAATGGGCTATGTAATGTGCCATTACCCCAACTTGAAGCAACATCAATCATCGCACCTTCGTGAGTGAAACGAATCTGTGTTGCATAAAGCCATTGTTTAGAAGTTGGTTGAAAATCCGGGCGACAGCTGACTGCAATACCATTTGGTAATTCATTTAACCATGCAGCACCAATTGGATCGTCAGCATTGAGAATTTGTAATTCGGGGGCTAAATCAATGAAAAAGCGTTTTTTAGCTTCTGCATACTTTTCCATTGTCTCGTGATAATCCAAATGATCACGACTTAAATTGGTAAAAATGGCGGCTTTAAATTTAAGGGCTTCAACACGGTGTTGAACTAAACCATGTGAAGACACTTCGATAGAAGCAAAATCTGCCCCATTCTCTACAAAATTAGCGAGGTTTTCTTGAACTTCAACGGCTGAGCCTGTGGTATTTTTGGCTTCTTTGACTTGACCTAATAAACCATTGCCAATGGTGCCCATGACGGCTGCTTTATGGCCGAATAGCGTTGCCCATTGGGCTAATAATTGAGAAACGGTAGTTTTACCGTTTGTTCCAGTTACACCAACTAAAGTCAGTTTTTCGGAAGGATGTTCATAGAATTTACCTGCCAATGCAGAAAGATTGGCAGATAAATGATAGTAATGAATCACAGGCACATTATTTTGCCATTGGATGCTTAAATGCTCGTTTTCTAAATCTGTTTCTAAAACGACCGCACTTGCGCCAGAAGAGATGGCTTGAGGAACAAATTGACTCGCATCAAAACGATGCCCTTTTACTGCCACAAACAAATCACCTTGGGTCACTTTGCGGCTGTCTAACACCATCGCCTTCACATTAATGTCTGAAAGCACCGGAAGATCAAAAAGTGCGGTCAATTTTTTCATTATTTTGCCTTTTCTTAATTCATTTTTTCAAATTTTTTATCGCTTAAGCGAACAGTACGTCTTGCTGTTTTTTCTGTTGGTTCTGCATCTGGTGCTATACCGTTAGCACGCAAGGTATAACCCATAATGCTCGAGAATACTGGTGCAGATACCGCACCACCATAGTACTGCCCTGCTTTAGGATCGTTAATCAAAATAACTAATGCATAACGTGGATCGCTAATTGGTGCAATACCTGCTGTAAATGCCACATATTTCTTAACATAGTGACCATTTTCAATTTTACGCGCTGTACCTGTTTTCGCACCTACACGATACCCCTCAACCATCGCACGTTTATTTTTGATCGCGACTTTCTCTAACATGCCCACTACTTCTTTCGTGATTTTCTCAGAAAATACACGTTGACCAATGACTGGCGGATCGACTTTCGTGATAGAAAGTGGACGATAAATACCGAAGCTCCCTAAAGTGGCATAAGCGCGTGCAATTTGTAATGGCGTTGAAGTGATACCATAACCATAAGCAACAGTAGCACGTTCGATATCCGCCCAACGTTTACGGTTTGCATTTAACACACCACGTTGTTCACCAATTAAGCCCAACTCTGTATCTTTACCCAAGCCTGCATTTTGGTAAGTTTCCATTAATGCTGAAGGTGGCATACGTAACGCAAGACGGCTCACACCACGGTTACT
>NZ_CAJLNI010000091.1 GCF_905207935.1 uncultured Haemophilus sp.
CAGGCTTTCAAGCCTTTAAACCTTCTTGGTTGATTTTAGTCTTGCTTTACTGGACTCTTGCTTTACCTGATAGAGTAAGCATTGGTTGGGCGTTTTTACTCGGGGTTTTATGGGATATCGTGCTAGGCTCTATTCTTGGGGTTCATGCACTGGTGCTTTCTGTCGCCTTCTATTTTGTTTCCAAATATTACTTAATGTTGCGCAACCTTTCTCTTTGGTTCCAAAGTTTATTGGTACTTCTTTTCGTTTTTGCGATTCGAGTGGCTATTTTCTTGGTTGAATTCTCTTTACATGGGGCATTTTTTAACTGGCAGGAAATCTTTGGCGCCATCGCATCAGGCGTGTTATGGCCGTGGGTATTCTTATTGATGCGCACTGCACGCCGACGAGTCGGATTGCATTAATCATAAAAAAAGCTGATGAAGATATTCATCAGCTTTTCTTTTTAGTTTTTACGACGATAGTTTGTTTTTCTTGTCGTAGTATTTCTCGTTTGAGGCGTAGGATTGCGTTTTAAACGATAAGGTTTTGGAATATCACTAATCAATGAATTCGGGTCATATTGACTGACGGGAATAGAATGACCAATGTATTCTTCAATTGCCGGTAAATTCATCGCATATTCTTCACAAGCAAAGCTGATAGATACACCACTTTCACCCGCTCGACCAGTACGGCCAATACGGTGAACGTAATCTTCTCGATCATCAGGTAAATCAAAGTTAAAGACGTGTGTCACATCTGGAATATGTAACCCACGTGCGGCAACATCGGTTGCGACGAGAATATCGAGTTCCCCATCGGTAAATTGTTTGAGCAATGAAAGACGTTTTTTCTGTGCTACATCACCCGTGAGCAATCCCACTCGATGACCATCTGCGGCTAAATAGCCCCAAATTTCTTCACATTTATGTTTAGTATTCGCAAAAACAATGCAACGCTCTGGCCATTCCTCTTCCATTAACGTGAGCAAGAGAGGAATTTTGTCTTCATTTGACGGATAGAACAGTTCCTCTTTAATTCGATGCCCCGTTTTTTGTTCTGGTTCAATTTCAATGTATTCTGGGGAATTCATATCTTCAAAGGCAAGTTCTCGTACTTTGTAAGAGAGCGTTGCAGAAAAGAGCATGGTGAGTCGTTCTTGCGGAGAAGGACATTTACGTAATAAATAACGAATATCACGAATGAAACCTAAATCAAACATACGATCCGCTTCGTCCAATACTACGACTTGGATATCATCTAAACGGATAATCCCTTGTTTCACGTAGTCAATTACACGACCAGTGGTACCAATTAAAATATCCACACCGGCTTCAATCGCTTTAAGTTGTTTATCATAGCCATCACCACCATAAGCAAGTGCGGTTCGTAATCCACTTGTTTTAGCTAACAATTCTGCATCATTATTAATTTGTACAGCCAGTTCACGGGTTGGAGCAAGAATTAATGCGCGAGGTTGATTGGTAGCAAAATCAGGTTGATGCGTTAATAAATGATGAAATGTTGCCGTTAAAAATGCCATTGTTTTACCAGTGCCGGTTTGCGCTTGGCCAGCAACATCTTTTCCTTGTAAGGTAATAGGTAACGATAACGCTTGAATAGGGGTGCAATATTCAAATCCCTTGTCTTGTAGGGCTTTTTGTACGATAGGATGTAATGGAAGATCAGCAAACCGCTGCTGACTTAAATAATTTTCTTGCATAATAAATAACAGGTTCTCAGAAATAAATGGGGCTAAGGATACCACGAAGTCGGAAAAATATCCTTAAAAATAAAATGCTTATTAATAGGTTTAAGCTTGGGATTGAGAAGATTGGGTTCGTTCCCATTTTCTTGCAATATAGCTACAAGTTGGGTGTAATGTCAGCTTTTTAGCCTGGATAAAATGAATTAAGGCTTGATAGAGTTTGTCTGCCACACCTTGTCCTCGAAGAGAATCATCAACAAACGTGTGATTAGCATTAATGGTATCGGGTGTTTCATAAAAATAGGTGAGTTTCGCGATTTTCTTACCTTGTTCATCGAGTAAGAAAAACTCGCCCTGCTCACCATTATCATGATGCTGAAGACTCATTTGATACTCCATTCATCACTGAGATTGGGATCCATGGCAAAATCAGCAGTATCACTTGGAATGGCTTTTTCTTCTGCAGCCCATTCGCCTAAATCAATGAGTTGGCAACGTTTGCTGCAAAAAGGGCGAAATTGACTTTCCTGTGTCCAAGGCACGGGCTTTTGACATGTCGGGCAAGGGACTTCAAAAATTTCATCAGACATTTTTATTTCTCGATTCACTTAAATAAAATTGGTGCAATTCTAGCACTTTTTGTTTTAAGTGCGGTAAGTTTTCTGGCAATTTTGCATCATTTGAAATGATATCATCTGCCCATTTTAATCGTTCTTCACGGCTGACTTGTGCATTCATAATAGCTTGAATTTGCTGAATATTATTATGATCTCTCGATGACGCACGAGCCAGCTGAGTTTCAGGGGTAACGTCGACAACAAGTATGCGGTCGCAAAGCTTGGTAAGCTTATTTTCAATGAGCAGTGGTACGACAAATAACGTATAAGGAGCAGTCTGACTGTTTAACTGTGCCAACATTCTTTCGCGAATCGCGGGATGTAATAAATGATTGAGCCAGTTTTTCTCATTTTCGTCTGCAAATACTTTTTTTCGTAGCTCGGCCCGATTTAATTCGCCTTCTTCAGTCAAAATCGATTTACTAAAGTGCTCAGCAATTTGAGCAAGCAGTGGCGAGCCTTTTTCAACCACTTCTCTTGCCACAATATCAGCATCAACAATGGGTACACCAAGTTCAACAAAGAGATTTGCAATCGTGCTTTTTCCACTACCGATGCCACCAGTGAGGCCCACAATATAAGTCATAATATTCCTTGCTACTTGATTTAGAGGGGATGCTTCGCATCTATCCTTTAAATATAATATTTTCCAATGTTGCCAATATATTACATTTATAGGGTTATTGCACTGGTGATGATTAAAGATAAGCAAAGAAAGGGCGCGAAGGGTAAAACAGGTTTACCAGAAATCCAATAGACTATGATGCCTAATAGACAGGCAATGAATAAAAAAAGTGGTAAGTATTCGATGGTGAGATAAGTGCCGATTCCTAAAGCGAGCCAATAATCGCCACGGCCTAACGCTTCCTTCTTATAAAACCATTTAGATAAATGATAGATAATATAAAAAACACCGAAAAAACTAACCGCACTTTCTAAACTTTGAGAAAGCGTCAGAATTGAAAGCTCTTGATGTGCGCCGAATAAACCCAGGAAAAATAAAAACAGGCAAGGTGTCGGTGAAATCAGTTGATAATGCCAGTCTAGCCAACTGATAACAAAAAGTAGACTAAGCGTAATTGCTAGCCATAAAGTAAATAATTCATCCTGAAGAAAGTAATAGAGTACAGTAAAACAGAGTCCAAACCCTAAAAAATAAAGGAAAATATGACCGCACTTTTGAGATTGAATCGCTGCTTTTTCAGTATGGAAAATGGGGCTGTTTTCAGGATAAAGTTCGATATAGTTCTGATAAATTTCTTGTTGGAGATCAGGAATAAAACGATCGATATAAAGCCAAGCAAAAATGCCTGCTAAACCACCCAATAAGAAAAAAGCTAATGTCATCATTGGATTACGGATCCCATATTAAAAATCGGCAGATACATGCCCATCATAATAATACCGATTAAACTACCAATGATGAGCATCATTAAAGGCTCTAAAAGTTGGGAAAGTAAATCAATTTGATGATTGAGCTTTTCTTGATAGTTATCAGCAATATGACGCAACATCAACGCAAGCTTTCCACTTTTCTCTCCAATCTGTAGCATTTGTTGTGCTTCCATTGGGAAAAGATGACTACTCACACTTTCTGAAAATGGATAACCTTGCGAAACCCAATGCAAAATTGACCGCACTTCTTGTTGTAGCAGAATATCACCTTTTAAGGTACGTTGTGTTTGCCAGGTTTGTTGTTTGGGGAGGAAGCTATTTAACGCAGGTGTTAATGCCACTCCGGATTGAAGCATTAATTGCAGGTTATGGCTAAAACTGATTAGGCGAGAAAGGCAAATGATATTGCCCCAAATTGGCATGCGACTAATTAGTGCATTCTTTTTTTGATTTAGCCAAAGGGAATGTTTTAATGCCATCTTTAACATAAAAATAGCGAAAGTGCAGGCAATCATTAACGCAACAAAATGATGTTGTAGGAATTGAGACATAGCTAATAATACGGCAGTTAATGTAGGCAATTCAGCGGAATTTTCACCATACATTTCAGCAAATTGTGGTACAACGAAAAGTAATAAAATCAACGTAAGTGAAAGCGAAATACCTAATACCATGGCTGGATAAAGCATAATTTTTTGCAATTTGCGTTGAAGCATTAATGATTGCGTTCGACGTTCTGCAATTTTAGTGCATACCTCTGCCAGTTTTCCTGTCATTTCTCCCACCTGAATGAGCTGAATTTCTTGAAAATTTAAATACTTTCCTTGTATTTCCAAGCTTTGTGAAAACGGAAGACCACTTTCAATTAACTCAATTAAGGCGCTAAGCCACTGATGCAAACCCAATTGTGTGCAATTGTCTTGCAAAATATGTAATGCATTTTTTAATGGAATAGCAGAACTGAGCAGAGTAGCCAGTTGATTCAATAAGGCACTGATTTCTGCATTTTTAGGTTTCTGATTAAGTTGCCAATCTTGTTGCAAGCGAATGTGGCTAAAACCTTTTGCTATTAACTGGAATTGAGCAGCTTGTTTAGATTGAGCAACAAGACTGCCTTTTTGCCATTGTTGCCGCTGATCATAGGCTTGGAAATAAAAGAGTTTTTGCTTCGCCATAGTGATACCTATTTTTTACCTAACACGCGTTGAATTTCATCGAGATCAGTGATGTTATCTTTTACTTTTTCTAACGCGCTTTGATAAAGTGAATCGAAATCAGTTTGGTAGCGATTGTTTTCGCATTGTAAAAATTGATACACACCAATACGACCTCGATATCCCTGATGGCAATCGCAAGAATTACTAAAATGTTGTCCGCACTTTAAGCAACGTTTACGCACCAATCTCTGTGCGATAACTAATAAGAGACTGTTTTCAATTTCATGAGGTTGAATGCCTAATTGTTGTAAGCGTGAAATGGCTGAAATGGCATCGTTGGTATGTAAGGTAGAAAGCACTAGATGACCTGTTTGAGCCGCTCTTAATGCCATCAATGCACTTTCTTCGTCTCGAATTTCACCAAGCATAATAATGTCGGGATCTTGTCGTAAAAATGTACGAAGTAATCGGCTAAAATCTAAACCGATTTGCGGATTCACTTGAGTTTGAATGATGCCTTCCAATTCAATTTCAACGGGATCTTCTGCCGTCATAATATGTTTATCTGGCGTATTGAGCCATTGAAGTGCAGTATAAAGTGAGATACTTTTTCCGCTTCCCGTTGGTCCAGTCACCAGGATTAAACCTTGCGGTTGGCTGAGTGCATGTTGAAATTGACTTTGTTGGTTTTGTGTCATGCCAAGTTCAGCAAAACTTAACTGAACAGGTTTATTTTGTTGTAATCGTAATACCGCTTTTTCTCCCCAATGCGTGGGCAAGGTAGAAAGGCGGAAATCTAAAATATCGGAGAACGTCGTTTTGAATTGAAAGCGGCCATCTTGTGGTAGCCGAGTTTCACTGATATCCAGTTTGGCTAAGAGTTTTAAACGAGAAATCACACGATTGGCGAGCGATCTACTGATAATCGGCTGTGGTTGAAGTACGCCATCAATACGCAAACGAACTAAAAGCCCATTTGACTGAGTTTCTAAATGAATATCGGAGGCATTTTTTTGTAGGGCGGTTTCAAAAATACCATTTAATAATTGAATAACGGGTTCATCATCATTAGATAAATTAGCGGTGCTTTCATCTTCTGAATGATGATAAAACGTCGCTTGTTCTTCTATTTGATTGGCTTTCGGTGCAAGGGATTGTAAAAGTTGTTTAAGTTGGGCCGTTTCAAATAAAATCGGTTCAACTAATTTTCCACTTAAAAAAGCAAAAGTTTCACAGGCCGCAAGATTATTCAGCGAATCCACGGCAAGCCATAAATGGTGTTCATCTTCTTTAAGAGGGAGCGCAAAGTAACGTAACAGCAATGCTTGTTGCTGCTGGTTTTGTTGCCAATATTGTGGCGAGATATGATAAATCTCGCCATTTTTTGCCGTTGCTTGATAAGCCATATTTCGCTATTTGGCTGGAGAGCAGAAACCTGCTGGGAATAAATCCGCATTGCTTGGGCAAGCGGTTGTCCAGGTAACACCTGATGAGGTTGAGCCTGTCGCCGTTAAAGAATAACTGATCCCATCCAATGCGCCATTTCCTGTTACCGTAATCACACCCGATTTCGTGGTAATGGATTTAACATAGCCTTTTGCAGTAGTGATGTCTGCTGCAATGCCATTTGAACCACCAGAACAGTTTGTCGGGGCATTGGTGCTATAGACACATAACTCTACATCAGATTTATAAGGTGCAGAAGCTTGCAACAATTCGGAGATGGCTGCTTTTTTGGTATAATTTTGATAAGACGGAATGGCGATCGTCGCGAGAATAGCAATAATCGCAATCACGATCATCAATTCAATTAACGTAAAACCTTTATGTAAAGGTTTAGAAAAAGTCAGTTTCATTAAATTAAATTTCCTTTTGGTTGAATAAAAAATGCCAGAATTGGCGGCAACATTGTGTAAAAGGGAAAAATGAAAGTAAAACTGACCGCACTTCTTTTGCGATCGAGATCGCAAAAATGAAATTTAATCGCAGAAAAACAGATGAATAAGATAAAAAATGGCTGGTTAAGCCAGACAAGAAAAGTGATTTCACCACATTTTGATGAACGTCCTGATGTAGAGGATATTTCATTACTCGTCATTCATTACATCAGTTTGCCGCCAGAACAATTTGGTGGTGGGTATGTAGATGATTTTTTCCAAGGAAAACTCGATCCCACTATTCATCCTTATTTTGAAGAGATTTATCAATTTCGTGTGTCAGCCCATTGTTTAATTGAACGTGATGGCAGAGTGACACAATATGTGAGTTTCGATGATAAGGCGTGGCATGCGGGACTTTCTAGCTTTGAAGGACGCGATAAATGTAATGATTTTGCGATCGGTATTGAGCTAGAGGGCAGTAATGAACAGCCTTTTACAGAGGAACAATACCAAGTGCTTGCTGCATTAACACGAGATATCATGCAAGCTTATCCGAAAATAACGCTCGATCGTATCGTTGGTCATTGCGATATTTCGCCTGGTCGTAAGATCGATCCAGGTCAATATTTTGAGTGGGAACGCTATTTAGCGTTAGTCAAAAAAGGCTTGGATAAAAAATAACCACTAAAATTTTTGATTGAATGTGAGTAAGATAATTTCTGTGAATAAGTCTTATCTTAATGAAATTAAAGAGGAAATTTTCTCTCTAGAATTGAAGATAAAATGCTGAAAAGAGTTATGCAACACTCGCCATTTGCTCAATCACAATTTTATCCACAGAAATATTGAATAACTCACAGTTGTTATTTCTTCACCAAGCAAGGAATGTTTAAATTAAAAAATGGCTGAATTTTTGACCGCACTTTGATGAGAAAAAGTG
>NZ_CAJLNI010000092.1 GCF_905207935.1 uncultured Haemophilus sp.
ATAGGCATTTCAGATGCCTTTGCAAGATCTTTTTGTAAAAAAATGTAAATTTTTTCTTAGTTGAAGATCTTTTAATCAAATAGTCTAAAAAACACTATTTTTATAGTGTTTTATTCTACGAATTCAGGCTTTCTGCAAATGCCTTTACTTTTCCCCAATCAGTATATTCAATTTCTTTGGTCGTATCTGTTTCGCCATTTGTAATTTTCATAATCAATTGAATCATGACACGATCAATCCATTTATAACGTGGATATAGCAATGCACCTGCAAATACTCCAACTTTTGCTGGAGTCCATTTTATGCGTTGAAGGAACTTACGAACATAGACATTTCCCTCTGGCGTATCTTTTCCTTCTTTTCTCGCTGTCAAATTTACGCCAAAAAATACCGCACTTTTTGCATTCAGCAATTCATGATGGCGTTCCACAAAATGGTATAACTGTTTATTAAAATGGCCATAGCGAATGGATGCCCCAATAATTATCCGATCAAAAAATGGAAGATCCAGTTCCTCCGTTAACGGTGAAACCACTACTTCTCCTTCAAGATACTGAGCCATAAATTCAGCAATCTTTTTTGTTTGCCCATCGTGGCTTGAATATAAAATTAATGTTTTCATTATTCCTTCCAAAATGCCGGTGTGAAAAGCGCCAATAGTGTAAAAATTTCTAAACGACCGCATACCATCGCAATGGTGAGTACCCATTTAGCACTATCTGGCATCGCCGTCATATTACTGCTTACTGAACCTAATCCCGGTCCAAGGTTATTAATACTTGCTAATACCGCATTAAAGGCATCAAAAGGTTCGACACCACATGCAATCACACTTAATAAACAAATAGTGAATACCAATAGATACGCTGAGAAAAAGGCCCAAATACTCCCAATCACACGTTCATCAAGGACATTTTTACCCCATTTAATTGGATACACTAAATTTGGGTGAACAAATCGTTTTAGCTCTCTCGCACCTTGAAGATATAGCACTAAAATCCGCGCAACACGCAAACCACCACCAACTGAGCCTGCACAGCCACCAATAAAAGAGGCAATAATTAATAACATCGGCACAAAAGAAGGCCACTCAGCAAAATTCGATGTGGTGTAGCCTGTTGTCGTTGAAATTGATACGGCTTGGAATACGACTTGCTCAAAATCCTGCCATGAGGAATCAAAATATTGGTGGCTAATCATCACCAATGTACATGCCACGATAAGCAAAATTTGAATGCTCATAAAGAATCGGAATTCTGGATCTTTTGTGTAAATCTTCAAAATATTTTCTCGTCCTAAAGTCGAAAATGCTCTGAAGTGCAATGCGAAGTTACAAGCCGAAATCCACAAGAAAATGACCGTGATAAAATTAATCGCCGAACTATTAAAATAGCCGATACTGGCATCATGCGTAGAAAAGCCGCCAATGGATACGGTTGAGAAACTATGTGTAATCGCATCAAATGGTGTCATACCCGCGAGCCAGTAAGCCAAAGCACAAGACATGGTTAAAAAGAAATAAACAAACCACAATGCCTTTGCCGTTTCTGCTATCCGTGGCTGAATTTTCTGATCTTTCATTGGGCCTGACATTTCTGCACGGTATAACTGCATACCGCCAATACCTAATAAAGGAATAATCGCAATCGCAAGTACGATGATCCCCATACCGCCTAACCATTGTAAAAATTGACGATAAAATAGAATGGCTTTCGGTAAATTATCTAACCCAGTAATGACTGTGGCGCCCGTGGTTGTTAACCCGGAAAACGCCTCAAATACAGCAGAAGCCACCGTTAAATGAGGTGCATCAAATAATAACAATGGTAAGGTTGCTAACCCTCCCAGAACGAACCAAAATGCCACCACAATTAAGAAACCATCACGAGATCGCAATTCTTGTTTGTGGTGATGACAAGGCCACCAAAGCAACATGCCCACGGTTAAGCTTAATGCAAAAGCTTGCATAAACGCTTTACCGCCGCCATCGCCATAAATAAGCGCCACAAAGGCTGGAATCAGCATCGTGCCGGAAAAGCACATGATCAAAATGCCGATAATCCGAATAATGGATAAAATATGCACAATATCTCGCTTAATTCATTTCTTCTAATTTCAACGTTCCTGCCGAACGCTCAATTAATGCTTGTTCAAAAGGTTTAATTTGATCTTCACTAATGCCTAACTGCAATGTAATCTGCACTTGAAAATCTTGCTGATAAATTTCAATTTGATGTTGTTCACATAAAATTTGGATCCAATTTAATTGTGCATAATCACAATGAACTTGGAATAACTGACGTTCTACTTTTCGTTCAGTTTCTAATAATTTTAAAGCTTGCTGCACACCATTTCCATAAGCTCGAACTAAACCGCCAGTGCCTAATAAAATACCACCATAATAACGAACAACAACAGCACTGATTTCACCAACTTGGCTACCTTGCAAAGCCGATAGCATCGGTTTCCCTGCGGTTCCAGCTGGTTCACCGTCATCAGAAAAGCCTAATTGTTGAGAATCTGTTGGCTTGCCGGCTACTGCTGCCCAACAATGATGGCGGGCATTAGGGTGCTGCGATTTAATTTCTGCCCAAAAAGCTTTGGCTTGTTCAAGTCCTTCCGTATGTTGCAAATACGTGATAAATCGACTTTTCTTAATTTCTTCTTCAAAAACGACCGCACTTTTGGGGATAAGGTATTCAGCCATGAAATAATTGTTCAAATGAATTTGTTGCGTAGTTTATCATTGATAGCGGATTTATCGAAATTTCCCCATAATTATTGTATGATGTAGCTCAATTTCAATAAAATTAATTAAAAACCATGACTGAAATTACTGTCGATAAAACCCTTGATACCGTTGGTTTACGTTGTCCTGAACCTGTAATGCTCGTGAGAAAAAACATTCGCCATATGAATGAAGGTGAAGTGTTGCTTATTCTAGCAGACGACCCTGCCACGACTCGCGATATTCCCAGCTTCTGTCAATTTATGGAACATACGCTTTTAGCGAGTGAAACCCAAGACACCCCTTTTAAATACTGGGTGAAAAAAGGCCAATAAAAATGCGGCCATTATTGACCGCACTTTGTTATTCTGCCGTATTACTCGAAACGGGGTAATACTGTTTCTGAATAAATTCAGGCTGCAATAATGCAGAGGCATTCCACCACTCAATCACTAGCTCCTGTGGTCCATCTGCATAAGACGCAATTTCATACACGTTATACACAAAATGAATCCCATCATGATCTAAATAGAAATTATCGGTCACTTCAAAAGCATCTTTTGATGTAAATACTTCCTCATCTTTTACCTCGCCATATCGAGTGTAACGTTCCCAAAGCAATTCTTTTAATTTGGCTTGTTGGTTTGGTTTAAACACATCATCAAATGAAAGTAGTTTTTTTGTTTCTAAATCAATATTAAGATAATGGTACCCACCAACGCCATGAGCGCCACCGCTATAGCTGTAATAGTTTATTAAAAATATAGCAAGCTTACCTCTTTGGTGACTAAATGCTAAATCTAAGGTTTCATCAATCCCTATTATTGGAGATTCCAACATTTCTTTTTTAGCTTCATCATATGCTTTTTGGTAATCTGCAACTAGCTGCTCACGGCTTCTTGGTTTACCATCAGCATTTTTTGAAATTTGCTCTAAAAGTAGTTTATCTAGCCACTCAATATTCGTTTTTAGTGTAGAAATACTACAATGAAGTTTACCTTCAGTAGGGACATATTCATCTTCTTTGGCCGATTTAGGATATTTGATGGTTTCCTCTTTATCAAAAATCACATCATCTTGAGCAATAATTGCCGGAATAACCTTCTCCGCCTTTTCTTTTTCAGCTTTTAATTGCGTATTTTCTGCTGTTAGTTGTGCAATTGTCTGCGTTTGTTGCGCAATGGTTGCCTTCGCTTCTTTATCTTCGCGACCTGTTGTTGTAAAAAGTGCGGTTAAAATTAGGGCTGAAATAAGTGTTTTTTTCATGTATTACCTATAAATCAAATGTGTCTTTATCACGTAGAATATGATCATTGCCTTTACGGCGTAAAAAGCCGGTACGGTCAAAATATTCCATTAATTGCACTGTCAGTTTTCGACCAAAGTTCAGTTTATCACGTAATTCATTTACGGCAACTTTACCTTCTTCGCCTGCCATTTGCTTAATTAAGCGAGCATAAGCATAAATGCTTTCAGTCAGGAAAAAACGGTCTTTTACGATTGGCGTAAGATAGCCCAATTTACCCGCTTTATACATAAAATTACGCATCACACTTTCATCTTGCGCCAAGGCTGTTGCCATATCACGTACCCAAATGGCTTGACCATGCGCTTTCTCAAATTCAGCTAACACCGCTTGCCATAAGCTTTGCTCTTCGGCTGAAAATTGAATTTTATGAGAAGGCAAATGTAGCCAGCCACGAGTCTGCTGCAATTGGCCTTCATCAAGCATTTCTTCAATGAAATGATAAATCAGATTTTCTGGTTGGTTTAAAGTCGCAATACGGTATAAACGGGCTTTACTTAAACCAAGCTGATCATTATGTTGTTCATGATAGGTAGCAAGTGCGGTCAAAATTTGCTGTGTTTTTTCACGTTGATAATCACGATTAAAACACCAATTTTGGAAACGAATATCACCGTTTTCAGCCAACGCTTCTGCCAGTTGATTTTCAGTTAGCTGCTCACTCCACATTAGCGCTTGAGCTGAAACCGCCTCTTTTTGTAGGGTTAATCCGATGCGTTGTGTAGCGTTTTGAGCCTGATTAAGTTTAGCTAAGAACGCTAAACGAGCCTCCGTGCGCTTATAACGTTTTGGTGAGTGAATTTCGAGTACCTTCGCCCCACCAATTAATATTTTTGCATCGCCACTACGTAAAATTAATTTATCCCCAAAGGCCAAAAATAATGGCTGCTCTAAAATGACTTCCGCCAAAGTGCGGTCATTTTTCATTGCATTTTTGCTTTCAAGCAAGGTAAGCTTACCAGTTGTGCGGCTTGCGGCATGATAAATGTGCACAGGCTGACTGTCTTTCAAATTCACTTCAGGCGTAATTTCAATGGTAATACGATCAGTTGGCTCAAGTGGTTCTGAGGCTAACAACCAATCGCCACGTTGCATTGGAATACGATCTAAATCGACATTTAAATTGAGGGCTAATCGTTGACCAGCGAATCCTTTCTCACTCGGTGTATTTTGAGCATGGATATTTTTTACGCGAACCTTTTGTCCCGTAGAAAGGAAGAGTTCATCATCAATGGCCACCGTTCCCGCAAATGCTGTCCCTGTTACCACTGTCCCCGCCCCTTTCACGCTAAAAACACGGTCGATAGCGTAACGGAACGGTTTATCTATTTCAGCTAATTCAGGTAAATTGGCTAAATAATCGCGTAACGCATCAATACCTAAGCCTGTTTGTGCCGATGTAATAAAATAATGAGATTCAGCTAAGAATGGATAATCCGTCTGAATTTGTGTTTTTAATGCCTCGATTTGCTCATCTGTTGCTCGGTCAGCCTTGGTAATCACTACCATGATTTCAGTAAATTGAAGCTGACGTAAAATCGCTAAGTGTTCTTTAGTTTGTGCGGCAATCCCTTCATCTGCAGCGACAATGAGCATCGCATAATGCACACCACCAAGCCCCGCCAACATATTGGCGAGAAACTTTTCATGGCCAGGCACATCAATAAACCCGAGTACTTTCTCTTTTAAAGGCAAATAGGCATAGCCTAAATCAATAGTCATGCCACGTTTTTTTTCTTCCGGCAAATGGGTGGTATTCGTACCTGTCAGTGCTTTTAAAAGGGCTGTTTTACCATGATCGACGTGCCCTGATGTTACTATGATCATAATTTTTCCACCGTATCTAATAATGCCTTAAAGTCAGCCACGCTACGTAAATCTAACCAAATCTTTCCTTTCTCAACACGGCCAATTATCGGCTGTTCTAACACTTTGAATATTGCTAAAAGTGCAGTCAATTTTGCCTCTGTTTTTTCAGCTATCGTTACCGCAATCGAAGGAATCGTCGCCATCGGTTGAGATCCACTCCCAATCTGAGCAAAACTTTCTTCAATCTCAACCTGGTAATCTTTTAAACGATTTGCTAAACAGGCTTTAAGTTGTTCGGCTTTTTCTTTTAATACATCCATTGATTGGGTAAGCAAATGCAAAGTTGGCAATGTCTCAGTAAGTTTTTCGGGTTGGAGATAAAGGCGTAACGTTGCCTCAAGCCCGGCTAAAATTACTTTATCGCAACGCAATACGCGCTTTAATGGGTGAGCTTGTAACTGAGCAATCCACTCTTTTTTACCGACGATAATACCGGCTTGTGTTCCACACAATAATTTATCACCTGAAAATGACACCAAGTTTACGCCCTGTGTGACTTTTTCTTGCACCGTCGGCTCATTCGGTAAATGATATTGGCTTAGATCAATCAATGCCCCACTGCCCAGATCCGTAATAACAGGAATATCAAATTCTCGTCCTAGCTCAACCAACTCTTGTTCTGAAACCGAAGCAGTAAATCCACTAATATGATAGTTACTACAATGTACTTTCATTAAGAAAGCGGTATTTTCATTGATTGCTTGACGGTAATCTTTCAAATGAGTGCGGTTTGTAGTTCCGACTTCAACAAGTTTACAGCCTGCTTGAGCCATAATGTCAGGGATGCGAAATGCCCCACCGATTTCAATTAACTCTCCACGAGAAATAATCACTTCTTTATCTTTTGCAAAGGTGGCCAACATCAAGAGCACAGCAGCTGCATTGTTGTTAACGATACAAGCAGCTTCTGCACCTGTGAGTTGTGCAAGTAGCTCACTAATATAATTATCTCGATGACTACGTTTGCCTTCTTCCAAATCATATTCCAGTGCAACATTACCTTTCATCGCATGAAGTGCCGCTTGTTGTGCACTTTCAGCCCATAATGCTCGCCCTAAATTTGTATGTAATACCGTGCCCGTTAAATTATGAACTGATTTAATTTGTACATGATTTTGTTGAGTCAATCGTTCTTGTAAATAATGCAATGTACTTAGGTGATCGGCAAAAAAGTGCGGTAAATTTTGATGCTGTTTAATAAACTCGCGCCCTTCAAACAATAATTGGCGCAATTCACGCACAACAGCTGAATGACCAAATTTAGTTAAAAGCATTTCGCCTTCTGGTGTTTTTAAAAATTTATCTACCGAAGGAAGTTGTTGAAAAAGTGCGGTCATTTTTAATTCCTATTTCAAAATGGCGTTGAATTGCAAACTAATTTACGCTAAAGTAACCGCAATTTCAATAACGGAAGGTCGTCATCTCCGGTGAGGTGGCAGGACTTCAAATCCTGTTGGGGACGCCAGCGTTCCCGGGTGGGTTCAACTCCCATGACCTTCCGCCACTTTTTCCTCCAACAAATATTTCTCTCTTCCTAACATTCACATTTTTAATTTGAACTTTCATTATAATTTCACTGAATTTTAGGCAAACAAAAAGGCGTATCTTTCGATACGCCTTCTTTATCTAACTTGTTACAGTTAATACATCAATTATTTGATGATTTTCGCAACAACG
>NZ_CAJLNI010000093.1 GCF_905207935.1 uncultured Haemophilus sp.
GCTCTGATCGCAATCATGTTTTTAGATTGGCCTAAACCCACACGTAAACGCATTGGACCGTCATAACGATCCGGTGAGTTTTTCGGTTGCCACAAAGGTTGTCCTGGTTTTTGAATGGAGATAGGACTATCTTGCAATACGCTTGAAAGGGTTAAACCTTTTTCTAATGCCGCAGCATAAATAAATGGTTTAATCGAAGAACCTACTTGCACTAAAGATTGGGTTGCACGGTTAAATTTACTCTGTTCATAACTAAAACCACCCACCATGGCTTCAATTGCACCATTATCTGAGTTTAATGAAACTAATGCAGAGTTAGCCGCTGGAATTTGACCTAACACCCATTCGCCGTTATCACGTTTACGAATCCAAATCTGTTCGCCCACTTTAACGGGTGATTTACCCGCCCAACGCATTGCGTTTGAAGAAAGCGTCATCGTTTCATTATTGGCTAAAAGTAATTCTGCACCATTCTTACCTAATGCGGTTACCGCTGCTGGAATGAATGGTTCTGAATCAGGTAATTTTTTCAAGAAAGCGACAATGCGTTCATTATCCCATGGGGCTTCACCTTTTTTCCAAAGTGGAGCACCGCCACGCCAGCCATGACGCATATCATAATCGATCAGGTTATTACGTACGGCTTTTTGAGCTTCCGCTTGATCTTTTGAGAGTACTGTCGTGAAGACTTTATAACCTTTGGTGTAAGCATCTTCTTCACCAAAACGTTTTACCATTTCTTGACGAACCATTTCAGTCACATAGTCTGCACGGAATTCAAATTTTGCACCGTGATAACTCGCGACGATTGGCTCTTTGATGGCTGCATCATATTCTGCTTTGGTGATTTTGTTTTCATCCAACATGCGGCCCAATACCACATTACGGCGTTCTTCAGCACGTTTTGGTGAATATAATGGGTTCATTGTTGAAGGTGCTTTTGGTAAGCCTGCAATCACAGCCATTTCAGAGAGCGTTAATTCATCTAAGTTTTTACCAAAGTAGGTTTGTGCAGCGGCTGCGACACCATAAGAACGATAGCCTAAGAAAATTTTATTCAAATAAAGCTCTAAAATTTCCTGTTTGCTCAAGGTATTTTCAATTTCAACCGCTAATACCGCTTCACGTACTTTACGAATAAGTTTTTTTTCTGGGGTTAAGAAGAAGTTACGCGCAAGCTGTTGTGTAATGGTACTTGCACCTTGAGAGGCTCCACCATTACTGACTGCAACATAAATTGCACGGGCAATACCAATTGGGTCTAAACCATGATGGTCATAAAAACGACTATCTTCCGTTGCTAAGAAAGCATCTTGCAAACGTTGAGGCACGTTTTCTAATTTCACCGGAATACGGCGTTGTTCACCCACTTCACCGATTAATTTTCCATCAGCCGTATAGATTTGCATTGGTTGCTGCAATTCAACGGTTTTTAAGCTTTCTACCGACGGTAAGGAGGATTTTAAGTGAAAATACAGTACACCACCGGCGACTAACCCCAGTATACATATCGTAAATAGGGTACTTAATATTAATTTTGCGATCCGCATCGTAAAATTCTCTCTGGTTTAATGAATATTCAAAAAATCAAAATTATGATTTTGGCTGCTAAGTATAAAAGATTAATCCCTTAAAGAATAGGAAAGAATATGGGAATTGCTCATAGAAAGCAGCGAAAACAACAAATTGGTGTGAGTAAACAACAAGATAACCTCTATTTTGTTTGGCTAGATGAATTACACAAAGTTCAATCAATTTGCTTAAACACGCAACAAAAAGATATTTTTTCCCAGTTATTGCCTCATTTGCCACAAAAAAACAGTCAATGCTGTTTTGTTGGCGCCATTTCGCCCCACTTAACTTGGTCTAAAACGCTCATTCTACCACAAACACTTAATGCCCAGGAATGTGAACAACAATGTCGTTTTATTTTGCAAAAAGAATTACCGATTCCGTTGGATGAATTATGGTTTGATTATCTGACCACGCCATTAAAACAAGGTTTTCGTTTGGATATAACTGCTATTCGACAAGAAAGCGCCAATGCAGAATTAGCAAAATATCTACCTTTAAAATTGACCGCACTTGATTTACTGAATCACAGTGTTTTACGTGCATTTTATGCCATTTTAGGTCAAGAGCCGATTAACACCTTATTTTTATATCAAGATCAACAAGGTTGTCTCGCCGTTTGTGAACGCTTACAACAACGACAAGTTTTACAATCTCAAGGTGATTTATCCGAACTTTATCAACAATTTATCCAACGCTTTCCCGAAACGATAGAACAGGTTTATGTGTATCAAACGCCCGATATATTGAATTCACACACAATCGAATTACAGCCTAAGGATTGGCAGCGTATTCAAACAGATCTTCCTTTTATTGCTTTAGGTAATGCACTTTGGCAAACCGATTTAAAGCTAGTGGATTTATTCTCAAAAACATCCGCACTTTTGCATTTAGTTAATCGGGAGAGTAGTGATGTTTAGCCTTAATTTATTGCCTTGGCGTTTAGAACAACATCAGAAGGCTTTTCGTCGTTTTACGTGGCAAGGTTTAATTTGGTTAGCTTGCTCTGTTTTGATTGTCGTTGGATTGAATCAGCTTAATGAGCAACAAGCGCAAACCCTAAATCAGACAAAAGAAAAACTGACACAAATAACTCATCAAGTCCATCAGAAACGCATTCAGGTTCAACAACTACAAAGTAGTCTGAAAGAAATGAATGAGCTGACAGAAATGGATACAGAATATGTGTATCGCCTGCTTAATTTATTAAGTGAGCTGCCATTAAAACGGGGCGAGTTAGATGAATTTACGCTCAATGCTAAGCAAGTTGTCCTTTCAGGCATGACAGAAAGCCAACAAGAGTTTGAGGAGATACATCAATTTCTCAAACGCCATTTTACAGAGGTTAACTTAACTAAGTTTCAGCCAGTGCAACAGCAGTTATTTTTTCAATTTGATATTCATTTATCGGAGTCTGTGCAATGAGGAACTTTATCAACGAGCTTGTTCAAAAAAGTGCACAAAGTTGGTTTGGGAGATGGCTTCGATTACCTCAAATGGTCCATGCTGCCTTTTGGTTGAGTGCATTAAGTGCGGTCATCTTTTTACCTGTTTTTCGTTACGTTGAAAATAGCAATGAACGACATCGACTTGACACAGAATTGAGTTTGCAGCAGCAAGAGTGGGATAAACAGGAAAAGATTTTACAAACCTTAAGGCAAAAGTCAGACAGCCGACAACTCTCTCCAGAATTAGCTAATTCTGTGTTGCCGATTAATCAGCATGTACAGGCGTTGTTAAATGGGCGACTTCGAGCGTTGGATTTACGTTGGGATTTTTCTCAACATACTTTGTTGCATTTGTCATTGCAAGGCTATTTTGTCGATTTACAGCAATTTTTGACCGCACTTTTAAACGATGTTCCTACACTTTCTTTAACTCAATTAAACATTGAGAAATTAGATGAAGAGGAAAATGCTTCTATTACATGTGAGTTAATTTTCCAATTAAATAAGGACAAATAATGAAAAAGCTTTTCTTAATCTTGATAGCGTTTTTTTCTGTATCAGCATTTTCGCAAGATCCTTTTGATCGTAAACAAAGAGAACAAACCGAATATCCAAAAGAGGGGCTCACCCTACCGCCGGTGTCGGCTTGCGTGTATTCGGAGCCGAGACTGGCGGAGGAACGCCCATTGGCTCAGCTACATATTGTGGGAGTCGTGCAATATGGTAAACAGGCAGAAGTGTTATTTAATGATGATGGGCATATTCTGTCTGTTCAAGTCGGGCAGAGGATTGGAAAAGAAGGCTATTTAATCGAAAAAGTGAGTAAAAACAGCGTGACGCTTCAAAGTTATAAAGCAGGGCAATGTGAACAAACGACCTCAATCATAATGAGATTTTAAAATGATAAAGCAGAAAATAAAAACAAAGTGCGGTCAGTTTTTAATGTATTTTTTGATCCTATGGACAACCTACTCATCGGCAGAAAATCGCGTATTTTCACTTCGCTTAAAACAAGCACCCATGGTGGCGACACTCCAACAACTTGCCCTTGAGCAAAATACTAATTTAATGATTGATGATGAGTTAGAAGGAACACTTTCATTACAATTAGATAACGTAGATTTTGATCGTTTATTGCGTTCTGTAGCAAAAATCAAAGGGCTCTCTTTTTATCAAGAAAATAATATTTATTATTTGGGTAAGCCTTCTCAACATGAACAATATGCAGAGAAAATGACAGAACCTATGGCAATTAGCGGAGAAAGTTTGCCTAGTGAAACACCACTTGTGAGTACAACGGTTAAACTGCATTTTGCCAAGGCCTCTGATGTGATGAAATCTTTAACAACTGGTAGTGGTTCTTTGCTTTCACCTAGCGGTACAATTACATTTGATGACCGAAGCAATGTGTTACTGATTCAGGATGATGCACGTTCACTCAAAAATATTAAAAAATTAATTGCAGAGCTAGATAAACCCATTGAACAAATCGTGATTGAAGCACGTATTGTGACGATTACTGATGAAAGCTTGAAAGAATTAGGCGTGCGTTGGGGCATTTTTAATCCTACTGAGGCAGCCCATCGAGTGAGTGGCAGTCTAGATGCGAATGGCTTTAGTAATATCAGTAATAATTTAAACGTGAATTTTGCGACAACGGTCACGCCAGCTGGCTCATTAGCACTTCAAGTGGCTAAAATTAATGGTCGATTATTAGACTTAGAATTAACCGCACTTGAACGTGAAAATAACGTAGAAATTATTGCGAGCCCTCGCTTACTCACGACCAACAAGAAAAGTGCAAGCATCAAACAAGGGACAGAAATTCCTTATGTGGTGACGAATGGTAAAAATGACACTCAATCAGTGGAATTTCGCGAGGCTGTCTTAGGATTAGAAGTCACGCCACATATTTCGAAGGATAATAATATCTTATTGGATTTATTAGTGAGTCAAAATTCCCCAGGGAATCGCGTGGCTTATGGACAAAATGAAGTGGTATCCATTGATAAACAAGAAATTAATACGCAAGTTTTTGCCAAAGATGGGGAAACGATTGTATTGGGTGGTGTATTCCACGATACGATCACGAAAGGTGTCGATAAAGTACCTTTATTGGGCGATATTCCAGGTATTAAACGCTTATTTAGTAAGGAAAGCGAACGTCATCAAAAACGAGAACTCGTAATTTTTGTGACCCCTCATATTTTAAAACAAGGTGAAAGAATGGAAATGGCTAAGAAAGAAAAGCATTTTAAGCAAGTGGAAAAAGTGAAAAAATAAAGTGCGGTTAATTTCTTTTATGTTTTCCCATTTTTTTCAGTTTAGCTGTGTGCATTGCAAGCGCTCTATTCATCTTGGACGAAATGGATTGTGCAGTCGATGTCAGAAGCAGATTAAAACTTTCCCTTATTGTGGGCGATGTGGTTCACCCTTGCAGCATTATGCAATGAGCTGTGGTCATTGTTTGAAAAATGAACCCGCTTGGGATCGCATTGTGATCATTGGGCATTACCTTGAACCGCTTTCTTCACTTATTCATCGTTTTAAATTCCAAAAACAGTTTTGGTTAGATCGGAGTTTATCGCGTTTGCTTTATCTTGCGGTGCGAGAGGCGAGACGAACACATGGGCTATCTCTGCCACAGGCGATTATTCCCGTACCGTTATATCATTTTCGACAATGGCAACGGGGCTACAACCAAGCTGATTTATTAGCGAACTGGTTAAGTCGATGGTGTGATGCGCCTAACTGTCATCATGTAGTGAAACGGATTAAACATACCCATACTCAGCGAGGTTTAACGGCGAAAGATCGACGACAAAACCTTAAAAATGCTTTTACAGTGAATACCCAAAAGCCTTTTCCTTATGAACGTGTTGCGTTGGTGGATGATGTGATTACAACCGGTTCAACATTAGCAGAAATAGCTAAACAGCTTCGAAAATTAGGTGTAAAAGAAATTCAAGTATGGGGCTTAGCTCGAGCCTAAAGTCTGTTAAGGATAGGATTTACCTATATCTATAAAAATAGGAATAAATGTAGAAAAAATTGCCGTATAGGAGTATCATTCTTGATATATTGTATCAAGTATTAGGATTTTATTTATGGAAAAAATTTTTATTTCGGATGCGGCACAAGCGCATTTTAGGAAACTTTTAGATACACAAGAAGAAGGTACTAATATTCGTATTTTTGTGGTTAATCCAGGTACGCCTGGAGCAGAATGTGGGGTGTCTTATTGTCCGCCAAATTCAGTTGAAGCGACAGATACTGAAATGAAATACGATACTTTCTCTGCGTTTGTGGATGAAATTAGCTTACCGTTTTTAGAAGATGCGGAAATTGATTATGTGACCGAAGAGCTCGGTGCTCAACTGACTTTAAAAGCGCCTAACGCTAAAATGCGTAAAGTTGCAGATGATGCACCTTTAATTGAGCGCGTAGAGTACGTGATCCAAACACAAATTAACCCACAATTAGCCAGCCATGGCGGTAAAATCACGTTAATTGAAATTACTGATGATGGTTATGCTGTTCTACAATTTGGTGGTGGCTGTAACGGTTGTTCAATGGTTGATGTCACCTTAAAAGATGGTGTAGAGAAACAATTGGTCGCACTTTTCCCAAATGAACTAAAAGGCGCACGAGACGTAACAGAACACCAACGTGGTGAACATTCTTATTATTAAGAATCGAAGACGAAAAAGGGCGAATCATTCGCCCTTTTATTTTTTAAGCAGCAGATAATTTTTGTAACAACCGATCCATCGCCCTATATCCTAGCGCTTCTGCTAAATGAGGTTGTTGTATTTCTTTTTCGTCATTTAAATCGGCAATTGTGCGTGAGACTTTTAAAATTCGATGGTAGGCTCTCACCGAAAGTCCTAGCTTATTCAGTGCATTCTCAAGGAATAATGCATCTTTATCTTGTAATTTACAGTCTCGTTCAATTTCTTTGCTTGAAAGATACGCATTGATTTTACCGGCTCGAGCAAGTTGAATTTCCCTCACTTTTAACACCTTTTCTCGTACTTGTTGGCTTGTCTCACCTCTATCCCCTGTATTCTGTAAGCTACCTTGCGGCAGAAGAGGTACTTCAATGGATAAATCAAAGCGATCTAAAAATGGCCCTGAAAGGCGATTTAAATAACGCATCACTTGCTGAGGCGAGGTGCGATTATGTGTTCCAGT
>NZ_CAJLNI010000094.1 GCF_905207935.1 uncultured Haemophilus sp.
CCTCCTCAATTTGAAACTGCTTACGCCAGCGATTCGGTGAAATCTTATGTTTTTTCAAGAAGTGCTGACGCAAGGCGGTATCGCAATAAAATCCACTTTGTTCTGCAATATCAGTAATAGATAAATCTGTGCTATCAGATAGTCATGTCGCTGTTGTTACTGATAGCAATAGTGAGTATAGTGATCCATATGCAAGTACGTACGGTGGGAATTATTGGATTTTACCTAAGGGGAAATGTTCATGTTAATTAAAAAATTTCTTTTTACATGTTTTATTGCTATTGTTTTTGCCTATGCTAATGCTTGTACCCGCACTATTAACGAGGGTTGTGAGAAGACTATTCAATTTACAATGGATGATAATATTACCGTTTCCAATGTGATACATTGGGAAATCATGCCTGGAAAATATGTTCTGAATTTTAGACATTATCGAGCATCAGACTCGGAAGGAGTGGTTCATCGGTTGACTGAGAATCAGCTCATTAATGCCATTAAGTATTCCATTGCGCAAATCGATAAAAATAAATTGTATGCAATACAGTTAAACTGGAGCAGTAGCGAGACATCACGGAGGTCAGTTGAGAAAGCGCTTAAGGAAAATACTTTGTTGGGCGGCAGGTATTCGGCATTCGATAAAAAGATACAAAAGATTATAACGAAATCTTTTATTCAAAGCCCGTTCATACGGAAGTTGTGCATGCAGATTGATAATCTGAAGATGAGCTGTAATTTCAAATCATATTTCTTGGAGCCCATTTTATTTAAGACGGGCGAGTATAGCTCCGGAAAAACTATTCGGTCAGATGAAAATGCAAATATCAACTGGATTGGTTTAGCTTCATATGAACTGTGGTTTAGTATTCCTATTAGTCAGTAAGCAAACATAGACTAAGTTGAAAACCCAACTTTCAAAAAGGTCGTCTGAAAAACTTTCAGACGACCTAAAATACATCCTCTTCAGGCAAGAACAAAAGTTAGCCTCCTCAGGATGGCTGTCCCTATCACCAAAATATTGCGAAGAAGCCTCAAGCCGTATCGATACTGAAAATAAAAGGGGCTGACGTAGATTAGCCCTAAATTCCACACCAATTCCACTGGGTTTGAAGTTGCCGGGACGGTGTGCCGAAGTTAAATCGAAATTCGCATTCTTTCAAGAACAGCGGGAAAGATTTGCGATCGATTCTGTTGTATTTTCGCAAGACGCGTTTTGCCTGATTCCAAAATTCTCAATGCCGTTGATGTGGTTCTGATGGTCTGCAAGCGCTTTGGAATGGTTGATGTGGTGATGGAAAAACCGCTGACGCCCGGCTTGTCATAGCTGCTCAGGCTATCCATGTAAACAATGCTGTCCGGCATGATTTTCTGTTTGATAACAGGCAAAGCATCGGACTTGGCATTATCTACGGCAACGATATAGACCCGTCCGTTACGTTTCAGAATGCCGAAGACGACAACTTTCCCTGATGCACCGCGACCGCGTCTGCTCCTGCAGCGTCCGCCGAAATAGCTTTTATCCATTTAGATCAAACAAGCGGTTTTAATTTTAAATTGAATTTGCAAAAACATCTAAAAATCTGGCCGCACTTTAAAATAAAAAGATCTAAACCTCCTCAATTTGAAACTGCTTACGCCAGCGATTCGGTGAAATCTTATGTTTTTTTAAGAAGTGCTGACGCAAGGCGGTATCGCTATGAAATCCACTTTGTTCTGCAATGTCAGTGATAGATAAATCTGTGCTTTCCAAAAGCTCTCTTGCTCGTTGTAGCCTTGCTTCAATTAACCATTGATTTAATGACATTCCGGTTGCTTTGCGAAAATGTCGGGTGAAAGTGCTACGGCTCATTGACAAACGTTCGGCAAGGCTATCAGTAGAATGAAGTGCGGTCAGATTTTCATTTAAATAAGCAAGCAACGCATTGATATTATGATTAGGTGTGGAACGAGAAATAGGGCGTTCGATAAATTGAGCTTGTCCGCCTTCACGATGAGGGGGGATAACCAGTATTCGGGCAATATGATTGGCAATTTTCACACCATATAATTTACGGACAATAGAAAGACAACAATCCATGGAAGCTGCCGTTCCTGCTGAGGTAATCAGTCGATCTTGTTCTAAATAAATAGGATTTAAATCCCATTTCACCTGCGGAAAGCGACGAGTAAAATCACTATCTCCTAGCCAATGTGTGGTTGCTTTTTTGCCGTTAAGTAGGCCACTGCACGCTAACACATAGGCGCCATAACATAACCCCACTACTGTCGCACCACGTTGATACGCTTGCCGTAATGCTGTTAATAAAGCCTCACTCGGCATTACTTGAGTATCATGCCATCCAGTCATCACAACAATATCGGCATTCTCCAACCACTCTAAACCTCCATCTAAATGTATGTGAAATAGCGAGTTTGTCAGGTTGTCCGAATCGCTAACGATTTTACAGTCAAATAATGGCTTGCCGTTTAAATCCGACATAGAAAAAACGGAATATGCCATCGCAAAATGAATGGGCATCATTTGTTCATACACAATCAAAGCAACTGTGGGTTTATTCATTTTATTTCTCCTACTTTGATATGAGCATAACACAGAAATGACCTGATTATTACGTTTATTGATTTCTTATCCATTTTTGCGCAATTTTGTTCTCACTATAATATGTTTATTCATTCAATAACGTATAGAAAAGGAAAAACAATGAACTTAAAAACCTTAATTAGCACTACAGCATTGGCTATTAGCGCAAATACTTTCGCTGTAGATCTTGCCTCTAAAAACACTGACAGCTACCAACATATCCGCAATGCCACTGGTCGCCTGAACTATGCAGGGAAAACTTTTTTAATTGACCCGATGCTTGCTGAAAAAGGACGTTATGCAGGTTTTGAAGGGACATTAAATAGCCATTTGCGTAATCCACTTGTGGAATTGCCGATGAAAGCAGAAGATACTTTTAAAGATGTTGATGCCATTATTTTAACTCATACACATGAAGATCATTGGGATGAGGTTGCACAAAAAATTTTACCTAAATCCATCAAAATTTTTGTGCAACATGAACGGGATGGCGACTTACTCAAAGCGCAAGGTTTTACTAACATAACCAGTTTATCGCTAGAAAAACCGGTGGAGTTCGAAGGTATTATTTTAAATAAAACCGGCGGTTCTCACGGCACAACGGAAATGTACGCTGTACCACAATTAGCCGAGATTTTAGATGAGGCGATGGGCGTAACATTCCAAGCGAAAGACCATCCAACGGTTTATTTGGTTGGTGACACAGTTTGGACTGCCGAAGTAAACAAAGCCATTAATCGTTATAAACCTGATGTAATGATTATGAACACAGGTGATGCGCGTACCTTAGCTTTTCCGAATGATGGCATTATTATGGGGTTACAAGATGTTGCTCATGCTCGTAACATGCTACCAAATACAAAACTTATCACGGTGCACATGGATGCAGTAAATCATATGTCTGTTTACCGTAAGGATTTACGCCAATTTGTCCAAGCAAATAAGCTTGAAAATGTAGCAATTCCAGAAGATGGTGAAACAGTGAAGTTTTAAAAACAAGTGGTTGAGTTCTTAGGATAATTCACAAAAAACACCTAAAAATTTAACCGCACTTCGTTATATAAAAGCCGTCTGAATTTTCAGACGGCCTTTGATTATAGCCAGGCAAAGTCAGGCTATAAAAACCATACGCTATGCGTATGGAGACAAATAGCTTAAGCGATGAACAGAAAAAAATCCTCGCTATATAATGAACAAGGCTGACAACCAAAATTCAACATATAGGAGGATTATTTACCCCTCGTAGCGTGCATCTTGATGCACGACCGAATCACGCACGGAACGTTATTTAACCCTTTCGGGCATTCACGATTTCGTGCAACAAGTTGCACGCTACAATTCTTAAACCGACAGAATGCCCGATTATTCACAGCGACCAAGGTGTATTGTATGGCACGGCGGAATGGGTAAAGATGTTGGAGGGTAAAGCGGTGCAAAGTATGAGTCGCCGAGGAAATTGCTACGATAATGCGGTGATTGAAAGTTTTTTTGCGATACTAAAATCAGAGTGCTTTTACTCTCGGACTTATCATTCAATTGCTGAATTACAGGCTGAAATTGAAGAATATTTAGTGTATTACAACCAAAAACGAATTAAACTTGCTTTCAAAGGGTTGAGCCCGGTGCAATACCGAGCTCAATATTTAAGTTAACTAACCTGTCTAACTTTTGGGGGGCAGATCAAAGTGCGGTCAAAACCACGATTAATAATTTGATTGATTTCCTTTTGAACCCTATTAAACATTCAATATCCTAGCCATTTTTACTAATATGCCTTACAATTTGGCACATAATTTATTACAATGCATTTGTTATGTTACGTCTAAATCTGAGATTTTTATATTTTCTGCTCTGCATAAGCTAAAGTGTAGAATTACAGGCTGCGCCAAGTATTCCAACATTTTTAACTGAAAATGGCTTAACTTATTGCACCCACGCTTCAGGTTTTTCATTTAATCCACAAACTGATGTTACTCGTCGCTTAGTCGAAAGCTATTTTGGCAAAATTTTAGATGAAACCGCTTGACTCACTAAGGAAAGGAAAAATGAACACTCGTCCCTTTTATTTCGGACTTATATTTATTGCGATTATCGCTATACTTGCTAACTATTTAGGAAACACTGATTTTTCCCATCATTATCATATCAGTGCTTTAATTATTGCCATCTTGCTGGGAATGGCAATCGGCAATACCATTTATCCGCAATTTTCAACACAAGTGGAAAAAGGCGTGTTATTTGCGAAAGGCACGCTTCTTCGCACTGGCATTGTGTTGTATGGTTTCCGCCTCACTTTTGGCGATATTGCCGATGTAGGATTAAATGCTGTTGTCACTGATGCGATTATGCTAATTTCAACCTTCTTTTTTACCGCACTTTTAGGCATTCGTTATCTAAAAATGGATAAACAATTAGTTTATCTCACTGGGGCTGGATGTAGTATTTGTGGTGCGGCAGCGGTTATGGCGGCAGAGCCTGTTACCAAAGCAGAATCTCATAAAGTTTCAGTAGCGATTGCCGTAGTGGTCATTTTCGGGACGCTTGCTATTTTTACTTACCCCTTGTTCTACACGTGGTCACAAGATTTAATTAACGCCCATCAATTCGGTATTTATGTTGGTTCTAGTGTACACGAAGTGGCTCAAGTTTATGCGATTGGGGAAAATATTGATCCTATCGTGGCAAATACTGCCGTCATTTCTAAAATGATCCGAGTGATGATGCTCGCCCCATTTTTATTAATGCTTTCTTGGTTATTAACACGTAGTAATGGAGTATCAGAAAATACATCACACAAAATTACAATTCCTTGGTTTGCTGTACTTTTTATTGGTGTTGCGATTTTTAATTCTTTTGATTTATTACCAAAAGAACTTGTAAACTTATTAGTTGAAATCGATTCTTTCTTATTAATTTCAGCGATGGCTGCGCTCGGCTTAACTACACAAGCAAGCGCAATCAAGAAAGCAGGATTAAAACCTCTGATTTTAGGAATACTAATTTATTTATGGCTAGTGGTTGGTGGATTTTTAGTGAATTATGGAATATCAAAATTAAATGAATGGTGTTCAATTTAGTGATATTCCATTTTTTAAAGAAACCAATTCACCACAATATCAAAAACTCGCTAAAACAACTGGCGGTGAATATCAATTAATGCGTTTATATGCAATGGGGGCGGATGCTTGGTTACTCATCAATCAATTTAATGAATTACGCCAAGTACCAGGATATCGCTTAAGTGGTTTAACTGGTATTTTAAGTGCGGGTACAAATTGTAATGTTGAACGAGATATGACTTGGTATCAATATCAAGATGGTGCAATTGTACCAGTAGCAAACTAATGTTTTCTTTAAAACGTCAACAAGGGGCGAGCTTTGAGCATCAAGCTCGCCTTTTTTTAGAATCAAAAGGCTTAAAATTTATTGCGGCTAATCAAAATTTCAAATGTGGTGAACTTGATCTTATTATGAGTGACAAAGGAACCATCGTTTTTGTTGAAGTTCGCCAGCGTTCTAATAATGCCTTTGGCTCGGCAATAGAAAGCGTAGATTGGCAAAAACAACAAAAATGGTTGGATGCGGCAAATTTATGGCTGATGAAACAAGACATGAGTTTAGAAGACGCCGATTGTCGTTTTGATTTAATCGCCTTTGGCAAAACGCCACAAGATATTCAATGGATTCCTAATTTTCTCGATTAATGGCTTTTTATGATGTTACAAAAAGTAAAAGATATTTATAGCGAAAGTATTCAAATTCAAATTGCTGCGTCTAGCATGCTTTCGGAAAATATTGCTAACGCCACCCAAATGGTGATGCAATGTTTGCTAGGCGGCAATAAAGTGATCGCTTGTGGCGTCTCTCGATCTTATTCCAATGCGCAGTTTCTCGTATCTAACTTGCTTAATCGATATGATTTAGCAAGACCGAGTTTTCCCTCTGTGCTCTTGAGTTTAGAAAGTGCGGTGGGTTCTTCTCTTGTTTTTGAACACTCGCCTGAAGAATTGTATTGTCACCAATTTAATGCTGTTGCCAAACCAGGTGACTTACTTATCGCTTTTGCACCTTTGGGAACAGAGAAAATTGTGCTAAACACTATTTCTCATGCAGTAAATAAAGAAGTTAATGTCATTGCACTCACTGGCTCTAATAACGACGCCATTCAAGGAATTTTAGCTGATAGTGATTTAGAAATATCGATTCCGGCAACCAAAGAAAGTCGAGTCCTAGAAAACCATCTTTTTGTTATCAATGCCCTTTGTGAATTAGTTGACCATACCTTGTTCCCAAGTGCTTAACAGCAAAATAAATCAATTTCAAACTAGTAGTAATTTAATCTCAAAAATCTTTCTATCTGCCAAAAACAGCGTGCCGCTTTGGCACGCGCGCTGATTTTAGAACCTGAAATAATTATTATAGATTATGCACTTGGTAATTTAGATGCCTCGGTGCGCATTCAATTACTAAATTTAACCCTTGATCTGCAGCAACGTTTAGACATCTCTTACATTTATGTAGGCCAAGACCTCGGCGTGATTAAACATATTGCAGACACAGTCATCGTGATGGATAAAGGGAAAATGATAAAGAGCGATACGCCTAAAACGCTATTTACC
>NZ_CAJLNI010000095.1 GCF_905207935.1 uncultured Haemophilus sp.
ACAGAAGATGAAGTACTGAGTGTGGATGTAGAAAATTAAAATCAGCTCAAAATAATACATTACTTCTATCGTAAAACCACTACTTGCTAGACAAAAAGTTAAATACCTAAACTGGATAACATCATGAATTTACAAGATAATTTCGAGCAGCATACGCCGATGATGCAGCAATATCTCAAGTTAAAAGCAGAAAATCCTGACATTTTGTTATTTTATCGAATGGGGGATTTTTATGAGCTTTTTTATGATGATGCAAAAAAAGCGGCAGCGTTGTTAGATATTTCTTTAACTAAACGTGGACAATCAGCAGGTAATCCAATTCCCATGGCGGGCGTGCCTTATCATGCGGTAGAAGGTTATTTAGCAAAATTAGTGCAATTAGGTGAACCTGTAGCCATTTGTGAGCAAGTGGGTGATCCCGCCACATCAAAAGGGCCGGTTGAACGCAAAATTGTACGAATTGTGACACCAGGTACAGTGAGTGATGAAGCGCTTTTACCAGAACGCCAAGATAACTTAATTGTGGCGGTTTATCAGGAAAAAGAAAAATTTGGTCTAGCCACATTAGACATGACATCTGGACGCTTCCAGCTTTGTGAACCTCATTCAAAAGAAGCCTTGCAAGCTGAATTACAGCGCATTAATCCCGTAGAATTACTTTATTGTGAAAATTTTGCCGAAATGGCCATTATCGAACCTTATAAAGGATTACGCCGTCGTCCTATTTGGGAATTTGAACTTAGTACGGCGATTTCAGAACTTAACCGTCAATTTGGTACGAAAGATTTACGTGCATTTGGTGTAGAAAAATCACCTCTTGGCTTGGCAGCAGCAGGCTGTTTATTGCAATATGCAAAAGAAACACAACGTGCTTCTCTGCCACACATTCAAAGCATCAGTGTCATTCAAAATAACGATAATATTCAATTAGATGCTGCAACACGCCGAAATTTAGAACTCACTCAAAACCTTGCTGGTGGCACAGAAAACACGCTGGCTTCGGTATTAGATAAATGTGTTACACCAATGGGTAGCCGTTTATTAAAACGTTGGATTCATCAACCTATCCGTCAAACAAACATTCTATTAAAACGCCAAAAAACGATTGGTGAAATTATTGAGCAAGACTTATATCACGAATTGCAGCCTTATTTGCAACAAGTAGGCGATATGGAACGTATTCTTGCCCGTGTAGCACTGCGTTCTGCACGTCCTCGCGATCTCACACGTTTACGTACTGCATTAGAACAAATTGAACCGATAAAATCGCTGATTCATACAAAAACATCATCAAATTTGACCGCACTTTCCGCGCAAATCGATGATTTTTCCGCGCAAATCGAGCTACTTCAAAAAGCAATTATTGAAACTCCTCCATTATTAATTCGCGATGGTGGCGTTATTGCTGAAGGCTATAATGCCGAATTAGATGAATGGCGAACCCTTTCAGCTGGTGCAACACAATATTTAGAAAATTTAGAACAACGCGAACGGGAAAGTACAGGTATTGATACCTTAAAAATTGGCTTTAATGCGGTGCATGGTTATTACATTCAAATTAGCCAAGGGCAAGCTCATAAAGCACCGATTCATTATGTTCGTCGTCAAACTTTAAAAAATGCCGAACGCTACATTATTCCTGAATTAAAAGAATATGAAGATAAGGTTTTAAAATCAAAAGGGGCGGCGCTTGCTTTAGAAAAGCAACTTTATGATGAATTATTTGATCTATTGTTGCCACATTTAGGTCAATTACAGTTAGCCAGCTTGGCATTGTCTGAATTGGATGTATTAGTTAATCTCGCAGAACGAGCAGAAACCTTAAATTATGTTGCACCACAATTTAGTGATGAAATAGGCGTAAAAATTGAAAATGGTCGCCATCCTGTCGTGGAACAAGTCTTAAAAGACCCCTTTATTGCTAACCCTGTGAATCTCAATCAGCAACGTCATTTATTGATTATTACTGGCCCCAATATGGGCGGTAAAAGTACCTATATGCGTCAAACAGCTTTAATTACGTTAATGGCCTATATAGGCAGCTTTGTGCCGGCTGATAGCGCGGTTATTGGGCAAATTGATCGTATTTTTACTCGAATTGGTGCCTCTGATGATTTAGCCTCTGGTCGTTCTACGTTTATGGTAGAAATGACCGAAATGGCGAATATTCTTCATCAAGCCACTTCACAAAGTTTAGTTCTGATTGATGAAATAGGACGAGGTACGTCTACTTATGATGGGCTTTCTTTAGCTTGGGCTTGTGCTGAATGGTTAGCGAAGAAAACTCGTTCACTTACGTTATTTGCGACCCATTATTTTGAACTCACCGCACTGCCAGAACAAATTGAAGGCATTGCTAATATTCATTTAGATGCATTAGAACATAACAATACCATCGCCTTTATGCATGCGGTTCAAGACGGTGCGGCAAGTAAAAGTTATGGTCTTGCTGTTGCAGCGCTAGCTGGTGTGCCTCAATCAGTCATTAAACTGGCGAAGCAAAAATTACATCAGTTAGAAAAATTGTCGGCACAAAATGGTGATCAACAAATTCAACATTTAAGAGCTTTAAATCAATATCAAGGTGAATTGGCTTTTGAAGCGGAACCAGATGCTTTACGCGAAGCTATTGAGCAGCTTGATCCCGATGAATTAAGTCCAAAACAAGCCTTAGCTTATCTGTATCAATTGAAGAAAATGCTGTAAGAAATAAAAAAGAGCGGTCAAAAAATTCATTGTTTTTTATGACCGCTCTTTTATTTTCACTAATTTCTTAAAATCTCATAGATTTCAGAATCTTTTCTATCGAGATAATGGATGGATTGGATTTTACGAATGGTGCGTGATTTACCACGGATTAATAAAGTTTCTGTGGTGGCCAAGTTGCCACGGCGAGAAATCCCTTTAAGTAATTCACCGTGCGTAATTCCCGTTGCGGCAAAAACAAGGTTATCATCACGTACTAAATCTTCTAATTTTAAGATTTCATTGACCTTCACACCTAAGGCTTCACAACGTTGAACTTCTTCAGCGGCAATTTTACGGTTTTCTTCTGTATCGCCTTTCACTTCATTGCGTGGAATAAGACGAGCTTGCATATCTCCACCTAATGCGCGAATTGCAGCGGCAGCTGCCACACCTTCAGGTGCACCGCCAATACCATAAACCATATCCACTTCAGCATCCGGTAAGCAACATAAAACCGAAGCCGCAACATCACCATCTGGAATAGCCATCACGCGAATACCTAGATTATGCATTTGCTTAATCACTTCATCATGACGTGGTTTAGCGAGTACCATCACGGTTAAATCCGATAAGGATTTACCTAAACGAGAAGCCACACGGCGAAGGTTTTGTTCAATTGGTAAACTTAAATCAATCATGCCTTTTACTTCAGGGCCTACAACTAATTTTTCCATATACATATCTGGCGCTTTTAAGAAAGTGCGTTTACCGCCAGCAGCTAATACTGAAATAGCATTTGATTGGCCCATTGCAGTCATTCTTGTGCCGTCAATCGGATCAACCGCAATAGAAACGAGCTCACCATTACCCGAGCCCACTTTTTCGCCAATATAAAGCATTGGTGCTTCGTCAATTTCCCCTTCACCAATCACAATTTCACCGTCCATATGGATTAAATTCAGCATATAACGCATGGCTTTGACTGCCGCCTCATCTGCCGCATTTTTATTACCACGTCCAAGCCAAGTATAAGCCGCTAATGCAGCTGCTTCGGTTACTCTTGAAAATTCAATAGCTAATGCACGATTCATTTTTCTCTCCCAATGCAAAAAGTCTCGTTATTTTATCACTAAGCAAACGTTTGCATAATAAATTTTGACAAGAGGCTTTTAAAAATAGGATTAAGTCGGTAGAATAAAGCCGTTTCGGACTTATTTTAAAAAAGGAAATCACTATGTCTTTAGAAATTTTAGATCAGCTTGAAGAAAAAATTAGACAAGCAGTAGAAACCATTCAATTACTTCAACTTGAAGTAGAAGAATTAAAAGAACAAAAAAATCAATCTCAACAAGCGGTAGAAGCGTTGCAACATGAAAACGAGCAACTTAAAAATGAACACCGCAACTGGCAAGAACATATTCGTTCATTGTTGGGTAAATTCGACAACGTATAATGACTATAAAGGCTTAGAAAATCTAAGCCTTTTTTCTTATTAGGAAACAATATGAATATTTGCGTGATTTCAGGCAGCACATTAGGCGGCGCTGAATATGTAGCGGAACATTTAGAAGATGTGCTAAAAACACAAGATTTTTCTACCGCACTTTTCCACGGACCAGAACTTGATGATGTGATTGATGAAAATATTTGGTTGATTGTCACTTCAACACATGGTGCAGGTGAATTGCCTGATAATTTGAAACCACTCTTTGAACAAATTGCGGCATCAGATAAAGATTTCTCTTCCCTCCGCTTTGCCGTTGTAGGCTTAGGTAATTCAGATTACGATACATTCTGTCATGCCGTGAATAAAGTTGAAACACAATTAAGTGAAAAAAATGCGGTCAAAATTTGCGACAGTTTAAAAATCGATGTCTTGCATGTTGATGATCAAGAACAATTTGCTGAAGATTGGCTACCACAATTTATAAATGCACTTTAGTCATAATAAAGCGATAATTTGAGTTATCGCTTTTTCTTTATCTATTATCCAAAAAAAATCACCTGTGGATAACTTTAATAAAACCTGTCAAAAACGTGTTCTTTTCCACTGAGTAAATATGATAATTGTTTTAACTGTGGATAAAATTGAAGGTTATCCACAAGAAAAAGCCTTCAAACTGATGACATTTCAACACAGTCTAAAACGATCTAACTTATTCATTTAAAAAAGGAAAAGGATCTTATTAACAAGGTAAAAGGATCCTAATAGTAACAATAATAAGATCTTTATATATAAATAGATCTTATCTTTATTACCTCTCGATCTTATCTTATCACAGATTGAATTCTTGCTTTCAAGCACACGTAATTTTCAGTAGAATAGCGCCTATTTTTAGATCGAAGATCAAATTGAAGACGAAGAGAGAGATATGTTTTACACCGAAAATTATGATGTGATCGTTGTGGGTGGCGGTCATGCTGGGACAGAAGCCGCATTGGCACCAGCACGCATGGGATTAAAAACCCTGTTATTGACACATAATGTTGATACCCTTGGACAAATGTCATGTAACCCCGCTATTGGTGGTATTGGTAAAGGCCATTTAGTGAAAGAAGTAGATGCCATGGGCGGGTTAATGGCTCATGCTGCAGATAAGGCGGGGATTCAATTTCGTACTTTAAACAGCAGTAAAGGGCCTGCTGTACGTGCAACTCGTGCTCAAGCTGACCGCGTGTTATACCGTCAAGCTGTACGCATCGCACTAGAGAATCAACCTAATTTAGATATTTTCCAACAAGAAGTAACCGATATTTTAATTGAGCAAGATCGCGTTTGTGGTGTGGAAACCAAAATGGGGCTTAAATTCCGTGCTAAATCGGTGGTTTTAACAGCTGGTACTTTCTTAGCGGGTAAGATCCATATAGGTTTAGAACATTATGAAGGTGGCCGAGCTGGTGATCCGGCATCTGTTACACTTTCTCATCGTTTACGTGATCTGAATTTACGTGTAGATCGTTTAAAAACCGGTACACCACCGCGTATTGATGCACGCACGATAAATTTCGATATATTGACTAAACAACATGGTGATGAGGTGTTGCCTGTATTCTCTTTTATGGGATCAGTGGATGATCACCCTCAACAAATTCCTTGTTATATCACCCACACTAATGAACAAACCCATGAAGTGATCCGTAATAACTTGGATCGCAGTCCAATGTATACCGGTGTAATTGAAGGGATCGGCCCTCGTTATTGTCCATCCATTGAAGATAAAGTGATGCGTTTTGCGGATCGTAATTCACATCAAATTTATTTGGAACCAGAAGGCTTAACCAGTAATGAAGTGTATCCAAACGGGATCTCTACTAGTTTGCCGTTTGACGTACAAATGGGTATTGTGAATTCTATGAAAGGTTTGGAAAAAGCTCGCATCATTAAACCAGGTTATGCCATTGAATATGATTATTTTGATCCACGTGACTTAAAACCAACGTTAGAAACTAAATCGATTTCGGGTTTATTCTTTGCGGGTCAAATTAACGGTACAACCGGTTATGAAGAAGCAGCAGCACAAGGCTTATTGGCTGGGATTAACGCAGGTCTTTATGTACAAGAGAAAGAGGCATGGTATCCACGCCGCGATCAATCTTATACTGGCGTATTGGTGGATGACCTTTGTACGCTTGGTACCAAAGAACCGTATCGCGTATTTACTTCTCGTGCGGAATACCGTTTGTTATTACGTGAAGACAATGCGGACATTCGTTTAACGCCAATTGCCCATGAATTAGGTTTGATTAATGAGGCTCGTTGGGCTCGCTTCAATCAAAAAATGGAAAATATCGAACAGGAACGCCAACGCTTACGCAGCATTTGGTTGCATCCGCGTTCTGAATATTTAGAAGAAGCGAATAAAGTGCTTGGCAGCCCACTTGTGCGTGAAGCCAGCGGTGAAGATTTATTGCGCCGTCCAGAAATGACCTACGATATTTTGACTTCTTTAACGCCATACAAACCGGCAATGGAAGACAGAGAAGCCGTAGAACAAGTAGAAATTGCTATTAAGTATCAAGGCTATATTGAGCATCAACAAGAAGAAATTGAAAAACAAAAACGCCACGAAAATACAGCTATCCCGGCTAACTTTGATTACAGCAAAGTGTCTGGTTTATCTAATGAAGTACGTGCGAAGTTGGAACAGCATCGTCCAGTTTCCATTGGCCAAGCCAGCCGAATTTCAGGTGTTACCCCTGCGGCAATTTCAATTATTCTGGTGAATTTGAAAAAACAAGGCATGCTAAAACGTGGGGAGTAAACTTCTCAGGTATTGAAAGCAAAAGTGCGGTGAATTTTCATCGCACTTTTTTATATTACAAATTAAAAAGATGTAATTAGTAGGCTAAATTTTTGCTGAAATAAAAACACTAAGGATTTTAACCGCACTTTCAAGTAGAATGACGACAAACAGACAAGATAGATAGAAAAATGAAAGCAAAAC
>NZ_CAJLNI010000096.1 GCF_905207935.1 uncultured Haemophilus sp.
GGGTGAGTTTGGTAGTTCATCACTCAGTTCTTTGCTAAGTGCTATGCTAATTGCTATTCCTGCCTTAATCGCACTTTATGTATATCACAAATATCGCTTTGATTTTATTAATTTAATTATTTCAGTCATAGCCTTACTTGGCGCTTATTGCTTTTTGGCATCTCTTTTGATTCGTGGTGTAGAAGAGGGGGTGGTTTTAGGATTGATTGGCTTTACTTTCACTGTCATGGCAATCAAGTGGTTGATGAAACTCTATAGACAAGAATATCCAAATAATAAGAAATTCCATTGGGCAATTTCAATATTATGGATGATAGCTTTATTGATAGCACTAGTGACGATAGGCGTTTGGTTATTTTTATTTTTAGGTTTAGATGCGTCTAGTGCATTCATCGTTGGTATTCTTTTATTTAGTATAGCTTGGTTGATTACCTTAAATAAAGATAAAAATGAATACACTACAATTTTAGCAGGTTTATTTTTTCTGATCGCAAATAGTTTTTTAGGATTCTATTTGCTTGTTAAATTTGATGATTTTTTTCTTTTATTAGGATATGAATTTAGCGAGGATTCAAATTTCGGTATCTTTATCTCCGCACTGATTTTTCCAGTTATTATTATCGTTAGCTACAAATTGATGCCGAATTCTTTAGTGAGGATTCTACTGGTTATTCAACTTCTCGTGTATTGGCAAATTTCCTATAATCTATATTTCCATAATTACAGCTTGAATAACACATGGTTTAATAACGCATGGTTTAATAAAATCCAGCTCCTGAGTTCGATTGTACTCTTTTATTGGGTCATGCGACCTAATCAATCAGCGCGAATTCATTTAAAGCCTATTGCCTGGGGAGCAGTATTATTCTCTCTATGGATCTCTGTGCCGTCGTATATGGCGATTCCTTGGGTAGATTATGGCCTTATTGATACAGATGTTTCAAGTGATGTCATGCTATCAGACGCTATGAGCCTTAATAATATACTGCAAGTTTTAAGTGGACGATTTTGGTCCCACTTCCAGTTTGATGTTAACCATATCTTATATTTACTTGTCTGTGCATTACCATTAATTGTCTATGCACTAATGAATAAGCATAGTGAATCCAAACACACAGAAGCAGTGTTAATTTTATTAGTATTAACCTTGTTTGCATTAGGCTTTATTGGGATACCCGTCATTCTATATTTAACAGCGTTATTATTGCTTGTTTATTGGACGGACAGCCGTGCGTTCTTCGGTCTTTTGGTATTTGCCTTTGTTGTTTATTTAGGTGGGTTCTATTACCAATTGAGCATCCCATTACTCTATAAAGGGGTATTGCTAGTAAGCTTTGCCGTTATTTTTGCGATTGTTACTTTATTCTTGTATGCACGTTATAAAGCGCCTTCACAAAGTGCGGTAGAAAACCATTCTGTTTTTAAAGCACCGATTTGGCTTGTTGGCGTCTTTGTGATTGCGTTATTGGGGGCGGTGAACTATAAAGTGCAGCAATTTGAAGATGTGCTGGCTACTGGTAAGCCTGTTGTCTTAAAAATCGCCCCTGTGGATCCTCGTTCATTGATGCAAGGCGATTATATGGTATTGAATTACGCTATTTTATCTGAGTTTCAGCAAAGTCAGGTTTTACCTGAATCAAATGAATCCCTTGAAGGCAATGAACCTATTGATACTGTTGAATCTAATGAAACCACAGGTATAGATGAACCAAGTCCTTCGGAAAAAAAAGCTTATATCCTTGTTCATCTTGATAAAAATCATGTTGCGACATTTTGTGAGGAGCAATCAGAGATACCAACAGATTTTAAACATTGCACACCAAATGTTTATTTACCAATTCGTTATAAAGGTGGTTGGCTTCCTAGATTACCAAGCCAAGATTATTTCTTTGCAGAAGGGAAAGGTGAATATTATGCACAAGCAGAATATGCAGAGTATCGCTTTAAAGACGGTATTTTGTTGCTAGCTCGTTTATTGGATAAGGATTTTAAAGGGTTATAAAGCATTGGTGACAAATAAGGGCGCATTTGATACGCCCTTATTTTTTAGATGATTGATTGGGTTATGATTATTTCACTGCAATCATTGAGCCAAAATTAAAACATTGGAACCATAATTCGACGTGTGAAAATCCGATGTTTTTTAACCGCTCTTTGTGGATGTTAATCGAGTCAGTACGCATGACATTTTCAAGTGCGGTGCGTTTTTGGCTCACTTCAAGCTCACTGTAACCGTTAGCACGTTTGAATTGGTGGTGGAGGTCAATAAGCAACTCATTCACTTTTTCATCTTCAAAACGGAATTTTTCAGAGAGCACTAATACACCATTTGGGTTTAAACCTTGGTAGATTTTGGTGAGCAAGGCTACACGATCTTCCGGTGGTAAAAATTGCAATGTGAAGTTGAGCACTACCATTGAGGCGTTCTTAATTTCAATTTGACGAATATCATCGCAAAGAATTTCTACGGGTACATCACTATGATAAGCCGCAACGTGCTGACGGCAGCGTTCCACCATTGGCAAAGAATTATCGACACCGATAATTTTCACATTCGGTTGTTTAATATTACGTCTCATAGAAAGAGCTGCCGCACCGCGTGAACAGCCTAAATCATAGACTTGGCTGTCAGCAGTCACAAAACGTTCAGCCAACATACCAATCGCCGTGATAATGTTGGAGTAGCCCGGAATCGAGCGTTGAATCATATCGGGGAAAACTTCCGCCACGCTTTCATCAAAAGTAAAATCGCCCAGTTTTTCGATCGGGGCTGCAAAAATCGTATCTTTCATCATGATTGAATTCTGTTGTTGTATTGAGAGGACATTTATTTAGATAAAATGCAAAAAACTGCGGTCATTTTAGTGAAAGTTTTTAAAGGATCAAATAAATTTCGCTTTTCAATTTAAAAGGCATGTCTTTTTCCGTATAATCAACGCGTTAATTATCCATTTTTAGAAAAATGAAAGGAATATAGAAATGATGCGTACACATTATTGCGGTGCATTAAACCGCAACCATATTGGACAAGAAGTAACATTGAGCGGTTGGGTTCATCGTCGTCGCGATTTAGGCGGTTTAATTTTTATTGATATGCGTGATCGCGATGGTGTCGTGCAAGTTTGTTTTGACCCTAAATATCAAGAAGCATTAACTGCAGCTTCAGGCTTACGTAATGAATTTTGTATTCAAATTAAAGGTGAAGTAATCGCGCGTCCTGATAATCAAGTTAATAAAAATATGGCGACAGGTGAAGTGGAAGTGTTAGCGAAAGAATTACGCATCTACAATGCTTCTGACGTTTTACCATTAGACTTCAACCAAAATAACACCGAAGAACAACGTTTAAAATATCGTTATTTAGATTTACGTCGTCCAGAAATGGCACAACGTTTGAAAACCCGTGCAAAAATCACCAGCTTTGTGCGTCGTTTTATGGATGACAATGGTTTCCTTGATATTGAAACCCCAATGCTTACCAAAGCAACGCCAGAAGGTGCGCGTGACTATTTAGTGCCAAGCCGTGTGCATAAAGGCAAATTCTATGCGTTGCCGCAATCACCACAGCTTTTCAAACAGCTTCTAATGATGTCTGGTTTTGATCGTTATTATCAAATTGTGAAATGTTTCCGTGATGAAGACTTGCGTGCAGATCGTCAGCCTGAATTTACTCAAATCGATGTGGAAACTTCTTTCTTAACTGCGCCAGAAGTACGTGAGATCATGGAACGCATGGTACACGGTTTATGGCAAAACATCATTGGTGTGGATTTAGGCAAATTCCCACAAATGACCTGGCAAGAAGCGATGACTCGTTTTGGCTCAGATAAACCAGATTTGCGTAATCCGCTTGAACTAGTCGATGTGGCAGATATCGTTAAAGATGTTGAATTTAAAGTATTTAATGAGCCAGCAAACAATCCAAACGGCCGTGTTGCAGTGATTCGTGTACCAAATGGTACTGAAATCACTCGTAAACAAATTGATGAATATACACAATTTGTTGGTATTTACGGTGCGAAAGGTTTGGCTTGGGCGAAAGTAAATGACATTAATGCTGGCCTTGAAGGCGTACAAATCCCGATTGCGAAATTCTTAAATGAAGAGGTATGGAAAGCGTTAGCTGAACGTGTGAAAGCTCAAACTGGCGATATCTTATTCTTCGGTGCAGACAAATGGCAAACTACCACTGATGCAATGGGTGCGTTACGTTTGAAATTAGGTCGTGATCTTGGCTTAACTCGCTTAGACGAATGGCAACCACTTTGGGTGATTGATTTCCCAATGTTTGAACGTGACGATGAAGGTAATCTTGCAGCAATGCATCACCCATTCACTTCACCAAAAGATTTTACGCCAGAACAATTAGAAGCGAATCCAACCGATGCGGTAGCAAATGCTTACGATATGGTGATCAATGGCTATGAAGTAGGTGGTGGTTCTGTGCGTATTTTCGATCCAAAAATGCAACAAACGGTATTCCGTATTCTTGGTATCAATGAACAAGAACAACGTGAAAAATTCGGTTTCTTATTGGATGCATTAAAATTCGGTACACCGCCACATGCAGGTTTAGCTTTCGGTTTAGACCGCTTAACCATGCTTTTAACTGGCACTGAAAATATTCGCGATGTCATTGCATTCCCGAAAACCACCGCTGCTGCTTGTTTAATGACAGAAGCACCAAGTTTTGCGAATCCGCAGGCGCTAGCTGAGTTGGGTATTGCAGTGACTAAAGCTGAATAATAGAAAAGTTATTAGGGCGTATTTAATACGCCCTTTGTTTTGGTGATTTATGCAGAATTTAAGTCCTTTATTACAGTTCTATGCAAACCAAATCCCTGATACACATGGGCGTTATATCGAGGATATTTGGGCATTTAGCCATCAAAAATTAGAATATACGCATAATTTTATCCAATGGATTTTTCCTTTAGAGGTGATGTCGAGATACCATCCTTCACCGATTTTAACAAAGCAGGATAGATTGGATTTTGCTCATTCTGATTTATTAAAGCAACACCAACTGAAATCCTTAGATGTAATGCTTGATTTTTGGGGCATGATGCGTGATGGGGTAAATATTATTGAAAAAGGTATTTTGACTAAGAAAGAATATACTTGGTTAAAACCTCATGACCATAATCAGTTAAGGATGACTCGAACAATTCATAGCCTTGCATTGTGTGATCAGCCAGAGTTAGCACTCTCATTACAACAAGCACTTTTATCTATTGCAGATAAGTATGGTAATGTAAGCCCTAAAATATTTGATTATTGGCTGAATGCGACATCAGTACCAGCATTGGACAGATAATAAGGCATACATGTTTACGATAAAGTGCGGTTAAATTTGACCGCACTTTCTTTTTATTGAAAAAAATTTTATTCACTTAAAGACATCAGTTTTTTGGTATGAATACTGGCAAAGCTTATTTGTTTTGAAGTTATATTCTGAAATATTGGAATAATTAGATTTTTATTTTTCACTAATGCTTTTAAGTGGATTTTATTTACTTTACTCAAGGATAAAATTCTATTATAAATAAGGCCTTTTTCGGTTTATGGTCAATTTATAAGAGAAAATTTTATGAGTGAAGTTTCAACTCCAGTAGAAAAATCAACATGGGCGAGTAAATTCTCTGCCCTAGGTCCTGGAATCGTGATGGCATCAGCTGCTGTTGGTGGTTCACATATTATTGCATCCACCCAAGCGGGTGCGATCTATGGTTGGGAATTAGTGAGCATTGTTATTCTTGCTAATTTATTCAAATATCCTTTCTTCCGTTTCGGTGTTCAATATACCTTAGATACGGGTAATACTTTGCTAGAGGGGTACCGTCAAAAAGGGAAATTCTATCTTTGGTTATTCCTTGCTTTAAACATTTTTGCAACTGTGATTAATACTGCAGCAGTAGGGTTATTAACAGCAGCAATTTTAACGTTCATTACGCCAATCCCACTCCCAATGCCAGTATTAAGCTCATTAGTGATTCTTGTAACAACCGGTATTTTATTGTTGGGTAAATATCGTTTATTAGATAGCTTATCGAAAATTATCATGATTGCTTTAACGGTAACCACCGTGAGCGCTGTCGTGATTGCTTTTATGCGTAACGGCATCCATGGTGTAGCCGCTCCTGATTTTGTCGCACCTTCTCCATGGGAATTAAGTAAATTAGCGTTTTTAGTCGCCTTGATGGGCTGGATGCCGGCACCAATTGAAATTTCTGCAATTAACTCAATGTGGGTGGTAGCAAAACGTCGTCTAACGAAAGTATCTTATGAAGACGGTTTATTTGACTTCAATGTGGGTTACATCGGCACAGCAATTTTAGCTGTCGTATTCTTAGCGCTTGGTGCATTGGTGCAATATGGTTCGCCAGAAACCGTAGAGATGGTAGGCGGAAAATATATCGCGCAACTTATCAATATGTATGCAAGTACTATCGGTGAATGGGCGCGTTTATTAATTGCCGTGATTGCGTTCATGTGTATGTTTGGTACAACAATTACGGTAATTGATGGTTATTCTCGTACTAATGTTGAAGCAGTACGTATTTTGTTTGGTAAGCAAGAAAGCTCAGTAAGAGTTTTAAACATTGGCATGATTTTAGCCGCATTGTCGGGTTTAGCGATTATTTTCTACTTTAATAATGCAGTGGGTCCAATGCTGAAATTTGCGATGATTGCTTCATTTGTTTCTGCACCAATCTTTGCTTGGCTGAATTTATCTCTGACTAAGCACGCGAAACACAGTGTAAAAGGCGGCTTATTGTGGTTATCCCTTATCGGCTTATTCTACTTAACAGCCTTTGCAGGATTGTTTATTGCCCAACAAGCTGGCTGGTTAAACTAAAATAATTGAGATAATTACCGCACTTTAG
>NZ_CAJLNI010000097.1 GCF_905207935.1 uncultured Haemophilus sp.
AAAAGTGCGGTTAAAATTAAGCGAGTTTTTTGCATATAGATAATGATACGCTACGCCATCAAGAATGTAAAAAGGCGTGCTAAGCACGCCCTTGTTAGTGGGTAATAATTAGAACGAGCCTTTCAAGCCAACGTAAACATTACGTCCTTCTTGGCCGTATCTTGTGATACTTTCGTATTTTTTATCAAATAGATTATTTAGATTAAGATAAATATTCACATTGTCAGTCAATTGATAATTCGCTCCGATATTAACTAACGTATAAGATGGCAGTTTTACTCCTTTATATTGAGTATAGCTTGGTGCTGGACCATAGTAATCATCAGTCCGTTTTCCAACATAACTGATATTTGCATTTGTACCTAGTTTTTCCGTAACTTGGTATGCTAAACCTAGGTTAGCAGTGTGTTTTGGGCGGCGGATCAATTCAATACCTTTGCTATCTTTAGTCTGTGTATAAGTGTAGTTAGCATAAGCGTTTAAATCTTTGGTTAATTTTCCTGTGTAAACTAATTCAATACCTTTTACTTTAGTTTTTCCTTCAAGATTGATAACGCCTGTCCAAGTTGGGTTGTTTGCGATAAAGTTTCTTACATTACGAGTAAAGTAAGTTACATCAAGGCTGTGATTTTTATTTGTAGTTTCCATTAATAGCCCAAACTCACCACCTAAACTTTTTGCTGGTTTCAAATTTGGATTGGCATGATATGTTCCTGAATAACCGTAATATTCAACTAAACTTGGATTTTGAATTGATGATCCAAAACTTGCATGGGGACGGACATTTGGAGATAAACGATAAGCACCTGCAATACGTCCAGTAAATGCATTTTCAAATTGTGAATTTTCAGTAAAGCGACCGCTTACAGAGATATTGTGATCATCTTCTGTAAATAGGTGATATTCGGTTGCAATACTTTTTTCTGTTAGTTTTTTCTCATCTCTTGGTGTAAATGTTGTGGAATCATAAGTTGCTCGTTGGTATTCTGCCAGAATACTTACACCTTGTTTGATATTACCTTCACGATCGAAATTAATATCTAATTGATAGTTTGCACTTTGTTTTTTAGCATCGTACGCAGAGTATGGATTTGAGTATGGGTACAAATCAAACGTATCATTATCCGTTTTGATATGGCTAATACTTATTTTATGTTTGAAAAGTTCTTTATCATTTCCGACATATCCACTTAATTTAAATAGTGTTTCTCGTGTATGGGCTCGATCATCGTATGCTGTTTCTTGCTCAAATTGACGAGAATCATTGTCATAATGCACTGTTTTTGAAGAATGGGATGTTAAAAGTTCTATACCTTTGTTGCTGTCATCGTATCCTAAACGTAGAGATACATTATCACGATGAAATTTATCTTTTTCAGTATGTCCACCTGTTACAAATGGGGTTCCTGTTGGTGATGTGTAATAAAACTTATTTGAGCTTAATGCAGAAATACCACTTGTACGATGGCTATCGCCGTGCAAAGAATAATAGAATCCATCATTATGACCAGAAATTGTCAAAGATGCATCACGAGTTCTATGTGAACCTGTACCAAAATCAAAATCTACATTAAATGGTTTATCTTTGTATAATCCACTTTTGGTTGTGATATAGATCACTCCACCCATTGCATCGCTTCCCCAAAGAGCAGATTGTTCTCCACGTAATACTTCAATACGTTCAATATTGCTAAGTGTTAATCCACCAAAGTCATATCCCAAATTATTGGTAGGTTTCATTTTAACTCCATCAATAATTACTGCAGTCTGGTTCGAGTTTGCACCGCGTAAGAAAAGACTGGTTAATGTTCCTCTTCCACCATTTGCACCCATTGCCACACCTGGAACAGTTTTCAACACATCACTCACATAAGTTGCATTACGTTCTGAAAAATCTTTCTCAGTTAAAACAGTAACAGATGAAGCGGTTTGATCTTGGTTTACTGGGGTGGCGTAAGCTGAATAAACATGAATTGGTTCAAGTTGAATTTCTTTTTCCTCAGCCGCCGCTAATGCTGGAATCGCTAATAAAATCGCTGAAGTAATCACATTTTTTTTCATTTTAAAATCCCTAGGATAAAAGTCTGTATAAAAGCGCCAGCAGTTTACACATTAGACGCTTGGCGCGCAAACTTCTGGCGATGAAAATAACTCATCATCAAAATGAATGAAATTTAAGAGAAATAAAAAATTTAAGGATTTTTCTGACCGCACTTTTTCGCCTTTATCCGCATTATAGTTTCAAGTATAATGCCTGTATTTTTCATCACATTGTTATTAAAAAAATTATGAGTACAAAATTCAACGTAAAAACATTCCAAGGTATGATTTTAGCCTTGCAAGAATATTGGGCAAATCAAGGCTGTACCGTTGTTCAACCTTTTGATATGGAAGTAGGCGCAGGTACTTCTCACCCAATGACTGCATTACGCGCATTAGGCCCTGAGCCAATGGCATTTGCTTATGTGCAACCTTCACGTCGTCCGACTGATGGTCGTTATGGTGAAAACCCAAATCGTTTACAACATTACTACCAATTCCAAGTGGTGATTAAACCGTCCCCAGATAATATTCAAGAACTCTATTTAGGTTCTCTTGAAATGCTCGGTTTTGATCCAACACAAAACGATATCCGTTTCGTGGAAGATAACTGGGAAAACCCAACTTTAGGCGCGTGGGGTTTAGGCTGGGAAGTATGGTTAAACGGTATGGAAGTCACTCAATTTACCTATTTCCAACAAGTGGGTGGTTTAGAATGTAAACCCGTAACAGGTGAAGTAACCTACGGTTTAGAGCGTTTAGCCATGTACATTCAAGGCGTAGATTCTGTGTATGATTTAGTTTGGTCTGATGGTCCACTTGGCAAAACCACTTACGGCGATGTATTCCATCAAAACGAAGTGGAGCAATCAACTTATAACTTTGAATATGCGGATACCGATTTCTTATTCTACTGCTTCGATCAATACGAAAAAGAGGCGAAAAGCTTATTAGAATTAGAACGTCCGTTACCATTACCGGCTTACGAGCGCATTTTAAAAGCGGCACACAGCTTCAACTTGTTAGATGCACGTAAAGCGATTTCGGTTACAGAGCGTCAACGCTATATTTTACGCATTCGTGCATTAACCAAAGGCGTGGCAGAAGCGTACTATGCGAGCCGTGAAGCCTTAGGTTTCCCAGGCTGTAAAAAATAGGCAAAAACAACCGCACTTTAAGCATTAACACAACGATATAAGGAGATGAGCATGAAAGATTTTCAATACCCAGATGATATCTACACGGAAGCAGAAATTGATCCTAATACGCTCGCGAATTTAGGCCCATTGGCTAGATTAGCGGGTGTTTGGGAAGGTAAGCGTGGTGTGGATATCAACCCGAAAGCAGAAGGGCCAGAAAAAGATCCTTATATCGAACGTTACGAAGCCCATCCAACGGATGCACAAACTAATGGTCCGCAACTCTATTATGGATTACGTTATCACACCCATATTGTACAACCAGGCGAAGTGGAAACCTTCCACGACCAAGTGGGTTATTGGTTATGGGAGCCTGAAACGGGTAATATTTTATTAACAGGCAGCATTCCACGTGGCCAAACGTTTATTGCGGTCGGTAATGCACCAGCGGATGCGAAAGAGTTTACGGTAAAAGCGGTACGCGGTTCATTAACAAACGGCATCATTTCGAATCCGTTTTTAGAACGTTCATTTACCACAGAAAGTTTTGAGATGACGGTGAAATTCCATGATGATGGCACTTGGTCATACGATCAAACCACCATCCTGATTATCCCGAATTATGATGCCCCATTTGAACATCGCGATCGTAACCGCTTAACTAAAATTGGCGAACCGAAATTGAACCCAACTGCGGCAGCTGAAAAAGGAGGTGAATAATGAAACCTATTCTTTATTATGCAGCAGATTGTCCTGATACGGCACCATTTGTTGCTGAGCTAAAACGCTTGGGTGTGGATTATGAGGCAGTGGAAGTCTTATCTTCCATTCCAAACTTGAAACAATGGTTACGCTTGCGCGATCGTCACGCCGCATTTGATGATGCAAAAGCGCAAGGCTATGCTGGCTTTCCGGCATTATTGTTAGATGATGATCGTGTTATTTTGGATGAATCCAAATTAAAAGAGATTTTTTAAAGTGATGAAAAAACCTTAGCCTTTGCAACTTCAGCGATGATTTTGACCGCTTGTAGTCATGCACAATCTCAAGGTGAAATGTTGTGTCTGGACAAAGGGAAATCAGATGCTCACGGTTGCTTTCAAAATTTAGGAGAGTCTTACTCTTATTTGAAAAAAGCTTGCGTGCAAGTGTTTGATGTGGCGGATATTAAGTTAGATGATCCTGCTAATAAAACTCAAGCGGTGTACGGCATTCTTTCGGAAGACAAGCAACAGGTTGAAGTGTTTGCGTCTGATTTACCTGAAAACACGATTTTAGAGGTGGTCAAAGGCGGCTATGTGTCCAAAGACGGCAAAGTGCGTTTAATGAAAACCAAGAAAAGTTGGAAAATTCGTAAGTAATGAAGAAAGTCAGTTTTTTGCAATTTTTATTTAGAATTGGTGATGATTATTTAATGTTTTTGCGAAATTTAACACCCGCTGTGTTGTTTTTATCACTCGCGTTATTTATGTATTCTGAGCTGAATTGGGCACATTGGGCGTGGAGTAATGTGCTCGTACTGTTTTTAAGTTTGGCTTCAGGATTTATTGCACTCAGCGTCATGGCAATAAATACTGTCGCTTTTGTACGCAAGATGCTGAAAACCTTAAGAACACTAAGCGGAGAGAGCGAACTTGATGAAAATATTGGTACGCTCGCATTATTTAGAATGCTCTGGCTCGAAAGCAACAGTAAACAGCTAATCTTTTTTGCGGTAGTCAATATTGTGGCGGTATTTATGGTGTTAGTTTATGGCGCCAAATATGCCTTGAATTTTTATAGCTCAATTTCAGCATTAAATGATTAGGTCTTAAAGGCATAATAGAAAGTTAGGTTAAGTCTCGAATATGAAAAAAACAGCCCTAAAATTCACCGCACTTTTACTTGGTTTGACGCTTGCAAGCGGTGTATTTGCAACAGAAAATCGCCAAAACAAACAGAATGAAGATTACGAGCTTGAGAAAGTCTTAATTTTCAGCCGCCATGGATTACGCTCGCCAGTGGAAAAAGATCCACAAGAGATGGCAAAATATTCACCGTATGCGTGGGCAAAATGGGATGTGCCATCAGGTTATCTCACGGCAAAAGGAACGGTATTAGAAACCTATTTTGGCCAATATTTAGGTCAATGGCTTGCAGATAAAGGGTTATTAACAACTGAACGTTGTGCATCGGGTGAAGGTATTTTCGCTTATGCGAATGGTGTACAACGCACCATTGCAACAGGTCAGGCAATTGTTTCTGGCGCATTTGCGGGCTGTAATGTTCAACTGCAACATCACGGTAAAATTGGTTCAGAAAAAGATCCCATTTTTAACACACAAGCGCATAATCCAAGTCAAGCCTTGATTGAATCTGCAAAAAATAACGTTGATTTAACCGCTTTACAGCAAAAATTAGCGCCAAATTATGCGCTATTGAGTGAAATTATCGATTATAAAAACTCACCAAACTGCTTGCAAAAAGGCGAGTGTGATTTAGGTGGAAAAGTCGGTGAATACAGTATTAAAGACGGTAAGTCGGTCAAAATTACGGGTTCTATCAGCACCGGAAAGAAAATTGTTAGTGCGTTATTGCTTGCGCATTATGTGGGCAAGCCTGATTCAGAAATCGCAAACGGCCGCGTGGATAGCCAAGAAAAATGGCGTGCAATTAACGAAATTAAAAACGAATATTACCGCACGTTATTTAAAAACAACGAAGCGTTAGCACAAAATGCATCATACCCGTTATTGGCATTTATTCAGCAACAGCTAAATAGTGAAAACAAAATTAACTTATTGGTTGGACACGATTCTAATATCGTCGCTCTGCTGGCTGCACTAGGTGTTGAGCCTTATGAGTTAGATGATTCGTTGGAAAATATCCCAATCGGTGGCAAATTGCTATTTGAAGTGTGGAAGCACAAACCAAGTGGCAAACTCAAATTTAAGTTGGATTATGTGTATCAAACCACTGAACAACTGATTAACATCACGCCACTAAGTTTAGCGACACCTCCAAACCAAACAGCATTAACCCTCAAAGGCTGTAAGAAAGATGAAAATGGCTTTTGTGATTACGAGCGTTTTCAACAGGTGTTGAGTGAGAGTATTAAGAACGGTAAGAAATAGCGTTCATGCAACCCTATGAAAAATACTTAAAAGAGAATTCTCAGAAATTGCGAGGGGGTCAAACGGATGCGGAAAGAAAATTATGGCAACGCATCAATCGAGATCAATTATTAGGATTTCGATTTAATCGACAAAAGCCACTTTTAAGTTATATCGTTGATTTTTATTGTGCGAAAGCAAAGCTGATTATCGAATTGGACGGTAGTCAGCACTATGAACCTGATTATCAGGAAAAAGACGCATTGCGAGATGCAGAATTAAATTCACTTGGTTTCACTGTGATGCGATTTAGCAATGATGAAGTAATGCGTGAAATTGAAGCGGTAGTAGAGCAGATTTATTTGTTTTTAGAAAATGTAAGGGCTGATTGAGTATGAGGTTGGATTAACTTGTGCCAAATCTCCCCTACCCCTCTTTGCTAAAGAGGGGAATTCTTGAGTAAATTGATAGTAATTGGCTCATTTACATTTTAATTTCAATAGAGATTAAATTATCTGCTTTCT
>NZ_CAJLNI010000098.1 GCF_905207935.1 uncultured Haemophilus sp.
CAATGGCTCCAGAACCTTCACCTAAAAGTGCGGTTGTTTTTAAGCTTATTTTATCTACTTTGAGTAAGTGGTTTTCAAGCGAAAGATTTGACTCAAAACGCTCGTAAGGCGTATTCATATTTCTGCTCGCAGTTAAATCACTGTTGTAATTAATTGGTAAATACTGCGCCGCCATATCTAATAAATTCAATCCTAAAAGCTCGCCATCACGCGCATTAAAATCAAATTTCCCTTCGATTAATTCTGAGTTTGTAAAGGCTAATTGAGTGTTAAAATCACTCGTACCTGTCATGGTTTGCGGGAAATTAAGTAAAGCTAACAACTGCGTTAAAGGAAAATTTTTACCCGAAAAATTGACTGCACTTTTTTGTAGATAGCTATCAAATTTGAGTACAGCAAGACAATTTGTGGTGCATCTAGGTTTAATGTAAGCAATGGCACGTTTCTGTGGTTTTGTTAAATCTGCATGAATTTCAATATAGCCCAGGTCTTGCTGATTGAATTGAACATGATCAAATTGAATAAGTGATTCACTTTCCCGACGGAGGGTAACATGACCTTTGATAAAACGAAAATTAAAGATTCTATTACTGCCATAAAGTGGTTTTGCTAGTTCAACAGTAATGAGAGTTGTTGTGCTAAATGGAATATCATCACTAGTAATATAATTAAGTGGGAAACCGTTGAAATGCACTTGAACATTTGCTGAGTTTTGTGCCTTTGGGGATAACTTGATATTTTGAGCAACTAATTCTTGTAGTTGAGCATTACCCAAAACTAATGATGGCAGAGAAAATTTTCCAGTTATTTTTTCAATACTTATTTGATTATGTTGAACTTTGTCAAAGGAAATATACGGCTCAGGGAAAATGCCCATATTAAACTCTTGGAAGGTAGTTTCATGCTGAGCTAGCGTGGTAGTAATCACTGTTTCCAGTTTTTGAATTCGTGCATAAAAAAAAGCAAAGATCGCAAACAGCACGATCAACAGGCTAATTGCGATCTTTTTCATTGATTAGTCCTCATTAATTCGGCTAGCTACCGCATTTTGCTGATGTTTATATTTGGCATCTTTACGGCTGGTGTAAGGGCGCGCTACCGGACCGCTTAACACTTCGAAACTCAATGCCCCAATCACCATATTAGGACGCAATGCTAAAGGTAATTTTCCAGAGTTGTAGAATTCCAACACAATTTTACCTTCCCAGCCTGGATCGATACGATGTGCGGTAACATGTACCATTAAGCCTAAACGAGCAAGTGAAGAACGACCATCCAACCAGCCGATAATATTGGCAGGGAGTTTCACAGACTCTAATGTGGTCGCTAACGCCAACATACCTGGGTGCAAGAAGAAGGCTTCATCATCACCGATAATGATTTCGTCACTCATCACGGATTCAAGTTGAGCAGAGACTTCTTCTTTCGGGCCACTTAAATCAATATAAGGCGCGGAATGTTCACGAAATACGCGAAATGAATTGCCTAAACGCACATCAATGGTCGCACCATTGATTTTGTCATTTTCAGGACGAGGCGTTAAAGAAATAATGCCATCATCTAGATAGCGTTCGATATCGGTATCGCAAAGACGCATGATTTTTCCTATTTTTGGTTTAATAAATGAAGAATTTGAGCTTTTAACATATTAATCGCAATACGGTTTTTACCGCCGCGAGGAATCACGATATCCGCATATTGTTTTGATGGCTCAATAAATTGTAAGAACATTGGACGAACGGTTGCGCGGTATTGGTCAATAACAGATTGTAATGAACGGCCACGTTCTTCCATATCACGTTGTAAACGGCGGATAAAACAAATATCTAATGGGGTATCCACGAATACAGAAATATCGGCTAATTGGCGAACTCGCTCATCAGTAAGCAATAAGATCCCTTCTAAAATAACAATTTTCTTTGGCGTAAAGTGTTTGGTTTCGCCTGTTCTGGTATGCTCAACATAACTGTAGACAGGAACATCCACCGCAGTTCCGTTTTTTAAGTCTTTTAAGTGTTGAATGAGTAAATCTCTGTCCATTGAACTCGGGTGGTCATAGTTGGTTTTTACTCGCTCACTCATCTCTAAATGGCTTTGATCTTTATAGTAGCTGTCTTCAGCAATAATCCCAATTTCTTCACAACCTAAGTCGTTGCAAAGTTCTTTATGAACGGTAGAAGCAATGGAGCTTTTGCCTGAAGCGGATGCCCCCGTGATAGCGATGATAATACAAGATGAGTCTGACATAGAACGACCTCAAAAACGGAAGGTAAAAATTACAAGGATTATAAAGAAAAATCAGTTTAAATTCACCTTTCTTTTTTATTTAAATTTTTTAAATTTGTGAAGTAGTTCACGGAATTTCTTTTCGTTTTCGCTTACGATGTGCTCGTTTTTATTATTTCATCAGTGTTATTTATGAGGAGTGTACGATGAAAATGAATAAAATTTCTCTCTCTATTTCAACCGCACTTTTAGCCGCAGGCTTCATGACATCATCTGCCGTTAATGCTCAAGGGCGTTTAGTAGTGTACTGTAGTGCGACCAATATTCTTTGTGAAACAACAACGAAAGCCTTTGGCGAAAAATATGATGTGAAAACTTCATTTATTCGCAACGGTTCAGGCAGTACTTTTGCAAAAGTTGAAGCAGAAAAAAATAATCCACAAGCAGACGTTTGGTTTGGTGGTACATTCGACCCTCAAGCACAAGCGGCAGAGTTGGGTTTAATCGAACCTTATAAATCTAAACACATTGATGAAATTGTTGAACGTTTCCGTGACCCAGCGAAAACCAAAGGACATTATGTCTCTGCGATTTACATGGGGATCTTAGGTTTTGGTGTGAATACCGAGCGTTTAGCAAAATTAGGTATTAAAGAAGTACCAAAATGCTGGAAAGATTTAACCGATCCTCGCTTAAAAGGCGAAGTGCAAATTGCTGACCCACAAAGTGCTGGTACAGCATACACTGCGTTGGCTACTTTCGTTCAACTTTGGGGCGAAGAAAAAGCCTTTGATTTCTTAAAAGCATTACATCCAAACGTATCTCAATACACCAAATCAGGTGTCACTCCGTCTCGTAATGCGGCACGTGGTGAAACTGCGGTAGGTATCGGTTTCTTACACGATTATGCACTTGAAAAACGTCAAGGTGCACCATTGGAATTAGTGGTACCTTGTGAAGGTACTGGTTATGAGTTAGGTGGTGTGAGTATCTTAAAAGGTGCGCGTAATATCGATAACGCAAAATTATTCGTGGATTGGGCATTATCTAAAGAAGGTCAAGAGTTAGCGTGGAAACAAGGTGACTCTTTACAAATCTTAACCAACACCACAGCGGAGCAATCGCCAACTGCGTTTGATCCAAACAAACTTAACCTGATCAATTATGACTTTGAAAAATATGGTGCAACCGAACAACGCAAAGCCTTAATTGAAAAATGGGTTCAAGACGTTAAATTAGCGAAATAGTGTTTAAAGTGCGGTTGAAAAACATGAGATTTTTGACCGCACTTTTACCATCTTAGTCCCACTAGCTCGGTTTTTACGTGGGTTTCTACGATGAGCGTATCAGCTCATTTTATTTTATAAACACAGGAGTGAACCAATGAAAATGTCTAACGTTGCTTTAGCACTTTCTAGTGTTGTATTTGGTGGCGTGTTGCTAAGCGCTCACGCATCTGCTGCAGAAGGCCGTTTAGTGGTTTATTGTAGTGCACAAAATACGATGTGCGAGCAAGAAACCATGGCTTTTGAGAAAAAATACGGTATCAAAACCAGTTTTATTCGTGGTGGTACAGGCACAATTTTAGCCAAAATTGATGCTGAGAAAGCTAACCCTCAAGGGGATGTATGGTATGGCGGTACGCTTGATCCACATTCTCAAGCAGGTGAAATGGGCTTACTTGAAGCATATAAGTCACCAAATCTCGCACAAATTCCTGAGCAGTTTAGAGACCCCGCTAAAATTAAAGGCAACTATTCTTCAGCGATTTATCTCGGTGTATTAGGTTTTGGTATTAACCCAGAACGTTTGAAAAAGCTCAATTTGCCGACACCAAAATGTTGGAAAGATTTAGCCGATCCTGCGTATCGTAATGAGATCCAAGCAGCCGATCCACAAAGTTCTGGAACAGGTTATACACAATTAGCCACCTATATCCAACTTTGGGGCGAGGATGAAGCATTCAAATATCTCAAAGAACTCAATAAAAACGTTTCCCAATATACCAAATCCGGTAACACAGCGACCCGTAATACAGCACGTGGTGAAACGGCAATCGGAATTGGTTTTTTACATGAATATTCTTTAGAGAAAGCAAAAGGCGCACCAGTTGAATTAGTTGTTCCTTGCGAAGGTACAGGCTATGAAATTGGTGGTGTGAGCATTATTAAAGGTGCAAGAAACCTTGAAAATGCGAAATTATTTGTGGATTGGGCGTTATCAAAAGAAGCACAAGAGTTAACCTGGAAAAAAGGGGAAGCGTATTCTATTTTAACCAATAGCACCGCTGAGCAATCGCCTTATGCGCTCGATTTTAAATCCATCAATTTAATTAATTATGATTTTGACAAATACGGCTCAAGTGATTTACGTAAACGTTTGATCACAAAATGGGTTGATGATGTTAAATTAGCAAAATAATGATGTATACATAGCGAAATAATAGCTATTATATTATTTCGCTTTTTTCTTTTATGCGAGGTTGTATGAACGCAAATAAACTTCCCATTATCCAATCTGCTAACTTTTGGATAATTCTTGCAGTGATTGCATTTCTTCTTCTACCTTCCCATGCTTTAGATTATGGCTTGTTTGAAAGTACAAGTGATGAATATCTAGGTGCAATGGGTTGGTCTTCGTTAAATATTACGGCATTATGGTTTTTACCGGTTATTTTATACGGATTGATGCCACTTCTTAAATTGCCTAAGGATACACAAGCGAAAGCAGAGCTGTATCTTATTGCAGCAGCGACATTATTTATCTTTGTCAGTGCAACAATTTGTAAAGTCAGCATGGGTTATTCCGTGATTGTATTAATCGCGAGTTTAACCGCATTGGCGACGTTTTCTTTCGCTAAATTGAAAGTGATGCAAGGGGATAAATTTATTATCGCCTCTTTACTTTGCATTATCTTATTAATTTTCTTCTTCATCGTTTACCCGACATTGGCGATCTTTGTCTCCATGTTCTATGACGGTGATACTTTTGCACCACAACAAGTGATGCGAATTTTGACTCAAAGCTACATTGTACGTGTGATTAGTAACTCGCTATTCTTATCAGGTTTTGTAGGCATTGTATCAACGATTTTTGGTTTGGCATTTGCACTTTATACCACCCGTATTGCTCGTAGAACGGCATTCATTGGTAAAATTTTCTCTATTTTACCTATCGTAACTCCACCATTTGTTGTGGGTTTAGGGGTAACATTAATGCTTGGTCGTTCTGGTTATGTGACTGAGTTCTTAGCTTCAACATTTGGATTTGAGAACCACAACTGGTTATACGGCTTTAACGGGATTGCCATTGCACAGATTCTGGCTTTTGCACCGATTTCATTTATGATTTTAGATGGTGCATTAAAATCTGTTCATCCATCAATTGAAGAAGCGTCTTACACCTTACGTGCAAATCGTTACCAAACGTTTTTCAATATTATTTTCCCATTACTACGTCCAGCATTGGCAAACTCGTTCTTAATCGTGTTTATCCAATCCTTAGCGGACTTTAGTAACCCGTTAGTATTGGGCGGTAGCTTTGACGTAATCGCGACACAAATCTACTTCTATATCGCAGGCTCACAATTAGATTATGCTTCAGCAAGTACGTTAGGTTCTATGCTTTTAATCTTCTCATTAGCAGTATTTATTATCCAATATATTTGGATTGGTAATCGCTCTTATGTGACTGTTTCAGGTAAATCCTATCGTGGTGATGTACAAGATTTACCAACCGGCTTGAAATATACCATCATTGGTATGCTTGGCTTCTGGGTACTCTTTAACTTAGCGTTATACGGCAGTATTTTCTACGGTAGTTTCACCGTAAACTGGGGTGTTGATTACACCTTAACCTTGAAAAACTATGCGATGTTATTCGGACAAGGCTTAAGCGATGGGGCATGGCCATCATTGATTAATACCTTAATCTATGCAGGAATTGCCGCGCCATTGACCGCACTTTTCGGTTTATTAATTGCGTATATTGTGGTGCGTAAAGATTTCCAAGGTAAAAAATCTCTTGAGTTCTTAACTATGCTTTGTTTTGCGGTACCAGGAACCGTTGCAGGGGTATCTTATATTTTAGCCTTTAACAATGCGCCACTTTACATTACAGGTACCAGCATTATCGTGATCATTTCAATGGTGATGCGTGATTTACCAATCGGTATGCGTGCAGCCATTGCAGGTCTTGGTCAATTAGATAAATCACTCGATGAAGCGTCTCTTTCTTTAAAAGGTAGCTCATGGAAAACCTTGTGGTTTATCGTTTTACCATTGTTAAAACCAGCGTTACTTTCTGCATTGGTCACCAGCTTCGTTCGTGCGATGACTACCGTAAGTGCGATTATCTTCTTAGTCACCGCTGATACACGTGTGGCAACAGCCTATATTTTAAACCGTGTAGAAGATGGTGAATATGGTGTTGCTATTGCATACGGTTCGATTTTAATCATCGTGATGATGGCCATTATTTTATTCTTTGACTGGATTGTGGGTGATACCCGAATTTCCC
>NZ_CAJLNI010000099.1 GCF_905207935.1 uncultured Haemophilus sp.
TTGCTATCGGTTTAATGGCAAAAACCTCTAATGAGAAAGTAGGTGGAAATAGCCAAACTGCTGTAGGGGTGGCATCTTATGCTGATGGTGAAGGGGCTTCAGCCTTTGGTGCAACAGCAAATGCAACAGGCTCTCTAGCAACCGCTGTTGGTAGAAACTCAAAAGCTCTCGCACTAAGTGCTTCTGCTTTTGGTGATAGTGCATCAGCTTCAGCATGGGGCGCAACTGCATTAGGTCGTGGTGCATCGGCTAGAGCAGATAATTCTATTGCTGTGGGCTCAGAAGCAGTGACAGAAGGACGAGAATCTACAGCATTGGGACGTCGTTCTTACGCTGGCGCTCAAAGTGCTGCGGCTCTAGGTACCGGAGCTAATGCAAGTGGGGTTGTTTCGACAGCTGTAGGTAATGGGGCTAAAGCGAGTGCTTTAGGAGCTTCAGCATTAGGTAATACTGCAGATGCTAGTGGTAGAGGTTCAATGGCTTTCGGTTATGCATCTAAAGCTTCAGGTGTGGATGCATTGGCATCTGGCTCTAATGCTAATGCTTCATCAATGAATGCCGTTGCGGTTGGTAAAGATAGTAATTCTTCTGCGGTTAATTCCATTGCTCTTGGTACATCTAGTAACGTCTCTGGGGTTAGTGCGGTAGTGATTGGTACTCAAGCTAAAGGTACGCATGAAAACTCTGTGACATTAGGTTCTTATTCAAGTAGTGCAGCCAATAATTTTGATCAGACAGCAAAAGCTTTATCTTCTTTTGACGATGATGCGAAAGTCAAAACGGTTAACTACAATGGTACTTTTTCAACTCAAAAAGGCGCAGTATCTGTAGGTGATGGCTCTCTTGTTCGCCAGATCCAAAATGTGGGTGCGGGTCGAATTACGGCTACTTCAAATGATGCCGTAAATGGTAGCCAGTTATATCAAGCCTATTACAATGCAGGCTTTAACATTAAAAATAACGGTAAAGAAACATCACGTATTAATACCCATGGCAAAGTAAATTTTGTAGATGGTAAGAATACCGAAGTGGTTGTTACAAAAGGTACAAATGCTGCTGATATTACAGTGAATTTAAAAGATGATATTACTGTTAATAATGTTACAGCTAATAATCTCACCGTAGGACCTGTTACGATTAATCAAGATGGTATCAATGCAGGTGATAAAAAAATCACGAATGTATCAAATGGTACAATTTCAGCAGATAGTAAAGATGCTGTGAATGGTAGCCAATTATATGCAGCGAAGAACGAGCTTAATACCAATATTACTAAAGCCGCTGCAGCAGCTAAAACAGAAGTAAAAGCTGGAACAAATGTAGAGGTGACTTCTGAAACTGGTGCGAATAATCAAACGATTTACACCGTTAATGCAAAAGACACTTCAGCATCAGTTGAAGCTGCTTCTGATGCTGTTACAGTAACAGTTGGTGAAAAAACAGAAGTTAAAAATGGTATTTCTGTTACCACAGTAACCAATTACAAAGTAGATCTTTCACAAAAAACCAAAGATGAAATCAAAAATGCAGGTGGTCGTGGATTTAACGTAACTGCAAGTGCATCTGAAGGTACTGTTGTAAATGAAGTAACAGAAGAAACGGTTCAGTCTACTGCAACAAAAATGGATAAGTTAACACTTGATGCGGGTAAAAATATTAAATTAACCCACAAAAAAGGCAAAGTGTTAAGTGTGGCAGTATCTGATACACCGACATTTAAAAATGTGACAACAACGGGTGATCTTAACGTTGGCGGTACTGTCCATGCACACGGTGGCTTGGATGTTCACAATAATCGTATTGTGAATGTGGCTGATCCTAAAGACCCAACTGATGCAGTAAATAAACGTTATGTTGATAATGCAGTGAAAAACATTAATAACAACATTAATCGTTTAGACAATAAAATTGATCACGTTGATCGTAAATTACGTGCAGGTATTGCAGGTGCAACGGCGATTTCTTTCTTACAACGTCCAAATGAAGCGGGTAAAAGCTTAGTTTCTGTTGGTGTTGGTGGTTATCGCAATGAAAATGCCATCGCAGTTGGTTATGGTCGAAATTCTGATAACAACAAAATTTCGATTAAAGTTGGTGCAAGTATCAATAGCCGTAGTGATGTGAACTGGGGTGGAAGCATCGGTTATCAATGGTAATTATTTAATAAAAAGGCAGAGTAAAATCTGCCTTTTCTTTTGTTATGTTGAGATGAAAAAGTGCGGTCAAATTTAACCGCACTTTTTGTTTTTATTGATTAAAGCACTTTCACAATACTTTCACACAAATAACGAATATTGTCTTCAGTGATACCGGCCACATTGATACGACCAGAACGAACCGCATAAATCGCAAATTCTTCTTTTAAGCGATCAACTTGTTCAGGTGATAAACCGCTGAAAGAGAACATACCGTTTTGTTCCATGATAAAGCTGAAATCTTGTTCTGCACCATATTCTTTTAATAACTGAACGAATAAATGACGCATTTTTTTGATACGTTCACGCATTTCAGTCAATTCATTTTCCCACTCTTGGCGAAGTTGAGGATCATTTAACACCGTTGCTACGGCCGCACCACCATGAGATGCTGGGTTAGAGTAGAGGGTACGAATAATTGATTTCACCTGTGTTAATGCAGTTGAAGCAATTTCTGCATTTTCAGCCACAAGGGTAAAGGCACCGACACGCTCATTGTATAAACCAAAGTTTTTAGAGAATGAACTCGCCACTAATAATTCTTTATGATTTGCTGCAAATGCACGTAAACCGTAAGCATCTTGGTCTAAGCCATTGGCTAAACCTTGATAAGCAAAGTCAAAGAGTGGTAACCAGCCGTTTTTCACTGAAAGCGCGGCTAATTCTTGCCATTGTTCTGGGGTTGGGTCAATACCAGTTGGGTTGTGGCAGCAACCGTGTAAAAGCACGACATCGCCTTCGCTTGCTTGGCTTAAATCTTCAAGTAAATGTTCCCAGTCAAGCGCTTTGCGTTCAGCATCATAATAACGATATTCACGAATTGTCATGCCCACCGCATTGAAAATGGCATTGTGGTTTGGCCATGTTGGCGTACTAATCCACACATTTTGTGCTTTGGTTTGGCGTTTGATGAACTCCGCAGCAATACGTAATGCCCCTGTGCCGCCTAAACTTTGTACCGTTCTTGCTCGATTCGCTTTAATAACTTCTGAATCTTTACCGAAAAGGAGCTCTTTTGTGCGTTCGTTATAATCAGGAATACCATCGATAGTTAGATAGTTTTTGGTTTTTTCGTTATCAAATAAGCGTTTTTCGGCTTCTTTTACCGCACGCATAATTGGCGTTGTACCTTGTGCATCTTTATAAACGCCAATACCTAAGTTGATTTTATTTTCACGGGTTTCAGATTTGAATGCTTCGCCTAAGCCTAAGATAGGATCGGCCGGAGCCGCTTTGATATGTTCAAACATAGCTTTTCCTTATGTATGTGTTGTGAGATGAGTAATTTTATACTTCAGTCGATGGATTTTATCAAGAAGAACCTAATAAAAATCAACCGCACTTTGATGTTTTTAGATATTCATCAAAAAGTGCGGTTGTTTTTTCGATTATTTTAATTTCTCAATCGCCCAATTTAAACCAGATTGATAGTCTTCAGGGAGTTCGTGACGAAGTTTTTCAAGCTGTTGAATAATGATTGTTTTGTCTGGATGCGTGATATTGATATGACCTAATTTTCTACCTGGACGAACTTCCTTACCATACCAATGTAATTGGGAAAAAGGCGTGTTCAACCATTGTGGATTATGTTCTGTACCAATTAAATTAACCATGACACTTGGGGCAATAGGTTGTAATGACGGTGTAGGTAAATCTAATAAAGCACGTAGATGCAATTCAAATTGACTAATAGCACAGCCTAGTTGGGTCCAATGTCCGCTATTATGCACACGAGGGGCAAGTTCATTAATTAATAATTTATCCCCCACCACAAAGCATTCCATCGCCATTACCCCCACATATTCAAGCTTATCCATGATTTTTCCGAGCATAGACTCCGCCTGAGTTTGTTGGCTTTGTTGTTGCGGGAATGAAATATTTGTCACACTGTAACGTAAAATGCCATTTTGCTGCAGGTTGTGTGTCACTGGGTAGAAACGTTTTTCACCATTTTTAAATCTTGCGCCTACAATAGACACTTCATAATCAAAAGGAATAAATTTTTCCGCGATGACTTCACCGAATAAATCGTCAGTAATATCACGTTGATTGTTATCAGTAATAATCCATTGGCCGCGACCGTCATAACCACCAGTGCGACGTTTTACCACGACTTTTTCGCCTACGTTTTTAAATACTTCAGGCCATTGAGTTTTATCTTTTAATAAACACCATGGCGAGGTAGAGAGATTGAGTTCATCTAGTAAAGATTTTTGGGTAAAGCGATCAGCCAATAAGCCAAAAACATTCTGATTAACGAAATTCTTATGATGGCCTAATAATTCGGTTAAAGGTGTTTTTTCCCAACGTTCAATTTCTGCGGTGATGATGGCATCTTTAGGTAAATCAAATACGGGCGCATTGAACTCAAGCGGTTGAACGTGAATATCTAAAGGTGCGCCAGCATAACGTAACATTCTGCCAAGTTGACCATTACCAAGCACATAAACAGTAGGATATAGGGTAGAGTTTTGCATAAAATTTCTCATCAAATCTAGCTAAAAAAACAACCGCACTTTAAAAAGTGCGGTCAAATTGCAAGGTGTTTTATGTACGTGGATCAGGATTATCCAATACCATATTGGTTTGATTTTCGCGGAATACTTGTAGACGAGCGAATAACGCATCATCCCAACCTGCAAGAATTTGTGCGGCGAGTAATCCTGCATTGGCCGCACCTGCTGGACCAATCGCTAAAGTGCCGACAGGAATACCTTTGGGCATTTGCACGATAGAATAGAGACTATCAACACCGCTTAACATAGAGCTTTTGACAGGAACACCCAATACGGGTACAAGCGTTTTAGCCGCAATCATGCCGGGTAAATGAGCTGCACCTCCTGCACCTGCAATAATCACTTTGTAACCATTCTTTTGTGCATTTTCGGCAAATTCAAATAGCTTGTCGGGGGTTCGATGTGCGGAAACGACTTCAACATGATATGCCACATTGAGTTCATCTAAAATTTGAGTGGCTTCTTGCATGGTTGCCCAGTCGCTTTTTGAGCCCATAACAATAGCAATTTGTGCGGTATTTGACATATTTTTAAAAATTTATCTGATAAAAAACGATGCGTAGAATAGCATATTTGCCTACTTTTAAGCAAACGTTTGCTATGTGGTAAAAACTGAAAATTCCATTGCAAGTTTTGTCATAAAATCTTATCCTAATATGAGTTTTTTTCTTAGAAATAGAGCAGATTATGTTAGCTAAAGCGAAATATAGAAAAGATTACAAACAACCTGATTTTACAGTTACGGATATTTTCCTTGATTTTCAATTAGATCCTAAGCATACCGTTGTCACCGCAAAAACAACCTTTCAACGTTTAAATGATGAAGCAACCCATCTACGATTAGATGGTCATGGTTTCCAATTTGCCTCCATTAAATTCAATGGCGAAGATTTCAAACATTATCATCAAGACCACGAAAGTTTAACGTTAGATTTAACCAATCAAAGTGCGGCCAATTTTGAACTTGAAATTGTGACGAATTTAGAGCCTGCACAAAACACCTCTTTACAAGGGCTTTATCAATCAGGTGAAGGCATTTGTACACAATGTGAAGCAGAAGGTTTCCGTCAAATCACTTATATGCTTGATCGACCAGATGTATTGGCTCGCTATACAACCAAAATTACCGCAGATAAGACTAAATATCCTTACTTGCTTTCTAATGGTAACCGCATTGCAAGTGGTGAATTAGAGGATGGTCGTCATTGGGTTGAATGGAATGACCCATTCCCGAAACCAAGCTATTTATTCGCTTTAGTAGCTGGTGATTTTGATTTATTACAAGATACCTTTACGACAAAAAGTGGTCGTGAAGTGGCTTTAGAGCTTTATGTTGACCGTGGAAATCTTGATCGTGCCTCTTGGGCAATGGAAAGTCTGAAAAAAGCGATGAAATGGGATGAAGACCGTTTCAATTTAGAATATGACTTAGATATTTACATGATTGTTGCTGTGGACTTCTTCAATATGGGCGCCATGGAAAATAAAGGGTTGAATATTTTTAATTCTAAATTTGTCTTGGCAAATCCACAAACAGCAACCGATGATGATTATCTCGCCATTGAAAGCGTGATTGCACATGAATATTTCCATAACTGGACGGGAAACCGTGTAACCTGCCGTGATTGGTTCCAATTAAGTTTGAAAGAAGGTTTAACAGTTTTCCGTGATCAAGAATTTTCATCTGACACAGGTTCTCGAGCAGTCAATCGTATTAATAACGTGAAATTCTTACGTACGGTGCAATTTGCCGAAGATGCAAGCCCAATGTCACACCCAATTCGCCCTGAAAAAGTCATTGAAATGAATAACTTCTATACCGTGACTGTATATGAAAAAGGGGCTGAAGTGATTCGTATGTTGCACACTTTATTAGGTGAACAAGGTTTCCAAAAAGGGATGCAACTTTATATTGCAGAAAATGACGGTAAAGCAGCAACTTGTGAAGATTTTGTTTC
>NZ_CAJLNI010000100.1 GCF_905207935.1 uncultured Haemophilus sp.
AATTTCGCCAAACTATTTGGAAAATTCCACTTACTTTCTTTGCAATGGTTATCGGGGCATCTGTTGGACGTGAAGGCCCTTCTGTTCAAGTTGGTGCTGCTGTTATGCTGAGTTGGGGAAATTTCTGTCGTAAATATAACTTTGCTTTCCGCGGATTAAGTACGAATGAACTCGTTGCAACGGGTGCAGCAGGTGGTCTTGCTGCTGCATTTAATGCCCCTTTGGCTGGGGTAATTTTTGCCATTGAAGAATTAGGTCGAGGCGTGATGCTACGCTGGGAACGCCGCGTGTTACTCGGTGTGTTAGCGGCTGGCTTCATTTTAGTGGCGATTCAAGGCAATAGCCCTTACTTTCCTGCCTATAAAGGTGCAACAGCTATTCCCTATTTGTATCTTTGGCTTGCTATTTGTGGCATAGTTTGTGGCGTACTGGGCGGTATATTTGGGCGACTCCTTGCAAAAGGATTAGCAGGACTGTCTCCACTCAAATGGCGTGATTGGATCCGCAAACATCCCATTTACGTTGCCTTATTACTCGGTTTAGTACTTGCCGCGATGGGAACCTACAGCGAAGGGCAAACTTATGGAACAGGTTATAATGTGGTCGCAAGAGCATTGGAAGGACAACTTGTTTCGCCTGAAGTGGGGATACTAAAACTCTTCGCAACGGTTACGACTTATTGGAATGGCATCGCGGGCGGAATTTTTACGCCATCTCTCACTACTGGTGCGGGTATCGGCACTATGTTATGGGAAATCAGCAACGGCATGGTCGATCAACGTTTCTTGGTCATTTTATGTATGGCGGCCTTTTTAGCAGGTGGAACACAATCCCCGGTGACAGCCAGCGTAGTGGTGATGGAAATGACGGGGGCTCAACCTGTGCTGATTTGGCTCTTGATTTCCAGTATCATTGCCTCCATAATTTCGCGCCAATTTAGTCCGAAACCTTTTTACCACTTTGCGGCTGGACGTTTCCGTCAACGAATGCAGGAACAACAAGCAGAAGATCTTCGCCGTAACGAGATTCAAGAGAAATAAAATATGTCAGAAAACCAACCGCACTTTTATCGTGGACGCTTTTCCGTTGCGCCAATGTTAGATTGGACGACACGCCATTGTCGCTATTTTCATCGCCAATTTAGTAAAAATGCGTTGCTTTACACTGAAATGGTCACGGCTCCCGCTATTATCCATGCGAAATACGATCATTTAGATTTTGATTTGCAAGAAAATCCGGTTGCCCTACAACTCGGCGGAAGCGATCCCGCACAGCTTAAACATTGTGCTAAATTAGCCGAAGAAAGAGGCTATCATGAAATTAATCTGAATGTGGGCTGTCCTTCCGATCGCGTGCAAAATGGCATGTTTGGTGCGTGTTTGATGGCAAAAGCAGATTTAGTAGCTGAATGTATTGCTGAAATGCAAAATGTCGTGAATATTCCTGTCACTGTGAAAACGCGTATTGGCATTGATGATTTGGATAGCTATGAATTTCTCTGCGACTTTATCGAAAAAGTCCATCATGCAGGCTGCCAAGAATTTATTGTTCACGCACGAAAAGCCTGGCTTTCAGGATTAAGCCCAAAAGAGAATCGCGAGATTCCCCCTTTGGATTATGATCGCGTTTATCAATTAAAGAAAGACTTCCCACAGTTGATCATTGCAATTAATGGCGGCATTAAAACCATCGAAGAAATGAAACATCATTTGCAATTTGTGGATGGCGTGATGGTTGGGCGTGAGGCTTATCAAAATCCGTCGTTATTGGGCTATATTGATCAAATGCTTTTTGATACTAATGCGGATATCGTCACACCAAGACAAGCGGTGGAAGCCATGTTCCCTTATATTGAAAAACAACTGAGCCAAGGTGTTTATTTAAATCATATCGTTCGACATATGCTCGGTGCATTCCAAAACTGCAAAGGGGCAAGACAATGGCGACGCTATTTAAGTGAAAATGCCTTTAAGCAAGGTGCGGGCATTGAAGTGGTTGAAACGGCATTAAGCTTTGTGGAAACCAATTAAGCCTAAAATACAAAGTGCGGTCAGAATTTAAGAGATTTTCTAACCGCACTTTTGTTTTCTGAGAATTTAATTAGCACTGATGTTTTTGACGATATGCCACTAAATCTTCAATCGTTAACACCGCATAACCAAATTTTTTCGCAAATTCGATAATTTCTGCAGCACGAGCCATGGTGCCATCATCATTCGTGATTTCACAAATCACACCCGCTGGTTTAAAACCACTTAAACGTGCCAAATCAACTGAGGCTTCAGTATGACCTCGACGTGCTAAAACACCGCCTTCTGCGGCACGTAATGGGAAAACATGTCCAGGACGATGAAGATCTGTTGGTTTCGCCTGATCTGCAATTGCCGCTTTGATTGTGGTGACGCGATCTTGTGCTGATACACCTGTCGATACACCTTCTGCCGCTTCAATCGTCACAGTAAACGCGGTTTTATTCACGCTATTGTTATGCTCAACCATCGGTGGCAAATCAAGCTGTTTACATTGTTCATCGGTGATACATAAACACACAATACCGCTGCCATAACGAATAAGTTTTGCCATTTGTTCTGAAGTAATGGTTTCTGCAGGGAAAATTAAATCGCCTTCATTTTCGCGATCTTCATCATCCAACACTAATACACCATTACCTTGTTTGAACGCGTTCAATGCGTTAATTACCCGTTCTTCGCCGGTCGCACCAAATGCAGATAAAATTGACTGATTCATCGTAATTTCCTTTGTTGTTACGTTAAAATTAACCAGAATCAGGGCTGAGAAATGCAAATAAATAGAACGGAATTGGGAACCCAATCCGTTTTATTCTCTTTCATCCAGACTATACTGTCGGCTTTGGAATTTCACCAAATCTGCTAACCTTAAAAGTACAAAGCGAAACAATTTTGTAAAACGCAATCAAAATTGACCGCACTTTTAAGTGCTCGTGGGCTGTCACCACCGGTAGGGAATTTCACCCTGCCCTGAGAATGCAGGTCGTAGTATAACGCAAAATGTCACTGTAAAAAATCATTCAATGAAAAATGTTTTTATTTGCACAAAGATTGCATAAAATAGAACTATTCAGCCACCTCGCAGTGGTCATTTAGCGAAGGATACATTATGTCGAACAAACACGATAAAAAAGTGGGTGTGATTTTTGGAAAATTCTACCCTGTTCACACCGGCCATATTAATATGATTTATGAAGCATTTAGTAAAGTGGATGAGCTTCACGTGATTGTCTGTAGCGATACCGAACGCGATTTAAAGCTGTTTTATGATAGTAAAATGAAACGCATGCCTACGGTACAAGATCGCCTTCGCTGGATGCAACAAATCTTTAAATATCAAAAAAATCAAATTTTCATTCATCATTTAGTTGAGGATGGCATTCCAAGTTACCCAAATGGGTGGCAAGCTTGGAGTGAAGCGGTAAAAAATCTATTTGAAGAAAAACAATTTACCCCGACGATGGTATTTAGTAGTGAGCCACAAGACAAAGCGCCATACGAAAAATACTTAGGACTTGAAGTTTCTTTAGTGGATCCTGACCGCTCTTTCTTTAATGTATCTGCAACGAAAATTCGTACTACACCTTTCCAATATTGGAAATTCATTCCGAAAGAAGTCCGTCCATTCTTTGCGAAAACCATTGCCATTTTAGGCGGTGAAAGTAGTGGTAAAAGTGTGTTAGTCAGCAAACTGGCTGCCGTATTTAATACTACTTCTGCATGGGAATATGGTCGGGAATATGTCTTTGAAAAATTAGGTGGCGATGAGCAAGCCATGCAATATTCTGACTATCCACAAATGGCATTAGGTCACCAACGCTATATTGATTATGCCGTGCGTCATGCCCATAAAGTCGCGATTATTGATACTGATTTCATTACCACGCAGGCTTTTTGTATTCAATACGAAGGCAAAGCGCATCCTTTCCTCGATTCCATGATCAAAGAATACCCATTTGATGTAACAATCTTATTGAAAAACAACACAAAATGGGTGGATGATGGCTTACGTAGTCTAGGCAGCCAAAAACAACGTCAACAATTCCAACAGTTATTGAAGAAATTGTTAGATAAATATAAAGTGCCTTACATTGAAATTGAATCGCCAAGTTATTTAGACCGTTATAACCAAGTGAAATCTGTTGTGGAAAAAGTGTTAAATGATGAAGAACTTGAAGGTTTACAACACACAAAACGCATATTGACCACCGAGAAATAAGATGATTTTATTCGCAGGCGATCCACACGGAAGTTATGAACATCTTTATCCTTTCGTGCAAGAAAATGACAATGTTGCCTTGATTATTTTGGGCGACTTGCAACTTTCTTCGCCTGATGAATTAGATAAACTCGCAAAATATTGTGATATTTGGTTTATTCACGGTAATCATGACAGCAAAACCGTCACCGCATTTGAGGCGATTTGGGGTACACATTGGAAATCGCGTAATTTGCATAATCGTGTTGTTGAAATTCAAGGGCAGCGCATTGCCGGCTTAGGAGGAGTATTCCGTGGACAAATCTGGATGCCACCAAACAAGCCGATGTATTTTGACCCTATCCACTATTGCCAATATAGCCCGCAAGAAAAAATTTGGCGTGGCGGTGTACCATTGCGTCATCGCACGTCTATTTTCCCTTCTGATATCGAAGCCATTGAAAACGAGCAAGCCGATATTCTAATTTGCCATGAGGCACCTAAACCCCATCCAATGGGATTTCGTGTGATTAATCAACTCGCAGAAAAATTAGGGGTAAGACACGTTTTCCATGGTCATCACCACGATAATGTCGAATACAAGACAAATTTCCCTTATAAAATCACGAATGTCGGTTTTAGAAGTGTTACTGATGCACAAGGAAATTATTTATTAAAAACGATTGATGATCGAGAAAAATAACTGAATTAGTAGTTAATTATTTTTGATAAAAAGAAAAGTTTGAAGAGAGAAAATGGCGCACCCGAAAGGATTCGAACCTTTGACCGCTCGGTTCGTAGCCGAGTACTCTATCCAGCTGAGCTACGGGTGCGTAGTGATGTTTTATTCTTCGAGACCATTTTAACTGATAGAGTCGATTTAAAATGGCGCACCCGAGAGGATTCGAACCTCTGACCGCTCGGTTCGTAGCCGAGTACTCTATCCAGCTGAGCTACGGGTGCAGAATAAATAAAACTAACAACAAATGGCGGTGAGAGAGGGATTCGAACCCTCGATGGAGTTTTTGACCCCATACTCCCTTAGCAGGGGAGCGCCTTCAGCCTACTCGGCCATCTCACCACATTCGGTGTGTGGGCGGTATAATACGTTTTTTTGAAAATATGTCAAATCATTTTTTGAAAAAGCAATGTTGGTTGCTTGATTTATCTACATTTTGCATAAATAAAGTGCGGTTGAAAAAACAAATAAATTTCTCACCGCACTTTAATTTTTATCATCTCTAGCCTTTTAAAATTGCCCGCAGACGATCAATCTGACTAGAAGTTTGTTGTTGCTTCTGCTCTGCCGTTAATTTTGGCTTATCTTTTTCCCATTGCACATCATCTTGTGGCAACTCTGCCAAGAAACGACTCGGCTCTGGACGAATTAACTCACCAAACTGACGCCGTTCACGACAAAGAGAAAAAGTCAGCGTTTGTTGTGCTCGCGTAATGCCCACATAAGCTAGGCGGCGTTCTTCTTCCACATTGTCTTCATCAATACTGGTTTGATGAGGCAAAATCCCCTCTTCCATACCGATTAAATACACATGGGGAAACTCTAAACCTTTGGAGGCATGCAGCGTCATCAATTGCACTTGATCGCTTTCGTCATCATCGTCACCTCGTTCCATCATATCGCGAAGGGTTAAACGGGTAACCACTTGATTTAAAGTCATCGGCTCATTCACGTCATCACCTTTGAGCATCTCCTCTACCCAGCTAAATAAGGTTGCCACGTTTTTACTTTGCATTTCGGCGGCTTTAGGACTAGTGGCATACTCATACAAATATTCTTCGTAATGTAATGAAGAGAGCAAAGAACGCACAGCCGTTTCAGGATCAGAACGTAAACTTTGATCATTCAACTCCACAATCCAACGACCAAATTTTTGCAAGGCATCATAGGCTTTCGGTGTCACACGTTGCATGAGTTCAAACTCAAAAATCGCCTCAAATAAGCTGATATGTTTTTCCTGTGCCAACTCGCCTAGTTTTTGCAATGTTGCGGTACCAATTTCCCTTTTCGGTGTATTCACAATACGCAAGAAAGCCGCATCATCGTCTTGATTTACCACTAAACGCAGGTAAGCCATCATGTCCTTAATTTCAGCGCGGGAGAAAAAAGACGTGCCACCAGAAATTTTGTATGGAATACGGTTTTGCATCAGCACTTTTTCCAATAGACGGGATTGGTGATTACCGCGATACAAAATGGCATAATCCTTAAATTTGGTTTTACGGCTAAAACGATGAGCAATTAATTCTGCCACAATCCGTTCTGCTTCATGCTCTTCATTTTTCGCCTCAATGACTTGCAGTTTTTCACCTTCGCCCAAGTTGGAAAACAGTTTTTTATCGAACACGTGCTCGTTGTTATCAATTAAAATGTTGGCACAATGCAAAATACGATGAGTGGAACGGTAATTTTGTTCTAATT
>NZ_CAJLNI010000101.1 GCF_905207935.1 uncultured Haemophilus sp.
GATCTGTTAGTCATACAGTTGTTGCTCATATTGCGAAAGATGGACATTACTATATTCATCCAGATTTAAGACAGAATCGTTCAATTACAGTAAGAGAAGCCGCTAGAATACAAGGGTTTCCAGATGATTTTTATTTTGAACATTCACGAACAGCTGCATTTAAACAGATAGGCAATGCTGTTCCACCAATTTTATCTAAAAAAATTGCAATGACCATTATAGATTTTTTGAGAGGACAAAAAGGAGAATGAATTACCTTTCCAGTATTTTTAAGTATATCGAAGGTTTTTATAATTCGAGGAGGCGCTACAGCAAATTAAATTATCTTTGTCCGAATGAATTTGAAAAACAAATTGCTTAGTTAATAGCACCCCTTCTACGAGATTATAAAATTCATTTTACAATCTCGTAGAAGGGGTCCAGCAACCGAAGAGCACTAGTCTTCAAATTTTTCTCCCAAAATGTGTCCAAAATATTGACAGAATCTCAATCTTGTACCTTATACAATTTTTTTTGGGCTTTTAACGCCTTAATTTTACTATCGGTGAGCATATTATTCTCCAATACCGTCGTTAAACTGACGGTATTCTTGATCTTGAAAAATTTTTTGTCAAACAGCACCGTCTAAAATACCGTCATAATTAAGAAATGGGTAGAGAAGAGTAGAAATGAGATGAAATAAATAAAGCCTTGATATACAAGGCTTTACTTAAGGTATTGAAATAATTAGAAAGTATCTGAAAAAGTGATTTTTTATTCCCACTCGATAGTTGCTGGGGGTTTTCCGCTGATGTCATACACCACGCGGGAAATGCCATTCACTTCATTGATGATACGGTTAGATACTTTGCCTAATAAATCATAAGGTAAATGAGCCCAATGTGCGGTCATAAAATCGATGGTTTCTACTGCACGTAGTGAGATAACCCAATCGTATTTACGGCCATCGCCCATCACACCAACAGATTTCACAGGTAAGAACACGCTGAAAGCCTGACTGGTTTTTTCATACCAACCGCTATTGCGTAATTCTTCGATAAAGATTGCATCCGCACGGCGTAATAAATCGCAGTATTCTTTTTTCACTTCGCCTAATACACGCACGCCTAAACCTGGACCAGGGAATGGGTGGCGGTTGATCATTTCAGCCGGTAAGCCTAATGCTAAACCGATTTTACGTACTTCGTCTTTAAATAACTCGCGTAACGGTTCAACTAAGCCAAGTTTCATATAGTCCGGTAAGCCACCTACGTTGTGGTGTGATTTAATCACATGTGCTTTACCGGTTTTGCTTGCTGCAGATTCGATCACGTCAGGGTAGATCGTGCCTTGTGCCAACCATTTCACGTTGGTGAGTTTTTTCGATTCATCATCGAATACATCAACGAATACTTTACCGATAATTTTACGTTTCGCTTCAGGATCAGATACGCCTGCAAGTTCACCTAAGAAACGGCTTTCTGCATCAACACGGGTAATGTTCAAGCCGAATTTATCGCCAAACATTTCCATAACTTGGTCGCCTTCGTGTAAGCGGAGTAAACCGTTATCCACGAATACGCAGTGTAAGTTTTTGCCGATAGCGCGATGTAAAAGTAGTGCAACCACAGAAGAGTCCACACCACCAGATAAGCCTAAAATCACTTCATCATCGCCGACTTGTGCTTTAATGCGAGCAACGGCATCTTCGATAATGTTTTCTGCTGTCCATTTGGTTTCACAGCCACAAATGTTCACCACGAAATTCATTAACAATTCCAAACCTTTTTTAGTATGGGTTACTTCAGGGTGGAATTGTACGCCATAGAAACGACGATTTTCGTCAGACATTGCCGCAATTGGGCAGGTTGGAGTCGTACCAGTAACTTGGAAGTTTTCAGGTAAACGCGTTACTTTATCGCCATGGCTCATCCAAACGTCTAATTTACTGTCTCCATCATTTAGATGAGCGAAAAGTGCGGTTGGATTATCCATTAAAACAGAGGCGTAGCCGAATTCACGATGATCAGAGGTTTCAGTTAAACCACCAAGTTGCATCGCCATGGTTTGCATACCGTAACAAATACCCAATACAGGCACGCCTGCATTAAATACATATTCTGGTGCACGTGGGCTATTTTCTTCAGTGGTACTTTCTGGACCACCAGAAAGAATGATACCGTCTGGATTAAATTCACGGATTTGTTCTTCAGTCACATCCCACGCCCAAAGTTCGCAGTACACACCGATTTCACGCACACGACGCGCAATCAGTTGAGTATATTGTGAGCCGAAGTCGAGGATCAGAATTTTATGATTGTGGATGTTTGTCATTTTTTACCTTATGTTAGTTTGACGTGGTCATATTGATGTAGGTTCCACCTTGACCATCGCTGATATATTTAATTTTAAATACTTCAGTTTGATTACAGCCTTTTACTGTCCAAGTTTCATATGCTGAATCAACAGTAGATGTTTTAGGGTTGATTTTTGCATCATTGATCTGAGTATGAATTTGTTTTGGCGTACAATTATGGATTGCTCTAAAAGCCAGATTGATATTACGTTCAGTATCTGATTTTAGTAAAGAACTTGCCGTTGTTTCTCCCGTATAAGTTGGTCCGAAAAGCGCACAACTTGATATGATAAACGGAATGAGTAATGCTAGTTTTTTCATTTCAGTCCTTTTAGTTACCTAAAATATTTCAAAAGAGCGGTTAAATAAACCGCTCTTTTATCAATTAGCCCATACGATAGTTTGGTGCTTCTTTAGTAATCGTTACATCGTGAACGTGGCTTTCTTTAATGCCTGCACCACTGATGCGAACAAATTCCGCTTTTGTACGTAATTCTTCGATGGTTGCGCAGCCAGTTAAGCCCATGCAAGAACGTAAACCACCCATTTGTTGGTGGATGATTTCTTTTAAGTAACCTTTGTATGGAATACGGCCTTCGATACCTTCTGGTACGAGTTTGTCTGCAGCGTTATCAGATTGGAAGTAGCGGTCAGATGAGCCTTTTGCCATCGCACCTAATGAACCCATACCACGGTAAGATTTAAATGCACGACCTTGATAAAGTTCGATTTCACCTGGCGCTTCTTCAGTACCTGCGAACATAGAACCAACCATTACACAGCTCGCACCTGCTGCGATAGCTTTTGCAATATCACCAGAGAAACGGATACCACCGTCAGCGATAACTGGAATACCACGATCTTTTAATGCAGCCGCTGCATCTGCGATAGCGGTGATTTGTGGAACACCTACACCGGTCACGATACGAGTAGTACAAATAGAACCTGGTCCGATACCTACTTTCACTGCGCTTGCGCCTGCGTCTGCAAGTGCGATAGCACCTTCAGCCGTTGCTACGTTACCCGCAACGATAGGTAAATTTGGATATTTTGCACGAGTTTCACGAACGCGTTGTAATACGCCTTCTGAGTGACCGTGAGAAGAGTCGATTAACAATACATCTACGCCCGCTTTTACTAATGCATCAATACGTTCTTCATTACCTGGACCCGCACCTACAGCCGCACCTACGCGTAAACGACCAAATTCATCTTTACATGCGTTCGGTTTTTGTTCCGCTTTTTGGAAGTCTTTAACGGTGATCATGCCTTTTAATTTGAATGCATCATCTACTACAAGTACTTTCTCTACGCGGTTTTGATGCATTAATTCTAAAATTGTTTCACGGCTTGCACCTTCTTTTACAGTGACTAAGTCTTCTTTTTTCGTCATTAATTGTGAAACAGTTTTGCTTAAATCTTTTACGAAACGCGTGTCACGGCCAGTGATGATACCGATTAAGTTATTTTCAGCATCGACAACAGGGTAGCCTGCGAAGCCGTTTTTCTTCACCATTTCAGCAAGTGCTGCAAGGGTTAAATCGGGCGAAACAGTCACTGGTTCAGAAACAATACCACTTTCGAATTTTTTCACTTTACGAACACGATCCGCTTGGCGTTCGATCGTCATATTTTTGTGAATAAAGCCGATGCCGCCTTCTTGTGCTAAAGAGATTGCTAATTTGGTTTCTGTGACAGTATCCATCGCAGCAGAAAGCATAGGAATATTTAAGCGAATTTCTTTGGTGAGTTGAGTTGAGAGGTTGGCTGTGTTCGGAAGAACAGTTGAATGAGCTGGGACAAGTAGAACGTCGTCAAAAGTCAGAGCTTCTTGTTTGATTCTAAGCATGGCAATATCTCGCTGTTAAAAATTGTGTCAAAAAATATTGCGGCGAGATTATACAGATTTTTCATGTGGTTGAAAATGAATTTTTTCGCTTTTATGGTAAGATTTGCCAAGGTTTTTATGAGAAGGAATGAATATGCCATCGTTATTGGATTGTTTGTCTGATTGCCAACCTAAAGTGCGGTCAGATTTGATGTCGTTTTTAAATATTACATCAAATGAATTGTCGCAAAAAATGGCATTACTGCGAGAAGCGGGATTAAATATTCAAGAAGAAAATAAGGTTTATCAGCTGGTGCCAGAAATGCCTTTGTTAAATCCACAAGCAATTTCGACCGCACTTTCACCTTATTCCGTGCATTATCATCGAACCATTTCTTCAACAAATGAATTTATAGCGAATCACATTAACCAATTAAAAAAAGGTGATTTGTGTCTCGCAGAATATCAAACGGCCGGACGAGGACGTCGTGGTCGCCAATGGCTTTCACCGTTTGCAGGGCAGTTAATTTTCAGTTTTTATTGGACTATCGATCCTAAAAAAGCATTGGATGGATTAAGTTTAGTGATTGGTTTAGCTATTGCAGAAGCGTTAAATGCGAAAGTGAAATGGCCAAATGATATTTTGCTTTCAGGTCGAAAGCTTGGTGGCATTTTAGTGGAAATCATTAATCATAAGAATGGGTTGCTCAATTTAGTTGTTGGTATTGGGATCAATGTAAAATTACCACAATCAACTGAAATTAGTCAGCCGTATGCACAGCTAACTGAGCAGGATCTAAATATAGATCGTGAAACGATCCTTGTTAAAGTGATTCAACGTATTTATTCTCGATTAGCTCAATTTGAAGAAAAGGGCATTGATGAGGAATTCATGCAACAATGGATAAACCATAATGAATTTTTTGGTGATGAAGTGAATGTCTTTACCGAACAAGGCGCGATTTCAGGTATAGAGCAGGGAATTGATAAACACGGTTACTTAAAAGTCATAACCGATGAAGGCGAGCGGTATTTTAATGCCGGAGAAGTTTCTTTAAGAAGGAAGTAAATAAAAAGTGCGGGTAAAATTAACCGCACTTTTTATATGTATGCTAAACCACTTTCTGAATAAGCGCTGAAATGTCGTCTGCAAATTTTTCATTTTTTGCCATTTGCTCAATTTCCTCAGCAGAATATTTTTCACCGTTATACACGACAACAATACTGAGATCATTAGGTTGCAAGAAATGCGTTTCACCGAACTCAGTATAACGGGTGGCGCCAATACTAATAATAGCTTGTTTCGGATAGTTTGCTTGCTCTAATAAAGAGGCAATATAATTCATTGGTCCTTCATCGGGTTGATTGTTCATTCTATCCACGATCCAATCTAATAATTGTTGGTGGAAATAGCTATAACCAATCGCAGGACTGTCAATACCGTAAGTATTGAGTTCGGCATTGCGTTTATGGAAGCAAGCGATACGATATTGATCAATTTCGCTTCCTTTAATAAAGGAAGAAAGTGAAATCAGTTTGGATGAAATACCTTTGCTTGCCTCGCCCCAGTTTTTCTTTTCACAAATTTTTTTTGCATTAGGGCGACGAATAGAGCAATCATTATAGGCTGCAAAATAGCGCGGAATAATTTTCTCAACTTGATTTCCTTTATAGATAAGCTCACAAATAAGTGCAATTTCAGGTTCAATTTGCAGATTATCCGCGCCTTGTGGAAAATTAATTTGATTGTGACTTAAAGGAAAGGTAGAAAGAAAGCCCGCTTTTTCACTTGGTATATAAAAAGGGAAAATCGCTTTGGGTTGAATGGCATTTTCTGTCTTAACTTGAGTGAAATCAGCTGCTTCACCGGCTTGTTCTAAATGTCCTGCGAAATTGCCTGCTACACCGAAACCAATCATTTGCTCAAAATTCATAACTACCTCATTAAAATGCCTACTCTTTGGTGGTAATTTACCTTGAATATTGAACAAAGACAATTCACTTTGATGATTAAATCATCAGACAAGAAAAAAATTGAATTTTTTTGTAAAAAAGCACTTGCAAAGAATTCTAAAAGTCCTATAATACGCCCCACACAACGACGCGCTGTTGTGAAGCTTTAACAAAACCAGTGCGTCGTTGTTTTTTGCTCTTTAACAATATATCAGACAATCTGTGTGGGCACTTGTTGATTGAC
>NZ_CAJLNI010000102.1 GCF_905207935.1 uncultured Haemophilus sp.
TCATAAGCCAACTCAGTCCATTTCAGCATATTTTCTGCTCGACCATTCACCAAAATCATCAATTTTCTGACCGCACTTTCAGGCTGAACCAAATGACGATAAGCCAATTTGATATTTCGTTCGCCAGAAAGATATTGCGTCGGAAATTGCTCAAAAAAAGGCAATAACTCTGCAAGAGCAAATTGATGAAAATGAGGTTCTCTGATCATAATTTTTTAACAAAAAATAGTGTAGGGATAGTAATAACAGATATGATGATATAAGGTATTTTTAATTCGATCCAAGCATAGTGAAATAAGCTTGAAAGCTCAAGTGTATTTCCTAAATCAGTACTATCAAAGGTGATAAAAACTGAACCCAATAGCCATAAAATCCCAAGCCACAAACAACCGATAATAAAGTAAGATAATTTCTGAGAAATAATAAAAGGAAACAATGCTAAAAACGCAACAGTTATCGTTGTAAATAATATATTAAACGTATATTCACAACGCGCTTCATACAAAAATTCACCCGTGTAATTTTGGCATGTTGTTGCAAAGGTTTCAGGATAACCAAGGCGTGAGACAAACCAATATTGCAAAAGAAATGTCATTAAAGAAATTGTAATAAAAACAAAGATAGATCGTAGCATATTATCTTTTTTAGTAATGAAAAGGGCGTAGTGAATACGCCCTTTGTAGTGAAAGTAAAACTTATGCCACCAATTGTTTTAAGATACGGCGAACTGGCTCTGCAGCACCCCATAATAATTGGTCACCTACAGTGAATGCCGCTAAGTATTCTGGACCCATTGCCAATTTACGTAAACGGCCAACCGGTACGCTTAATGTACCTGTTACTTTAGCTGGGGTTAATTCACGTAATGTAGTTTCTTTGTCATTTGGAATCACTTTCACCCATTCGTTGTGAGACGCTAAAATTTGTTCAATTTCTTCTAATGGTAAGTCTTTTTTCAGTTTGATGGTGAATGCTTGGCTGTGGCAACGTAATGCACCAATACGTACGCATAAGCCATCAACAGGAATTGGATTGTCGCTTAAACCTAAGATTTTGTTGGTTTCTGCATAGCCTTTCCATTCTTCTTTAGTTTGTCCTGTTTCTGGGAGAAGTTTGTCAATCCAAGGGATTAAGCTACCACCTAATGCTGCACCGAAGTTATCCGTTGGGAAGCTATCAGAACGCATTTCTGCAGTCACTTTACGTTCAATATCTAAAATAGATGAAGCAGGGTCTTTTAATTCACTTGAAACCGCTTGTTCTAATAAACCCATTTGTGAAAGTAATTCACGCATATTTTTTGCGCCAGCACCTGAAGCTGCTTGGTAAGTTGCGACAGATACCCATTCCACTAAATCTTTTTCAAATAAACCACCGATAGCCATCAACATTAAGCTCACGGTACAGTTACCACCCACGAAAGTTTTAATGCCTTTTTTCAAGCCTTCAGAAATCACGTGTTGGTTTACCGGATCAAGCACGATAATTGCATCATCTTTCATACGTAGCGCTGAAGCAGCATCAACCCAATAACCATCCCAACCTGTTGCTTTTAATTTTGGATAGACTTCATTGGTATAATCGCCACCTTGGCAGGTCACGATAATGTCTAATTTTTTAAGTTCTTCAATGTCGAATGCACTTTTAAGTTTACCCGCTTCTTTACCTGCAAATACAGGGGCTTTTTGACCTGCTTGAGAAGTGGTGAAGAAAACTGGATTAATATTGGCAAAATCTTGCTCTTGCACCATACGATCCATTAATACGGAACCGACCATTCCGCGCCAACCGATAAAACCGACGTTTTTCATGAGTTTTTCCTTATTTTATGTTGTGTTGAATGGGTCTATTAATTACAGGCTTTATGCTACAAAATCAAGTTTTTTTAAAAAAAATGAGACTTTGTTTAATTTTTCTCAATAAAAAATCCCCTTTCGGGGATTTATTGATTATTTATCTGCTTTTTTCGTGGTTTTCTTTACCGTTTTTTTCGGCTCAGATTTACCTTCAGATTTGACCGCACTTTTCTTTGTCGTGGTAGACTTTGTGGCCTTCTCTTTTGTCGTTGCAGATTTAGTCGCTTTTTTCTTTGGCTTTTCAGCTAAATTTGCCGCTTTCCATTCTTCAAATTTTTCAAGTAACACTTTACCCATTGGGCTTGGATCACCTGTAAATAAGGTTTGTAAGCCATTATTTTCAATGATATGACGGCGAAGTTCTAAACGTTCTTGATGGTTTTCTGCTAAACGAATTGCACGTTCAACATATTCATCTACTGTATTTGCAATTAACCATTCCGGTAAACCTAAACGTTTAAATAACCCTTCATCAATATGTTCATGGACTTCTGCACCAGTTTTACATACGCCCACTAAACCTAATGTCACCATATCAATAATGCCATTAGTATTACCGAATGGGAATGGGTTTACCATCATATCGCAGTTATGCAAAATACGAAGATATTGATCATAAGGTGCATGTGGATGAGCTGTTGCATCACTGCCTAAATAAGACTTAATAAAACGCTCAACATAAGGATGAGTCACTCCACTAGATTGACCTAATGCAAAGTGGAAATGCACTTTCACATTAGCACGATCACGAATAGCCTTTAATGCTGCCAAGAAATAGGGGTTAAGCTTCATTGTGGTAGAAGCAATACCAATATTCACGACTTCAGGATTTTCACGTAAGCGATATTCTACGTGTTGCGGCGCAAGCGCTGAAGGCACATAAGGCAGAGCATCTTTTGGTAAACGCAATAATTGTTCGCTGAAACATTTTTCAGAACCAACGTAGTCATCTTCTACAATTACATATTCAATAAAATCAGAATGCGTCGTCGCTGGATGGCCTAAAGCAATCACTTGAACCGGTGCAAGACGCGTATTACTTGCAAAAATGGTGGTTAAATCCATTCCAATACTTGGCATATAAAGAACGGCTGCACCATTTTTTTCACAAATCTCTTTTAATTCATTCAATTTACTAAAAATATTATCACCTTTTAATAAATGGAATTCATCAAACACCGCTTGGCCTGCTGCATCTACAGCTTCATTACCCACACCAATTAAATGAAAACGCTCACGTGCAGCAATCATTGAAGTGGAATGTGTACGATAAATTGAATGGGATGAATGGAAATGCTCCAATAATACGACCATGACAGGTTTGCCATTACGTTCACCTAATTTAGTGACATCGCGATCCGTCCATCCACCTTGCAATAAATGACGGCGAATAACTTGGTTTAATGCTTTTTTCACCCAGTGTTTATTTTCAGCAATATCGTAGCTGCAATGCATATATACATCGTGTGAAATTGCACTCGGCACATTATTTAAGTTTTTAATCGTCGCTAATTTTTCAGGGAACCATTGTAAAAGCGTACCACGCTTAGAGAACGCTTGATCAGTACCGATAAAACGGGGTGATTGCAATGCAAAACAAAGGGATGCACATAATTCAGGGTCTAAATTCCATAAAGCATCAAGATTAACATTCACATTAGATTCAGGCAGATAGAAAATACAGAATTTAATCAATGATGATCTCGCATTATCTAAATGGAAATCAGATAAATTAGTTTTATCTGGATTGCGGTTATAAGTTTGCAACACATGATCAGCATTCACAAAAGGTGATGATGCAAAAATCATATTAATCCAACGTTGTAAGGTAAAGAAACGTTGTGCCCCGCCTTCAGAAATATCTAATTTAGGATCAGAAAATAGCTCGCTCATTGCTACCGCTACACGGGTGCAAAAATGCTTAATTTTATCTTGTACTAATTCATCATTTAATTGGCTAGGATAATCAATTTCAATGCCTTCAATGCCACCAAAATTAGTATCAATTTTGCTTAAAATATCGAGCAATTCTACGCAAGCTGCTTCATAATTTTTTGCCGCAACTTCTTGTTCAAAACGGATAACACTTGGTTGTTTTTGTGTTTCTGCCATTTTTTAATTCCTTTGGTAAAAAATAAATAAGATTAATAATTAACAGGTTCCCCACAGATCGTATTCATCTGAATGGGTAATGGTTACTTTAATAAATTCACCCACTTTCACAGGCGTGCCACTTAGATTTTCAATATAAACTAAGCCATCAACTTCGGGTGCATCGGCTTTTGTACGGCCGATAATACCTTCGTCATCAATTTCATCCACAATTACATCAAGCGTTTGGCCAATTTTTTGTTTTAATCGTTCAGCCGAAATTTCTTGTTGTAACTGCATAAAGCGGTGGAAACGTTCTTCTTTTACCTCTTCAGGCACTTGGTCGGCCATTTCAGTTGCAGGTGCGCCTTCTACTGGGCTAAATTTGAAACAGCCCACTCGATCAAGTTGTGCTTCTTTTAAGAAATCCAATAACATTTGGAAGTCTTCTTCTGTTTCACCCGGGAAACCTACGATAAAAGTTGAACGCAGCGTTAAATCTGGACAAATCTCACGCCATTGCTTGATACGCTCTAAAGTGCGGTCAATTTTTCCTGGTCTTTTCATTGCTTTTAAAATTTTCGGACTCGCATGTTGTAATGGAATATCCAAATAAGGCAACAATAAACCTTCCGCCATTAATGGAATTAAATCATCCACGTGCGGATAAGGATAAACGTAATGTAAACGTACCCAAATACCTAATTTACCAAGCTGTTTACACAAGGTCATTAAGTCATTTTTAATTGGCATACCATTCCAGAAAGCCGTTTTCACGCCACCTTCTTTGCGTTGTGTATCCATCGCATAAGCAGAAGTATCTTGTGAAACAACCAATAACTCTTTCACGCCTGCATCAGCAAGACGTTTTGCTTCATCCAATACTTGCGTGATAGAGCGGCTTTCTAAATCCCCACGTAATGAAGGGATTATACAGAATGTACAACGATGATCACAGCCTTCTGAGATTTTCAAATAAGCATAGTGTTTTGGTGTTAATTTCACCCCTTGTTTTGGTACAAGGCTGGTATAAGGATTATGCTCTGGTTTTGGTACGTATTTGTGCACTTGAGCCATTACCGTTTCATAACTGTGCGGACCGCTCACTTCTAAAACTTTCGGGTGAACTTGACGAATTTGATCTTCTTTCGCCCCCAAGCAGCCGGTCACAATCACACGTCCGTTTTCTTCCAACGCCTCTCCAATGGCTTCTAGGGATTCCTGTACAGCGCTATCAATAAAACCGCAAGTATTCACAATAACCAAGTCCACATTTTCATAACTTGGCACAATGTTATACCCGTCAGTACGTAATTCAGTCAGAATACGTTCAGAATCCACTAAATTTTTAGGACAACCTAAACTTACAAAGCCAATATTCGGCGTTGATTTTTGCATAAATTTATTCTCAGCTATCATCATCTTTCAAAACTTTAGATTTTACTCAATTTCAAGCCGAAAGGCGATAAATTAAAGGTAAATTGATTGTAAATTTGCCCATTAAAGTCCTTTTTTCAGGTAGAATAATGCCCGTTTTTTTATTTACTCATATTCATTATTAACATGGAAAATTCTTTTCTTTTTTCGACCGCTCTTGAACAGACGGCTTATTTACTTATCCTAGGGAAAATGCTACTCGCACTTGTACTTGGCGGGATTATTGGCTTAGAACGTGAACTTAAACACAAACCGGTTGGGGTCAAAACCTGTGCCATTATTGCGGTGACGACTTGTGTACTGACGATTGTCTCCATTCAAGCCGCAGAACATTATGCGCAAGTTTCAGATAATATCCGAACTGACCCTATGCGACTTGCCGCACAAGTAATCAGTGGCATCGGTTTCTTAGGTGCAGGGGTAATTTTGCACAAGAAAAATGATGCGATTTCAGGCTTAACCACAGCTGCCATTATTTGGGCAGCAGCGGCTATCGGTGTGGCAACAGGTGCAGGCTTTATTTTTGATGCGATTATTGCCACTTTAATGATTTTAATCGCTATCCGTATCAGCCCGATTGTGCAGCGTTATGTTCGTCGTAAAACCTATAAAAAACGTACTCGTTTAGCTATTCAACTGAGTTCTGCTAACGGCATCAGTAAAGTAACCGATTTATTGCTGAAACATGATTACCGCATTGAAAATATCTCAGTAAAAGACCAAGCTAGCGGCGAGGTTCGCTTGCAAGTCCGATGCTACAATATTGATAATGAAATGCTAAAAGATGTCTATACACTGTTAAAAACAGAAGATGAAGTACTGAGTGTGGATGTAGAAAATTAAAATCAGCTCAAAATAA
>NZ_CAJLNI010000103.1 GCF_905207935.1 uncultured Haemophilus sp.
GTGACTAAAATTTTACGAGGTTGAGTTGTCATTATTTTTCTCTTATTCTTTTTGCAAAAATTGCGAGTATGTTACCCGATTAGTGTGATTTTTTCTAGTTTAGTTATACTTTTAGCTTAACATTTGAGGGGGAAAAGGGGTAGAATATCCCTGACAAATTTACTCTACTACCTACTACTATTAAAGGAATATTATGGCAACTGCTTTTTCTGAAAATTTAACAGCAGAACAACAAGCTCAGGTTCTGCAACTTTTCCAACAATTTCAACACCCAAGTTTGCAAAAAGATTTAATCGCATTAAATACTTTGAAGAAAGTAGAAAAAGGTGGCGATGTATTGCGTATTGAATTACAACTGCCTTTTGCATGGAACACTGGCGTGGAGCAAGTGAAACAACAGCTTTCTGATGCGTTATTAAAAGCAACGGATAGCAAAGAAATCAAATGGATAGTGAATTATCAAATTGCAACGTTAAAACGTGCGAATAATCAACCCGCTGTAAAAGGTGTGAAGAACATCATTGCAGTGACTTCAGGTAAAGGCGGGGTAGGGAAATCATCCGTTTCGGTGAATCTTGTGCTTGCTTTACAAGCTCAAGGTGCTCGCGTAGGGATCTTAGATGCAGATATTTACGGCCCATCTATTCCACATATGTTAGGTGCGCCGCATCAACGCCCAACCTCACCAGATAACCAACATATCACCCCAATTAAAGCATATGGTTTATCAGCAAACTCGATTGGTTTCTTAATGGATGAAGATAATGCAACGATTTGGCGTGGTCCAATGGCAAGTAGTGCATTAAGCCAACTTTTAAATGAAACCTTATGGGATAGCTTGGATTACTTAGTGATCGATATGCCTCCAGGTACAGGTGATATCCAATTAACCCTTTCACAACAAATTCCTGTAACAGGAGCTGTAGTGGTTACCACGCCACAAGATATTGCGTTATTAGATGCCGTGAAAGGTGTATCGATGTTTGAACGTGTGTCTGTCCCCGTGTTAGGTATTGTGGAAAATATGTCTATGCATATTTGTAGCAATTGTGGCCATCACGAAGCGATTTTTGGTACCGGTGGTGCAGAAAAAATGGCACAAAAATACAATGTGAAAGTATTAGGTCAGTTACCGTTGAATATCCAAGTTCGTCAAGATTTGGATGCGGGTAAACCAACCGTGGTTGCTGCACCAGACAGTGAAATTGCAAAATCTTTCTTAGATTTAGCAGAGAAAGTATCAACTGAGCTTTACTGGCAAGGTTCTGTGATTCCAAGCGAGATTTTATTCCGCGAAGTGAAATAATCACAAAAATATCATAAAAATTAACCGCACTTTAGGTCATCCAAAGTGCGGTTATTTTTTTAGGTAAATTTGCTTATTTTAAATGATCCGCATCATTTATTTTCTCAACGTAAAAACCGTTCTCATCGTCATAATGCACAACACTAATTGAGGTGTTAATGAGCGATACCGATTTATCTTCATCGCGGTGATTTTGCCACGTTGCACCGTTTAATAACGCAAGCAATAAACGTAGAGTATGGCCATGCGACACAATAAGAATATTGCCTTGATCGTGGATCTTAATAATATCGTGCAATGCTTTCATGGCACGCTCGCCCAATTGTTCGAAGGTTTCGCCACCATTTACTTGCGCTTTGTAATTGGCAGGATCTTTAATGAGTTGCTGGAATTCAGGATGTTCTCTTAACGTATCAACAACTTTGCCTTCCCAAGAACCAAAATATTGTTCGTTTAAACCTTGGTGATGGAAAAGCGGAATATCTCGTTCACCAATAATATGAGAGGCTGTCGCGATGGTACGTTTTAATACACTAGAGTAGGCCGCAACAAAGGGAATGTTATTAAGTGCAATACCTGTTTTTTTCGCACCACTAATGCCTTCTTCGGTCAATGGGGAATCGCCATGACCTTGCATTAAACCTTCCGTATTCCAAACAGTTTTACCGTGGCGAATGAAATAAAAAGTCAGTTGTTTTTTCATTTTGCATGTCCATAAAAAAGATTAAGGAAGCCGAAACTTCCTTAATCATGATTTTAACGGGAGTAATAACCTGCCATTGAACTATATACGGCATTTTCTGCTTGAATGATGTTGTATTTCGCATTCAAGATAGAAAGTTGAGAGCTTTTCTCTGTGTTTGCCGCTGCAAGCCATTCACGTAATTCAGATACACCAGCATTGTAACGATCACGATAGTATTTGGTGATACGTTGGTTATAGCTGTGTGTTTTTTGCAAGTTAGCAAAGGCACTTTGTGCTTGTGTGTAGGCGAAGTAGTTGGTATCTACATCGTTCAAGGCTTTAGTAATGCTTTGCTCATAGTTTAAACGTGCAGTTTCATAATCTGCCTCAGAGATTTTCACGTTCCATTTCACCGTATTCCAGTTGAGGAATGGGAGGCTAATGCCGATTAACCCGGTACCCACTGGATTGTGCAATGCATTACCAACTTTAGTACCACTTGATGTTAAGCTGCCGCCTAAAGTCACTTCTGGGAACCAGCCTTTTTCAGTTGCTTTCGCATTTTTGAATGCACTGCTTAAGCGATATTGATAGCCTTTCACATCAGGACGATTCGCAATCACAGAAACGGGCACATTTAAATTTACGCCCACATTTTTTACATTAAGAATGTGTGGGAAGTTGATATTTAATGCTTCTTCCGGTTTTAAGTTCAGTAAGTTACGTAAAGTTTGTTCTGCTGTTTTACGCTGCGTTTGGTAGTTGATCAAGTTATTACGTGCGTTTAACACCGCTTGTTGTGCTTGATCTACACTTGCGCTGTCCGCCACACCTTGTGATAAACGACGTTGCATAATGCTGCTAATGTCGTTGTAGTATTTAATGGTTTCTTCGGTTGTGCTGATCGCATCATTCAAGTAGGCTATTTGATAATAGGTTGTCACAACAGAGTTGATGAGTGAAAGTTTCGTTGCTTCTAAATCTTCAGCCGTTGCTTTGTGTGACCATTCTGCGGCATCTGCAGTATCTGCTAAACGTTGCCATAAATCTAATGTATAACTCACATTTAATGCACCTTGATGGCTTACTGCTGAGCTACCACCCGTTTTCACGTTTTTACTTGCGGAAGATTGGGTTGAACCGCTAAATGCCGGAATTAAATTCGCGCCTGCAAGGTTTGCATTATATAGAGCACGATTTACGGCAACAGACGCTTTGGCTAAATCTTTGTTGTTAACTAATGCTTGTTCTACCACACGATTTAATTGTGAATCATTGTAAAGCGCCCACCAGTTTTCTTTTACATTAAATTGTTTGGTGATTTCCGCATAATTTTGGTAATCCTGCTGGCTCGCTTTATAAGAATCACCGATGTTAGCACAACCAGCTAGAGCAGTTGCCATCGCGATTGCTAAGGTTAATTTTTTCATTTTTAACATGGATTTTTTCCTTTCTTTTTAATTAAAGTGCGGTCAAAAATTAGTGAGAATTTTAACCGCTCTTTTGTGTTTTACAAAATTTCTTTATTCTCGAGCAAGAGCTGTAATTGGATCTAATTGCGCTGCACGTTTTGCAGGCATATAGCCGAAGATCACACCAATCAGGGTAGAGAAGACCACTGCCGCAACAATTGAGCCAGTAGAGAATGCCATCGTAAAGTCAGTCATAAATACGTTAAATAGTAAACCGATTAAGCCCGAAAGCAGAATACCCGTCACGCCGCCAATTAAACAAATCAGCACGGCTTCAATTAAAAATTGTTGCAGAATATTGAATTGTCTTGCCCCAATAGCCATGCGCACACCAATTTCTTTGGTTCGTTCTGTTACGGAAACCAACATAATATTCATCACCCCAATCCCACCAACGATTAATGAAATAAAGGCGATAGAGGAAATGAGCAATTTCATCGTGCCGGTTGTGCTTTCAATAGTTTGTTTAATGGTATCGCTATTCATGATGAAGAAATCTTTTTTACCATGACGCATGGTGAGCAATTCAGTAATTCCTTTTTCAGCGACAGTCGTATTCACGGAATCATCTACTTTTACGGTAATCGAACCAATTTTTTTGCTGCCCGAAATACGATTCATCACGGTAGTGTAAGGGGCATAGAGATTAAGTGAACTGCTTGCCCCGCCCATTTGTTTATCCGATACCACACCAATAATACGTAATGGACGTTTATTAAACATCACGATTTTGCCAATGGGATTTTCATCTGGGAAAATCGACTTTTTCGCACTTTCATCGATTAAGGCTACTTGATTGCTATCAGCAACATCTTGAGCAGAAAATAAATTACCAGATTTTAGTTTTAATCCATCTACATCAAAATATTGTTCGCCTACACCTTTTAAACTGGTCGAGGAGAAAGTCTGGTTACCATAAATTAATGTGCCACTTGATGAGCTATTTGGCGTGACGCTTTGCACATAGCTTTGTTGGTTTAAGGCAGTGGCATCATTAATCGTAAGATTTTGCATTTGTTCTGCACGACGATCGCCAAAACCAGTACCGTTAAAGATAGTCATGGTACTTGTACCAATGCCTTTAATGTTCTCTAAGATTTTTTGCTGTGAACCATTTCCCAATGCCACGACAGAAACCACGGAGGTAATCCCGATAATAATCCCGAGCATGGTTAAAAGAGAGCGCATTTTGTGGGCAATAATGGCACTCACAGACATGCGAAAGGCTTCAACAAATTGATCTTTGCTTAACCCAAAGTGCGGTTTAGATTTGGTTTGATTTTCGACCGCACTTTTTACTGCTTCTTTTTGTGTATCGCCAATGATTTCGCCATCTTTAATTTCAATCACGCGATTCGCACTGGCAGCAATTTCTCGGTCATGGGTTACCATAATAATGGTGTGTCCCTCTGCGTGTAATTGGCGCAGAATTTCCATTACATTTTGACCACTTTGCGAATCCAATGCACCAGTGGGTTCATCGGCTAAAATAATTTCGCCACCATTCATCAACGCACGGGCAATACTCACACGTTGTTGCTGACCACCAGAAAGCTGGCTTGGTTTATTTTGCCATTTATCGCCTAAGCCTAATTTTTCTAAAAGTTGTTTTGCACGAGAAAGCCGTTTTTCTTGCGACATTCCTGCATAAATAGCAGGCAAGGCGACGTTCTCAGCGGCTGTCAAACTCGACAATAAGTTATAGCGTTGGAAAATAAAGCCGAATTTTTGGCTACGCAAATCTGAAAGCTGATCTTTGCTTAATTCAATAGTTTCTTTGCCATTGATCTTGTAAGAACCACTGGTTGCCGTATCCAAGCACCCGATGATGTTCATCAAGGTTGATTTGCCTGAACCTGATTGTCCAATAATTGCCACAAAATCGCCTTTTTCAATATTCAAAGAGACATTCTTTAAAATATGAACACGATTTTCGCTTTCACCGAAGTAACGGTTGAGATCCTTAATTTCAATAATATTCATTAATTTTCTACCGCACTTTTAGAACATTCTTGGACCACGAGGCATCGAGCCAACTTGTTCACCATTCGCGATTTGCGACACAATGACTTTTTCACCTTCGTTTAAACCCGATTTGATTTCAGTTTTGAAATCATTTTGAACACCAGTTTCAACTTCACGCTTTTCAGATTGATTTTTGTTATTTAATACATTCACAAAGCTTTTGCCATCACGTTTTTGAATGGCCATATTTGAAACCAATAACACATCTTTCGCGTTGGCAATTTTGATGTTGTTTTCTGTCGTCATTCCGATGCGTAAAGTACGATCAGGGTTATCAATCAAAACATTGGCGTAATAGTAGATCGCACTGGTCGTTGAGCTGTTACTTGAACTTATCGAAGATGATGTTGAAGAACTATTACTTGTTGTGGTATTTGCCGGATCAACCGAATCAATGACGGAGTAATACAGGGTTTGGTTATCCGATAAAATAGTAAAACTCACTTCTTGACCTGCTTTCACTTTGGTAATGTCACCTTCCGAAATATCAGGCTTAATTTTCATTTTGCTTAAATCAGCAATGGTCACAATTGTTGGCGTCGTTTGGTTGGCGTTAACGGTTTGACCTTCTGAAACAGGCACAGAAATAACGGCACCGTCCATTGGGGCGGTGATTTTGGTGTAACCCACATTGGTTTCTGCGGTATTCACTTCAATTTCAGCTTGTTTGATATTGGCTTCAATGGCTTCCATTTCAGCTTTCGCATTATCAAG
>NZ_CAJLNI010000104.1 GCF_905207935.1 uncultured Haemophilus sp.
AGCCATATTCGTGATATAAGCTAAAACTGCTGGTGGGAATTCGATGCCTTTCACACAAGTAAGATTTCGTAATACAGGGAAAACGATAATATCTTCAAGAGAAAGTTGCCCGTTTAAGGCATTTTCAGATTGAATTAATACAGCTAATTTCTCTAAATCGCCTTTTAAGCGAGCAAGATAGGTTTCGGTCTTCGCAATATTTTCAGCAAAATCACCAATAAATTCTGTTTTCTTTTTAGTGAAATAATCGACCGCACTTTGGGTTTTAAATTCTGCTAAGCCAATTTGCGTGAAGCGTGCAGTTGAAAGATGACCATAATAACTGCCGACTTCTTTTAACCATGCTTCAATTTCAGGACGAACGTGTTCAGATAAGATTTTTTCACCAAAATGCTCATCGACATAATGCACGATATCCAAACTTTCTGGCATCGCAGTGCCATCTTCTTTGACAAGAATTGGTACAACCTTTTTCCCTACTAAACCAATTGGCGTTGCTTCATCATCATTTGCAAGCACTACTAATTCTACCGGCAAATTTTTTAAACCGAAAATCATGCGAGCTCGCACACAAAACGGGCAATGATCGTAAACATATAATTTCATTTTTTACTCCTCTTTTTCCTGTAATAATTTTCCTAATCCACTTTGTCGTTTCACGGTATTTCTGACCGCACTTTGCCAGATTTTTTCATTGGCAAATACGGAAAGTTGATTTTTCGCACGGGTAACACCGGTAAATACCAGCTCTCGTGAAAGCACTGGATTAGGTTCTGTTGGCAGCACCATGACGGTATGATCAAATTCCGAACCTTGGGATTTATGAATCGTCATCATAAACGCAGGCTCGTGAGCGGGAATACGACTAGTAGAAACTTCTCGATTGCCAAACCACACTTTGCCTTTAGCTAAACACAAGCCAATATCACCGTTATACAGTTTCACGTTATGATCGTTTTCGGTAATCATAATTGGCTTACCAATATACCAATCGTCTTCTTGACGGAACCAAAGTAATTTCTCAGCTCGTAATGCTAAAGCAATTTCACGATTTAATTCTTCCACACCTAATGCCGAAGCTCGAAGTGCGGTCAAAAATCTCACCGAATTAAAACTGTCTAAAATCGCTTCCGCATAAGTTTTCTCGTTGCCCTTTTCATCTATAAATTTTGCATTGAGATCTTTCTTCTGCGCAAAATAAGTTTGAAGTTGGGTTAAATAAACACGGTAATTTTCAACCGCACTTTTCACCACTTGTCGAACCGATTCTTTAACATCTTGCTCTTCATCAAAATGATGGAAATGCAACTCTTGTGGATATTCCGCAAAAGTCGCCACACTGCCCTCACCTTTTCCTTGTTGAATTTGCTCAGCAAGTTGTTTAATGCCCGAATCATCTCGGAAACGACGACTAAAGGTTAAATGACAAATGGCATCACGCAGCGGACTATGTTCCCCCTCAGTTGGCACAGTATAGCCTGTTGTTGCATGGATATAATCAGCTTGAGCGGGACTATAATCTAGCGTTAAAAATTGTGCAATTTCACCTAATACTGCCCCCGCTTCTACTGAAGCTAATTGAGCTTGATCACCCAATAAAATCAAACGCGTTTCGGGTTTCAACGCTTGCACAAGTTTCGCCATCATAGGTAAATCAATCATTGAGGTTTCATCCACCACTAATACATCAATTTGTAGTGGATTATGTACATGATATTTCACGCTATCGGTAAACGGTCGAACACCTAGTAGGCGATGCAACGTTTCTGTGGTTTTAGGAATGGATGCACGTAACTCATCTGAAATTGGCATTTGTGCCAAAGCGTTTTCGATAGATTCTGTTAAACGAGCTGCCGCTTTTCCTGTTGGCGCAACCAATTTAATATAAAGCTTGCCGCCAAATAATTCCTGTAATACGCATAATAAGCGAGTGACTGTCGTGGTTTTCCCTGTTCCAGGGCCACCTGTAATCACAGAAAATGGGCTTTTTACCGCCGTTGCGACTGCTATTTTTTGCCAATCAACTTGCACTTGTTGTTGAGGAAAATAACGATTTAATAATGCCCGAATTTGTTGCGGTTCTACCGATAAAGTGCGGTCATTTTTCAATGCATTTTTAATATATTTCGCAACGCGAAATTCATCTTGCCAAGCTCGATAGAAATAAATCGCCCCAAATTGAAATGCGAGAGGCGCAATATGATTTTCAGGATCTTGTGTAAAGGCAATATGCCCCGCTAAGGCTGATTGCCATTTTGATACGGGAAGTGAATCAATCTTTTCATTGATCAGCGACAAAAAATCCGTTTCAGTATGACGATAAGCCAAACCAAATAAATTACGTTCTAAAAAGCGATCTAACACACAACAAGTATTGCCTTGCGTATAGCTCCAGTTGCAAAGTGCGGCTAATAAAATCGCTAAATTTTGTACGGGTTCAGCATAGCCTTTATCTTTTTGTTTATCAGCAATTAATTGAGCAAAATAATAATCGCCTTGAGTAATCACACCTTGTTCTTGCAAGGATTTTAATAGGCTTAACATTAAAATAATTCCTCTAATTGTTGGATTAATTGCCAATCTGGTTTATCAAAAAAGATGCCCGATTGTGGCGAACCATTCATTCCTCGTAAAAATGCATAGACCACACCACCGAAATCTCGGTTGTAATCGTAGTCAGGCAAACGTGTTTTTAAATAACGGTGTAATGCCACCACATACAACAAATATTGCCAATCATAGTGATGCTCTAACATGGCTTTTTTCAATGCAGCTTGATCGTAATCCTTTAATGTCTCACCCAAGAAATTCGATTTGTAATCAAGCAAATAATATTTATCTTGATGACAGAAAACTAAGTCCATTGTGCCTCGCACCATGCCTTGAATATCATCAAACTGTAACGGTTCTGATGGCAAATGATGTAAGGTTGCTAACGCTCGGTTAAAACCAGCGACATCAAAATGGCTTGAAATATTGAGATAAAACGCCAACTCTTTTAAGCATTGTTTTTCGCTAATTTGAGCAAGGGTAAGATCATTATTTGGCAAAATTGGCGTACTGAGTATTTGTTCAAACCACTGTTGGACTGCTGCAAACTGCTCTTCCGCAAGATTCAAATCCTGACATAATTTTTCAATGTTTTCTTTCTCAGCCAGTTGAGCAAAAGGCACTTTTTCAAAATAACGATGCAATAACGTACCGATTTGTGTTCCCCGTGGAAAATCTAGAACCATTTCATCGTTATCATGAGCAAGTGCGGTCAGATTTTCAGTGATATTTTCTATTGAAATCGACGCATCATAATCTTTCGCATCATCAAAAATGAGCGATTTTTTCACCGCACTTTCATTCAAATAAGCTTTGCGTTGATGTGTTTGTTCAATGCCACTAAAGCTTGTCACTCGCCAATCTTGTTCAATTTCACCTTGGAAAATTTCCGCACTTAAATTTTCTTGAGAAATATTTAAGGTAAGTGGTTCACTGGCTTGTAACACATCGGTTAATTCAATTGCTACATCATTTGGTAAAAGCTGCTTAAATTTTTCCAATAACGGTTGGGTATCCCAATTATTTGGCAAATCGAGTTTTCGACCAATTTGACCCTGTGTTAAAACATACAATAAAGCATTCCATTTTTTATCAAAGGCTTTCGGTAACACAAAGGCCATTTGATATTTTGCTCGGGTTAATGCCACATAAAGCAAACGCAATTCTTCCGCAAAAACTTCTTCTGTTAATTCATCCAAGTGTTGATCTTGCATATCCCACAAGGTTTTCTCTTCATCACTGTCGTAATATAAATTAAACAGTTTCTTCTGCTTACCTGATTTTGTTGGGTCTTTTGCTTCATTACCTAAAAATGGCAACCAAACCAAATCATATTCCAATCCTTTGGATTTATGGATAGTCACAATCTTCACTAACTGACGTTCGCTTTCTAAACGAATTTGTGCTTCTTGACGACCATTATCTTGAATTTGCTTTTCAAACCAACGCAATAATGCCGCTTCACTTTCATTTAACGCGGCTGCTTGCTGTAAAATTTCGGCTAAATGTAATAAATCCGTCAGTTTCCGTTCACCATCAGGTCGAGATAAGAGTTTTTCTGTAATATTTTCAGCTAAAAGTAAATGGTGCAACATCGGCAATACGCCTTGGCGTTGCCAAATTTGTTGATATTCTGCGAATTTTTCAGCCCAACGTTGCCACTGAATTTCATCATGATGAATTTGGTGAATTTCAGCTGCATTTAAGCCGAAAAGTGCGGTCGCAATGGCATTCAAAATTGGGCGTTCCGTCACACTCAAACAGGCTTGCAAAATCAAGGCCAGTTCTTTTGCTGTGTTACTCTCAAAGACATTTCCTCTATCCGAAAGGTAAACCGAAGCAATACCGAGTGCTTGCAATTCTTTTTTCACCAGATCGGCTTCAGTATAACCACGCACCAAAACGGCAATATTTTCTGCTCGCAATGTTTGATTTTCCGCTTTGCTTTCATTCGGAAAAACAACCGGATTTTCAGCCGCACTTTTTAACCATTGCTGAATCGATATCGCGCAAGCTTTCGCATAATCTTGCTGGGTGGATTCGTCTTTATCATTAATGTAAAAACGGAAGGCGGGTTCAGGTTGATTATTCAACTGAAAAACAAGATTCTTCTTGGCTGCACCGACATTTAAAAATTCAATATTTTCATAAATAAAGGGATCATTTTTAAAATCAAATAATCGATTTACCCCTTCCACTAAAGGTTGAGAAGAACGATAATTTATGCCTAAGTTAAAACGTTCATTGGCTTCTTTTGCTGCTTTTAAATATGTAAAAATATCGGCACCACGGAAGCGATAAATCGCCTGTTTTGGGTCCCCGATCATCATAAAGCCAACATTGCCAGACGTGGTTTCATTACGATAAATTTTAGAGAAAATTTGATACTGCAACGCATCCGTATCTTGGAACTCGTCAATCATGGCAAAAGGATATTGAAAACGAATTAATTCCGCTAACTGTTCACCGCCCTCACCATGTAATGCTTCTTTCAATAAGCGTAATAAATCATCAAAGGATTTTTCAGGATGATTCGCTTTGTATTCAAGAAGTTTCTTTTGAATACCTTGACGATAGTGATAAAGAATCACTTTTTTAAATAAACCACTTGGTTGAATTTCTTCAATTAAAGCTTCAATCTCTTCAAAGGCCGGATGCGTTATTCTCACCCCTTTTTTCTTAAAATCTGCTTTGACGGCGTTATCTAAAGCCGATTGCGTAAATTTTTTTACTAATGTTTCGTTTAAGGTGATATCTGCTCTATTTTTTGCCCATGATGTGACTTCATCTACAAGTGATAAAATTGTTTTGCTTGAATGTGTTTTTCCATTTAAACAAGATTTCTCTTTTTTTACGACTTCTTCATCAAAAAGATCGCGAATTTCAACCGCACTTTCTAACCAAGTGTCTTTAATCTGTTCAATAATTTCCGCATTCTTCGCAATATCTTTTTGTAAAAATTCTTTTAATGGCAGTTCTAACAGCTCTGGCTTATCAAGTTGTACAGAAAAATCATTTCCAATATTTGAGCCTAAATCATTCAATACCTCTTCTGGCGACCTTAATTCTTTTGAGATAAATGCAGCCAAATGGAAAGGTAAATCATAAAAATGCTCTCGCCAAAATTCATTCGCAAATTGTTTAAGTAAATCAGACTGATCTTTGAGAAGTTTTAAATTGAAATGCACGCCTGAATTGAAAGCATGTTGCATCAGCATTCGGCGACAAAAACCGTGAATGGTATAAATGGAGGCTAAATCTAGATTTTGTTCGGCTAGCTTTAAGCGGCGAAGTGCAGTCGGAATATCCTCTAAATAAGGCAATAATTCCGCTAAAAATTGATGTTCCCCAGTAAAAATCGCTTTATCTTTTGTCTCATAATATTCAGAAAAAACCGAAATTGCCGCCGTTAAACGTTCCCTAATTTTGCGTTTTAAATCTTCCGTCGCCATTTCAGTAAAGGTTACGACCAAAATCTCTTCCACATTTAACGGACGAGAAAAACAATTTTTACCTGCCTGTAAAAGTAAACGAAGATAGATAGAACCGATGGTATAGGTTTTCCCAGTACCGGCAGAGGCTTCAATTAAATTGACTTGATTTAAGGGTAACGAAATGGCATTAAGTG